>DMST01000425.1:32191-46595 GCA_003454975.1 Cytophagales bacterium | reverse complement strand
ATAGCTGCATAGGGTTATTCCTGAGCTTTCAATTGAGTTATTATCTCTATATACTCTCGCATGGCCTCCTGTGCAGGTTTACCTTGCTGGGTTTTCCAGCCTTCATGTTTTGCCATAGCTATCATATCAAAACCAGCAGGCTTTTCATGTGGATAGTCTCCCAAGGTAGCTTGCTTATACAAACCGTATAGCTTTTGCAGCATGGCATTGCCTGGGTTCTTGGTGAGCGTTTTGCTGAGGGCTATGGCTTCTTCAAATTCTTCCTGGATGTTCATAGAATTCTAATCGAAGATCAAAGAAGGTTATCGGCTCAAAAATAAGGAAATAAAAAAGGCCGCCTCCGTGGAGGAGGCAGCCTTCTATAAGGTAGCTATTGATACTAGCGATTGTTGATATCCACGTAGTCGCGCAGAGTAGAACCGGTGTACACCTGACGAGGACGGCCGATAGGTTCGCCGTTCTCCCGCATTTCTTTCCACTGTGCAATCCAGCCTGGCAAACGGCCCAAAGCAAACATCACCGTGAACATCTCAGTAGGGATGCCCATAGCACGGTAGATGATACCAGAGTAGAAGTCTACATTAGGGTATAGGCTACGCTGAACGAAGTACTCATCCTCCAGGGCCACTTCCTCGATCTTCTTAGCAATTTCTAGTACAGGATCGTCCACACCCAATTTGCCAAGCACATCGTCGGCGGCCTTCTTGATGATGCGTGCACGAGGATCAAAGTTCTTGTACACCCGGTGACCAAAGCCCATCAGGCGGAAAGGATCATCTTTGTCCTTCGCTTTGGCGATGTACTTCTCAATATTGCCACCGTCAGCCTTGATCATCTCTAGCATCTCAATTACCGCTTGGTTGGCGCCCCCGTGTAAAGGACCCCATAGGGCATTGATGCCAGCAGACAAAGAAGCATACAGAGACGCTTGAGAAGAACCCACTACCCGAACAGTAGCGGTAGAGCAGTTTTGCTCATGGTCAGCGTGCAAAATCAGTAGCTTGTCCAGAGCGTCCGCCACGATGGGGTCTACTTCATATTCTGCCGCTGGCAAAGCAAACATCATCTTGAGGAAGTTCTCGGTATAGTTGAGGCGGTTGTCAGGATAATTTACCGGATGACCGATCTCGTTTTTGTAGGCCCAAGCGGCAAACGTAGGCATCTTGGCCAAGATGCGAATGATGCTCAGGTTAACTGCGTCCCAAGAACGGTTGGGGTCAAGCGATTCAGGGTAAAATGCCGTTTGTGCTGTAACCAAAGAAGACATCACGCCCATAGGGTGCGCTTCGGAAGGAAAACCATCCAAAATCTTTTTGATATCCTCATGTACCAGGGTGTGGTGGGTGATTTGCTCTTGGAAAGAGGAAAACTCTGCTTGGGTAGGCAGGGCACCATAGATTAGCAAATAGGCCACCTCCAGGAAACTGGACTTTTCAGCCAAGTCTTCGATGGAATACCCACGGTAACGTAGAATTCCTTCCTCACCATTCAAAAACGTAATGCCGCTACGTGTAGAACCAGTGTTTTTGAAGCCGGGATCAATGGTAATCAAGCCGCTGGCTCCGCGCAGCTTGCTGATATTAATAGCCAGCTCATTTTCAGAACCCTCAATAATGGGTAGTTCATAGGAATTTCCGTCTACCGTCAGCGTTGCAGTTTTTGACATTACGTTTGGTAATTTTTTGGTGTATGGTTACAAATAAGGTAGTTTTCGAGACGGGTCGAAATTACAACACAAAGGCATAAATACCATGTTTTCGGGGGGCTCAGGCTAGTTATTTCCCAAGATTATCGGTAGTCCGTCATCTCCTGAACCAATTACGATAATCTTGGCATTTTCAGAGTCTGCCAGTTCCTTGGTGGCCTCAATTCCCCGCATGCGAAGAAGTCTGTCAGTTAGTGACTCTTCCACAATTCGGTTGGCGGCCGCCTCACCCTCTGCTAGTACGCGTTTTCGCTCCGCTTCTTGCTTCTCAGTCTGTAACCGGAATTGATAGGCAAGGAGTTCCTGCTCTTGGCGCTGTTTGCTTTCGATCGCCTCAATGATTTGTTGTGGTAACTTAATCGATCTAATGAGGGAAGTGTTTACTTCTACATTGTTTTCCTCTGAACCCAAGATCTGGATCAACTTATCCTTGATGTTTTCTTCTACCTCAGAGCGCTTGGTAGAATAGATTTCATCGGCCGAGTATTGTCCCATGACTTGCCGAACGGTAGCTCGAATTTCGGGCTTCACCAGCGTATTGGGATACTGTGGCCCAAAGCGGTTGTGTAGGTAAGCCAAACGTTGGTTTACGGGTTTGAAACGAACCGTAAGATCTACCGAAATAGATAGGCCATTCTTGTCAATGATGTCTACCCCTTCCTCGGTAGCTTGCTCACGTATTTCGTAAATAATGACATCGTTCCAAGGGGCGATGATATGGAAGCCATCGTTGTACACTTTTTCATAGTCCAAACCCGTGGAATAGCGGCGAAACAGAATGCCCGCATGGCCAGGTTGGATGGTATAGAAAATCCGAGAAGACAAAAATATGATAGCTACTACTGCTACCAATACAATGACTAAAACTACAGGGGTTGCGCGTCGCATAGGAAAGTACTGTTGGTTTTTGGATGATTAAGGACCAAAAGTTCTAAAAAATTCCCGTTTCCGGGCATATTTCTCCTAGCTAACCCTACTGTAAGTGAAGGAAATAATAATTCCGACGGCTTCAGGCATTCAGTACCTGTTCCAGACCAATGGAAGGGGACTGTTTTTCTGTGCCTAGTTTTTGATTAGGCAACTCCAAAGTGAAGGTGGCGCCATGACGCACTTCGGAGGCCACGCGGATATTGCCTCCTATTTTTTCAACCGTCTCTTTCACAATATACAGCCCCAGTCCTGAGCCTCCCGTTACGTTTTCTCCTCGGAAAAACATATCGAAGATTTTTGCCTGATGCTCTTCCGTAATGCCGGGGCCATTGTCTCGCACTTGAATGAGCGCACGCTCTTCATCTATTTGGGTACTTACTTTCACTACCGCGTCTTCGCGGTATTCGGTACTATATCGGATGGCATTGCTTATCAAATTACTTAGAATAATTCCAAGCCGGTATTCATCATTGATAAGGTTTGCAAGGCCTTTGCTTTCGTACTCACAGACAATGTCGGTGCGGCCATCGTGGTACTTGTATTGGTCGAAGTACTCCTTTACCATGGCCTTTAGGTTGATCTCTACATACTTGACGTCCTGGCGGTTGTTGCGAGTCACATCAATGATGTCTTGAATAAACCCATCCAGTTTTTTCAAACTCTTCTGCATGAGTTGTAAATACTGATCTCGCTTGGTGGTGTCTTGTTCTTGACTAGCCAGGGAGATGAGCCCCATGACTGAGGTGAGGGGGGAGCGTAAATCGTGAGACACCCGGTACATGAACGAATCCATCTCATGGTTCACCTTGTTGAGGTGCAAGTTGGACTGCTCTAGTTCATCGCGCTGTTTTCTTACCTCGTTCTTTTGCGCCAGTAGAATCAGGTTTGCCCTCCGTTTCAGGCGGTTGTTCAAATACAATAAGCCAGCAATTACAAAAATGAATAGAGCGAGCCCAATGATTCCATAATTGGTGAGGCGTACTTTTCGTAATTCTGCATCTTGGGCCGCTTGCCGCTCATTTAGCAGGTCAATTTCATTTTGTTTCTGCGTAGATAAAAAACGGTTTTCCAGGGTTGAGATTTCCGTTTCTTTTTCAGCCATCAGTAGGCTATCGTTGAGATTGGCGTAGCGGGACTCATGTAGATAAGCCATTTCAAAATTTCCCATAGCCTTGTAAATCAGGGCGCAGGTATGCTCCAGATCCCGCAGGGGAGCTTTGTTATCGATGGTACGGGCGATCACCATGCCTTTCTCCGCATAAAATTGTGCGGAGTCCAACTTGTTGTTTCCCAAATAAGCCAAAGAGATATTGTTAATTGATTGAGATTGGCGCAAGGGGTTGTTGAGCTGCTCTTCAAGCTCTAGTGTCTCGAAAAAATACAGTAGTGCTCGTCCATACTGATTTTGTTCCAGGTACAATTTCCCCAGATTGTTCAGTGTGGTAGCACGGGCAAACTTCCCTAATTCTTGGCCCTCGTCTAACACAGCAAGTGACTCCAGGTGGGCCTTTTCAGACAGCTCATATGAGCCCTGTATTCGGTAAATATGCCCTACACTATTGAGAGTAAGTGCTCTAAGGCTAGGTAAGTACACCTTCTCAGCAGTTAACTCCAATGACCTTCTGAAATACTCCAAGGCCAGGTCATAGTTCTTTTGCTGGCGAAGGATGTATCCAATATTATTGTTGGCAATGGCAATGCCCATGGTGTCCTGCAAGGCTTTGCGCATTTCAATTTCTTCAAAAACAAGGGAAAGTGCTTCACGGTATCGCCCCTGGTTGGTCCGTGCAAGCCCCATGTGTTTGTTGGCAAAAGCGACCCCCATGGGGTAATTCAGTGATTCTGCAAAATCCCGTGCTTGCTTAGCCAACCGGTAGCTACGGTTAGGATTGGAGAACTTTATCTTCCAACTAAGTGCATTGAGTACGTCTACCTTATGAATGCCCTCCGTGGTGTACACTAAATCTTCCAGGCTATCTTGGGGCATTTGGGCCAGAGCAAGTGTCTGGCTATCTAAGGTGATAGGGGTAGCCCCAACCCATGTAGTAAAGAATAATATAAAAACGATCCCCAATAATACTTTCACTCTCAAGACGTACCCAGTTTTTAGGTGAAACCCTTCGTGGTTGATTCTTGACTCAAAACCCAAGCCCTCTTCCCAAAGATAAAGAGGAATTCTGCTTAGCTGAAGTCTGCTTTATAGAAACTAATGCAGATCTTGGTTAAATAAAGGTTTTACCTATTTGTATCCCATTTGTAGTAAGGGTGTAGTTGGGCCTGAAAAAAATATTTTTTGAGGTGTTCCTTTCTGTGGAGCTGGAATTATGAGAGTGAGAATCGAAAAAAGAACCGAGAATTCAAATCGCTTACACCGTGGAGTTTACTCGCATAAGTGATAGTGAGATCAGTACCGAGGCCCGGCTTATAGACCAGGCCAAAAGCGACCCGCGTCGCTTCGAGGTATTGTATCGTCGTTATCATCCGGAAATCTACCGGTACATCTACCACAAGGTGCGTGATGAAGAGCAAGCCGGAGACCTAACTTCTCAGGTGTTCATCAAGGCCTTAAGCAAGTTGAAAAAGTACCAGCACCGCGGGCTGCCTTTTTCAGCGTGGCTATTCCGGATCGCCATTAACGAAGTGAACCAGTACTTCCGCCAAAATAAGCGGACCCGGTTTTTAACGCTGGAGGATGCCGGGTTAGAACAACTACAGGAGACGTTGGATGATACCTCGGACCGTGAACTGATGCTAGAAACGCTCCGCGATACCCTCACTGGTTTGTCTGATGCAGAGGTTACACTCATTGACCTACGCTTTTTTGAGAATAGACCCTTTAAGGAGATCGGTGACATCCTAGGGATCACGGAGGCAAATGCGAAAGCAAAAACTTATAGAATCATGAAGCGTATGCGTACGCGGATGGAAAATAAAATGCATCATGAGCAGAAAATTGGACATCGTCATTGACAACACGCCGATTACGGCAGAGGATGCAGCGGCGTACCAAGATTTTGGGCAGGTGCTGCAGGGGCATAAGGCTGCGTTGCGATTGCAGCGCTGGAAATGGGCCGGAATAGGTGGAGGCACCCTCGGAATGGCCGCTTTGGCTTGGGTAGCTTTTGGGCCCATGACGTCAGTAGAACCGGAAAGTCCGATTGATCTGGAGAACGAAATGGCAGTAGTATGGTCGCTAGAAGAACCCGTGCCTGCTACACCGGAGCCGCTCGTCGAAGAAGAGCCTATTGCGATAAAGCCGAATTCAGTGCCTAATGCCGAGGGCCCGGAGGAGCCAACTACCACCACAGAGGTAGAGACCCCTGTTCCAGAACCTGAGGAGGAAGAAATCCCGATGTCTTTTGAAGAAGGGAGTTTCAGTCCGGCCCCACGTGTACTGACGGAAGCTGAACCTTGGGATGGTTTTCCGGCTTTGTATGAATTTCTACGCAAGGAGACTCAATACCCTACAGAAGCACTGCCCGATAGTGTGCAAGGAATTGTGTGGGTTGCGTTTCAGATTGATACGCTAGGGCGACCACAGAAGGTGCGGGTAGCCGAATCTTTGCACCCGCTTTTGGACCATGAAGCCACTCGGGTTATTCGTAATATGCCCGATTGGAAACCTGCTCGCATGGGGGAGACACCAGTAGTAAGTCGATTAACGATTCCGATTACTTTTCGAATTCTCACTTCCTCTTCGGAGGAAAAGTAACGCCTCACCCAACCTAAAAAAGACATTACCATGTATGCTACAAAAAATTGGTTGCTTCGGTTAACCCTGGCCTTGCTATGGCTGGCCCCGACTACCTTACTGGCCCAAAATTGGACTGCTGTTACTGACAGTTTGGGCATTCACCAACCCATTGGCACTGCCTTCTGGGTAGACCGTGACGAAGACGGTATTCAGGATCTGGTGGTAATTCCTGAAGGAGATGATCCCGGATACATTTACTCTGTGTATTTAGATTCTAGCGGAGTCCGGCAAATAGACTCGGTCCCCCTGCTAGTAGGGGACCGGTACCAATGGGCCGTGGGCGATGTGAACAACGATGTATGGCAGGACCTGATCCAGACCGGATACTTAAGTGGGGATGTGCCCTTCACGCGCGTATGGCTTGATCTGGGAGGAGACTGGGATGTGCCTTTTGATGCCCAGTGGCCCGTTTCTGGTACCCCCACCGTAATAGATGTGGACCACAATGGGCAGAAAGATATAGTGGTGCTAGGAGAGCATGCGGATGGGGCCGAAGGGCTTTGGTGGATGCTGGAAACGGATCAGGGTTGGGCGATGGTTGATCTGGACTCAACCCTTGATCAACAGGATACTATCCATGGGATTCCCCAGCAGGTTTGGTTCCAGGATTTGGATAAGGACGGATGGGAAGAAGTAGTAGTACTCGGTGATCTGGAAGGTACGTTGGTATGGTATTCCTTCTCGTGGGACCTCGAAAAGAAAGAATATAAGGATTCACTCTTGACCTTGCCCTCAGTGGGTTTGGCAGGAGTAGCCTGGGGGGATTACAATCATGACGGTTATGTGGACTTATATTGGCAAGGTGACGCGCCCAATCTGGAAGGAAACAGGACCGCACTGTACCTAAACAATCAAGGAGTACTCGGGGAGGTTACCTTGGTGGACTTCCGCCCTCAGGAATTGGAGAGCCTACATGCCTACCTGGCAGATTTGGATGGTGATGGCACTACTGATTTGATTACCTCTGGGTACGTGGGTGATTCGGCCATCACCTTGGTGTACTATCAAAAGCCGAATGGAGCCACCGATGGCTTTGGTGATACGCTGGGGCAGGTTCTGTTGCCCAATGGCTTTGCTTTGGGGCACTGGGATGACCAAGGGCAGCTGGAATGGTTGGGAGATTCCATTCGCACGGATTCGTTGCGGGAGAAAAATGTGGGCCCTGGTGTCAATCCTGACTTTTCGGTGAACACGTTCTTCGGAGTAACTACTTTCTCGTGGGGGCAGGCAGAAGATGACCGTACGCCTCCGGCTGGGGTCACCTTTGATATGAGAATATGGGACAATGATGGTTTTTGGATTGCTGGTGACTTTGGTGGCGATGGAGGGCGCATGGTCTCTGGCCCTGGTCGAGTAGGATATGCTACGCAGTATCCGGTTGCTGATTTAGATGGCGGCAAGTATTACTGGGTTATGCAGCCTATCGACAATGCCTTTTGGTCTTACCGTTGCAGCATAGGGGAGATGTGTGACGGTGCCGGACCCTTGTGTTTCGAGTTGGCTGAAGGGGTTGAGACGGTGTGTAAAGGCGATACGGTTACTCTGACCAGTCCTTTTGCAGGAGCTACGCTAGAATGGCTGGACTCAGATGAGCAGGTACTCGGTACGGGCAGTTCTATCAGTTTTGTAGCCCATGAACCGGGTTGGTACCTGGGCACGGGGGAAGATGCTGAAGGTTGTATCGTCAACTATTCGGTGGAAGTGAAAATTGAACCTATTCCAGAATCAGGATTTCTGGGGCCTGACCAAACGGTGTGTGTAGGGGAACTGGCTACGCTATTGTTGCCAGATACTTTGACCGGAGTTTGGTACGAAGATGACGTACAGATCTCGCAAGCGGCTACTAATACGCACAGCTTGGTGCGGACGCAGGTAGAAACTGTGGTGGTGCGGGTAGAAGGGCAAACCCCGGAAGCCGCCTGTCCCTTTAAGGATACGGTCGAGGTCAACTTTACTAAGCCAGACATTACCATGCCTTCTGACGAAGTAATATGGGCCGGAGAGTCTACACGGTTGCAGGCCGAAGGACAGGGTGTTTTTGTCTGGTCACCAGCTGAAACTCTTAGTGATACTACAGGCTCAGCACCGAGTGCGGCTCCTAAAACTACTACCATTTATACGGCTACCCTTACCGACTCCTTGGGATGTACCACTTCTGGCCAAGTGGAGGTGCAAGTAAAGGGCCCCTTGTTCGTGCCGGAGCTATTTACCCCCAATGGTGATGGTGCCAATGATCGGTTTCTCATCTTCGGCACGGGTATCGAAAGCGCCGCGGTGCAAATTTTTGACCGAGATGGCCGGGTGGTATTTGCCTCCGAGGATGTAGGAGAATTGATTGGGCAAGGCTGGGATGGAACTTACCAAGGAGCACTTTTACCGCCTGATACGTATACATGGGTGCTACGGGGTGCCTATATTGATGGAGATGAGTTGACGTACGAAGGCAAAACCACGGGTGTGGTGCGGATTATCCGATGAGAAGGTCTCTGTTATACATACTAATCACAACGGTAATGGGGAGTCTGCTAGGGCTCCCTTCCGTTGGCCATGCCCAGCTACTACAGTACTCCAATGAGTCCTTTACCCCCATGCGTACTAACCCCGCTTGGGGAGCCGCTTTGCCTACTCAGCGCGCAGGGGTACAATACCGCTACAATGCTACCGCTGCTATTACTGGTTTTCACACCGCACGTGCTTCTGGCAGTTACCCACTCATTTCAACTCCTGGCTTGCCCATCGTTGCTGTTTCCGGTGCATTTATGCAAGATGGGGAGCGGCCTTCGGGCATTTTCGAACGTCAGGAAATAAGTGGAGGGCTTAGTGTGGGAGTGCCTGTGTCTAGGAGTTTGCTATTGGCGGCGGGTTTCCAGGCCAACTACCACCAGGAAGATGTCATACTAAACAATCTCACCACCGGTTCGCAGTATTTGCCCGAGCGAGGCTACAATCCGGATATCGGTAATGGTGAAGAATTTGGCGATTTGCAGCATCGTTACCTGAGCTACGCCGCAGGCCTCACTATGAATTGGGTAGACCAATCCAGTCTTACCCCCAGGCATTACTTTGCCTTGGCGTTGTACGATTTCAACGAACCCCCGCTCAGCTTTTTAGACGATGCTTCTCGCCGTCCTTCCACTTGGGTGGCTCAAGGGGCCGCTACTGTATTTCAGAAAGAAGCCTTTCGCATCCGCCCAGATTTTCTGTTCCAGACCAATGGAGATCTCACAAGCACCACCTTTGGTGTTGGCTGGGGCTACAATTTGGGGGATTTGACGAACCCTGCAGAGCTATGGGTAAATACCCGATACCGGTGGCGAGAGGCGGGTATTGTAGGAGCCAGCATCCGGAAAGATGCTTTCACCCTAGGCTATACGTATGATTTTGCGGTGGCCTCTAGCGGAACAGGCTTGCACCATACGGGTGCACATGAGCTTGCCATTCGGTATGAGTTACCCAAAGGTGATGGCTGGTGGTGGTACCGATTCTCCACTCCTGAAGAGGAGGATGAGGGCACGCGTGAACCGCGGAGATTGAATTTCAATTGGCCGTCTATCAACATTAAATGGCCCAACCTCAATATCCGGTGGCCTCAGCTGAATGTACGTTGGCCCCGCTGGATGAAGATCAAGCGACGTCGCCCCAGGTACCGGAAACCCCGGCGGGGTCGAGGAGGTACAGTGCCGGTGCGTAGGCCTCGGCCGGAAGCCACCCCCGATTCCGTAGGTACCGACCCTGAAACACCGCAAGGAGAAGTAGAGATTGGGCTGATTGAGCAAGAATTGGAATTGCCTGAGCCCGACACGGTGGTTTTGGAGAACATAGTGAAGCATTTTCATTTCCCCAGCAATGAGGCCGAACTGGATACCTTGGCTACCCAATACCTGGACTCACTTGTGGAATCGCTGGTAGATAACCCGGATTGGCTGATTGATATCTCTGGCCATACTGACGATGTAGGAGACGAAGAGCTGAACCGGTCTCTCTCGCGAGAGCGGGCTCTGTCTGTAGGATGGTATTTGGCCCAACAGGGCATATCCCGACGACGGATCCGTATTCGTGGTTTTGGAGAGCAGCAACCTCTGGATGACAATAGTACCCGAGAAGGTCGTGCAAACAATAGGCGCGTGGAAATCACCATTTACCGGGTACCGCCCAAAGACTAGTCAGGTAGATGGAGAGCAGAAGTGGGCTAAGGACCACTTTTGCTCTTCTTTCGGTGCTTGCCGAATCCGCCAGGGGGTAGGCCAGTAGTTGTTTGCTCGGTTGGGCATCGCCTTTAGCCAGCCCAGGCTTTGCCCTTGATAGCCTACTCGTACCCATCCGGTGCCTACGCCCTCTGGCAAGAGATCATTCTTTTGTAGGTAAGAAAGTGCCTCCGAATAAGATAGTTCATGTAGCGGGAATGCTTCTGCTCTTATGGCCGCAGATAAGCCTAACTGAAAGGTGGGATTGGGTTTCTTTTTGGTGCGTTCTGCCATTGGGGTGCCTGCATGCAGGATGTATAGCTTTCTAGCTAGCTGATCCAGTGCCGGGAGCAGGGGGGCAGGTATTCCCACCAAAGTGTCTCCTTGCCAAAAGCCATCCCATGTGTGCCTTTCGTCCAACCAATCTTTTAGCAATCCTTGGTCTTCGCGCTTAGCCAGTACTAGCTTGGGCTTTTTCAACTTACCAGCAGCTGATGGTGAGTGACTGCCCGGCTTCCTGAGAACGGATAAAAAGAACCCCTCGCCTTGGATTTGGTGAGGGTAAAAGTGGTACCCCTCTACCCCGTATTGTAAGGAGGGAGTTACGTCCATCCCTTCAGGAAAAGTGATGGGCAATGATTCGGCTCCCAATTCTACCTGGGCCCAGGCCAAGTTATTTTCGTTCTCTTCCAGATTATACGTGCAGGTACTGTAAACTAACAAGCCACCAGGTTTCAAAGCCGGCCAAACGTCGGATAGGATCCGCCGTTGGCGGTCACTGCATAGGCCTACATGCTCTTCGCTCCATTCTTCTCGGGCAGCAGCATCTCGCCTGAAGAGCCCTTCGCCAGAGCAGGGAGCATCCACCACAATGGCATCAAAGAACTCAGGGAGAGCCTGGAAATGGCTAGGGTCGTTTTGAGTGACCACACTGTTGGAGTACCCCCATTTTACTATATTTTCCACCAGTACCTGAGCCCGGGCTTTCACCACTTCGTTGGTAACCAGTAGACTCTCAGGAGATAATGCACTTAGCAGAGAGGTGGCCTTACCCCCAGGTGCTCCGCAAAGATCAAGTACCCGTAGAGGTTGGCTTAGATTCAGATGCTGCTGTAAGGGTAGCGCGATGGACATGCTGCTAGCCTCTTGTACGTAGTATGCGCCGCCGTGAAGCCAGGGGTCACCCGTGAAGAAGGGCCGTTCCGGTAGGTAGTGTCCTTGCTTATTCCAGGTTACCTCGGGTAGGGTAGGAGCAACCGGAAGCTTGTGCGGATTACGTCGGATACTGGTGGGTGTGGGTTGAGCCAAAGCGGCAGCGAAATCACCATAGGAGGTACCTAGCTGCTTTTGCATTTGGGCTTCAAAAGCCGACGGTAAGGCTATTTTCATATTCCAAAGGTAGGCTAAACCGCCTATGAACTTGCTACTGCTTTTCGGAATGCCGCTAACACGGTATTTTGGAGATGCTTCCATCCGTCAGTTCCCACCCAGCGCTGGTTCAGTTCCAGCTCTATACCCACGTACAGCTCTTGTCCGTACATCCTGCGTAGCCAAACCACCTGGCCATCATTATATCCTTGGAAGGGCTCGTTGAAGGCCACTTTCAGAGAACTATCCAGAGTGTTGATCTCCTGGGCCCAAGCCTCCACCAGAGCAACTTCCTCATTTCTGCTGGGGTCGAAAAGAAGGGCAACGTCCATCTCACGGACTTGGCCTGCTACCTTGTGTGCCATAGTATGAGAAGAGAAATGAATGGCTTGGCCATATTCCTTCATTTTCTTTTGCAAAGCACTATGCAGGGCGTCCCGGTAAGGTAAATAGATGGTGTCTAGCAGGTGCTGTTTTTCCTTTTTAGAGAGGGATTGGGTGATGCTAGACCAAAGTTGTGGGTGCTGTAGGGTGCGATTGCATTCTACTACCAACCGGCAAACTGTTTGGTAAATCAGTGGAGCAACTAATTCCTTCGCAGCTTTCTGCGCCATGTCTAGAGCCCCAGGGTCCCACCCCAGGTGGGTGGTGAGAATGGAGGTGCGCTCAGCAAAAAGATTTACTAAGTGGGGAGGAATCTCATAACCTCCATGTTCACAGGATATTACAACTGTTTCTATTTGCATATTGCTCCAGGAAAATCAATTGCTGGCACAGAATAGTGTAAGATATCCGTACCATTCCCCAAGAAAATAACTTTTTTTAGGGGCTATGTACAAAAACTCATATTTTAGGGCACAGTTGTTTTCAGAATCGTTTTTAACAAGGTCAAGGTATTATTTTCCGATACTCTCAAGCATCAGCTGATTTTTTCGCAAAAATCCATGAACCGTATCCGCCGAACCCGTAAGCGCCCGTGGTATTATAAAGTAGTAGAGGCCTACAACACCTACAAGGATGTGTTGGCGGTCATTCTGGTGGTTCTGGCATTTATTGCCACGGTTTCACACAACCTGTTCAGTGACTATGAGACCAATCGTGGATTAACGGAGTCGCCTATCCCTGGCTTTAAATCCGTTAACTCCTATGTGGCTTTCGTAGGCCGATACGTGGCCTTTGCCCTTCTCACCTTGGCCTCTTTTATTGCTTGGCCTTCCCGTACCAACCGGTTCACCAAATCTGTGATGGGGGTATTTGCTCTGATTTTCTTTTTGCAGATGATATCTGGTTTAAGTGCGGCCACGGGTAAATTCGAAATCGGATGGGTAATCACCCTGTTCCTATTCTTTCTGGTGTTGATCTTTACGGTGTTTTTGGGCAGAATCATGTTCCTTCGGGTAGACAGTACCGACCATCGACTACTTATCCGTACTCTGCGCAAGAACAAGGAATTGGAGAATCTGATTTACAAGATTTCGCATGATGCCTTTATGGCCGAGGTAAGTCGGGCCAAGGGTTGGTTGGAGCTCATTAAATTGAAGCGCGACGAGATACATGACCCGGAATTGCTGAAGTATTTGGATGGGCTAGAGGCCACATTTACTAACATGCGTAAGAAAACCAACTCATTGATGAATATCGACACAAAAAAGTTTAAAGATTTTGTGGATACCGATTCAAAGCCCGATTCTCCCTAAAAGGGCTTTTCCCTGAAAGCGGTGAGTTATCGCATTTTTTCAATTTACCGTTTGTTTCTTACATGTCTTTTTTGATGTTCCAAGGCGTGATCCTTTTCGGTCGTATCTAGACCGTCGAAACCTGCGTACATTTAAATGTCAATCAACAATAAGCACAGGCTTCGCCCCCTATATTTATCACGTTATGAAAAAGTCAATCAAGAATTTCGAGCAAGGTTTATCTAACACTGAAATGCAAGCTATCCATGGTGGAGGTAACTTCTGGAGCTATCTTAGGAGCCTGATCAATCCTAAGTCGGATGGCGATTGATTCGTAAGAGACAAAGCATTACAAAATATATATGGAAGCCCCTTTTTGGGGCTTTTTTTATGGCCGTAGGGTCTATCTACCGATTAAAGAAATATGCCTCATCGACTTCTCTCTTTTCTGCATTTTTAGGCCTATATGCTTCAAACAACGGCTCTTGAATTTTCCTATTCTGGTACCCATTCCCTTCGGTTTCCCTCCTTGGATATTGATAAGGAGAAGCATTCGCTTCTCCTAGGGGCATCAGGTAGTGGCAAAACCACTTGGTTGCATCTGTTAGGTGGCCTGCGCCAACCCACCCAGGGTACCATACAGTACGGTGAAACCGAGCTCAACACCTTGGCACCTAGTCAAAGGGACCGGTTTCGTGGCCGAACTATTGGGTTAGTGTTCCAACAACCGCACCTTATCAGGGCTCTTAGTGTTCTCGAGAATCTCCGATTGGCGGCCGAGATGGCT
>DMST01000425.1:28284-32125 GCA_003454975.1 Cytophagales bacterium | reverse complement strand
GGCCGAGATGGCTGACTTGCCTTGGGATAGCGCCTTTGCCAAGGGCCTATTGGACGAGCTTGGGGTGGCAGACAAAGCTACACGCCGAATTCATCAACTCAGTGGCGGTGAAGCGCAGCGGGGAGCTTTGGCGCGAGCCTTAGTCAATCGCCCACAAGTGATATTGGCGGATGAACCTACCGCTAGCTTAGACGATGTCAATTGTGATCGGGTGGTCAACTTACTCCTCAACACCGCCCAAACCCATCATGCTACACTGATCATGGCCACCCATGACCAGCGTGTAAAGGAACATTTTTCCACTACCTACACCTTGCTATGAAACTCATCCGTCTTAGCTTTCTTTATTTCCGTAGTCGCCCTTTGCATGTAGCTCTTAGCATGTTACTGCTCATGCTTGGCCTGAGTTTGATGGTTTCTTTGCTTAGCATCAATGAGCAGATGAAGGCTCGCCTCAGTGCCAATGCTGATGGCATCGGGATGGTAGTTAGTGCTAAGGGAAGTCCTTTGCAAGCCATCCTGTGTAGTGTATTTCAGGTTGAGTTTCCCACAGGAAATATCGACTTGGCCGAAGCTACCGCTGTCTCAGGGCATCCGTTGGTGAAAGAGGCCATCCCCATGGCCATCGGTGACAGTTATCAAGGGTATCGGCTGGTAGGAACCAACCATGCCTATCCTGCGCACTATAATGCAGAATTGGATGAAGGGAAGCTTTGGACTCAGGTTATGGAGGTAACACTGGGTAGCCGGGTGGCGGAAAAACTAGGAATTACTCTAGGGGATGAGCTGATCAGTGACCACGGTTTTGCCGCTGGGGTGGAGGCGCACGACGAGCATGCCTTCACGGTAGTGGGTATACTAGAGCCCACCTACACCGTGCTAGATGACCTAATACTGACGAGCGTAGAATCCTTCTGGGTAAGCCACGATCAAATCCACATGCCAGACAATGCTCCGGCGGTTACCACCGGCCTACCTAAGGGAGATAGCCTACAGATCACGAGCTTGCTAATCAAATATGCTTCGCCCTTGGCAGCCGTGCAGTTGCCCAGACTCATTAATATCAATACAAATATGATGGCTGCAAGCCCTGCCTATGAGTCTGCCAGGCTCTTTGAACGGCTCGGGGTAGGAGTAGACATCCTTCAGGCTTTTGCGGTTTTGGTGCTGGTAGTAGCGGCTCTCAGCATATTCCTTTCGCTTTTTAATGCCTTGAAAGAACGCCAATACGACCTGGCCATGATGCGGGCCATGGGTGCTACCCGGGGTAAGGTATTTCTGTTAGTAATTCTGGAGAGCTTATGGATCACTCTGCTCGGGGCACTGCTCGGGTTACTATTAGGCCATAGTTTGGTAGGTGGGATGGCCTACACCAATGAGGCTGCCGAACGGCTTGGACTATCGGGTACCTATTGGTTGGGAAGTACTGAAGTGTTATTGGCAGCATTATCCATCACTCTCGGTGTGGTTTCGGCCATTTATCCTGCCTGGAAGGCCTACCGTATGGATATTTCGGATACCTTGGCGGAAAGTTGATCGTTCCTGCTATGTTCCGAATTTGCTTTCTGCTTCTCCTTTTCGGAATCCCCATATCTGCTGGCTACGGACAGGTTCCGTCCATAAAAGGTACTATTGAGGTTTCAATCAAAAAGAAATCCATCGCTTGTGATCTCACCTATACAAATCTACCGGATCAATACGCCATTCGTCTCAATCGCGTCTTTCGCCGACCGGATTTCCTGAATGAGCAGGGATCCATAATTGGAGTGGAAAAAGACGAAGAGCAGAGTAACTATGAAGGCCAAGCTTATACGTTACTGACCACCGAGCACCCTCGACAGTTTCGAGCGTCTTACCGCTTAAGAGAACCGTTGAAGTACGGAATTATCGGGAAGTTTAGTGATTACAAAGGCAGGCTAGCGTTCAATGACTATTCGCTGCGGGCCACTGAACAAACCGAATGGCACCCGGTGGTGATAGACCTGAAGACTGGATTGGTGATCAAAGAGTTTGCCTACGAACTAGAGATTATCTGTGAGGATTGTTCTGCATTGTTTATCAATGGATCCCCCCCGGTGGCCGCTTCATCGGGATCTTTTCTAGCCACCACACCGTATCAGTTAATGCTGTTCTTAGGGGACTATGAATTCAGCCAATCGGGCGATGTCTACTATCTCAATTCACCACTCACTACCCTACAGGAGGAATTGCTAAGGGCCCAGATAGATACCGTGAAGGATTACTATGCCCGTGCACTACAGCGACCGTATGGAAAAGAACTCGTTTTAATTCAGGCAACGCCAACGTCAAAGAAAAACGCTTGGCAGTTCAATACCTATCCGTCTATTGTGACCGTAGGTCATGAGTATACCCACGCCTCCTTGTTTCAGAGAGTGGGTAGCCGTGGGGTTCGTCCTTCTTCCTTGGCCAGTACCTACCACGAAGCAGCTCACTATTATTTTGGCAACGTATGGTCACCCTCAGGCACCCTTCGTTGGGCTTTTCTGGAAGGGTTCAATGATTATCTGTCCTTGCTGGCTTGCCGTGATCTTATGGACGCTGATAGGGAATATGAGCGTCGGTTACAGTGGTATGCTAATGTGATCGCTGAGCCAGAATTTATCCCCCTCCATCAAGTTACCCAAGAGGGCCAAATCAACGGCACCTACCGGTACCGCTACGTACCCTTGTTGCTCTCGGCGATCGAACGAGAGATTGGCCTAGAGGCTATTTGGGAGTGGTTGCGCACCATCATAGCTAGTGAACCCACGGAGGCCACCGATTATGCCTTCTTTAGAAATACCCTGTTGCGCAGCGGAATTTCCGAAACCCAAGTTAGCGATCTGGAAGAGCGGTATATCTTCGCAGAAGATGCCAAGCAGAATATACTGGATGCCTTGGGATTGGTGCCCGAGACAAAGGAATAAGGGGGGTGACGGGGAGCCAACAAACTGTATGGCAAGAGCCTGGAAGTTTAATTTCTGCTGAGGCTAAGCCCGAGAGCAACCGCTCCAATGCCTGCCAAAATACTGACGGCAAGATAGATGGTAAGAGTGCCGTATTCGCCTTTCTGGTAGAGAGTAAGGTTCTCATGAGCAAACGTGCTGAAGGTGGTAAATCCACCGCAGAAGCCTGTCATTAGGAGGAGCTTTTGGCTGTCACTTAGCAGCTGCCTAGAGAAGAGCCCGAAGAATAGGCCGATGAGGAGTGCACCCAGGACATTAGCAATGAGGGTGCCCCAGGGAAACAGCCCCGGCCACCACCGCTGTGCGTACACGCCTATGAGGTAACGGCCCATGCTACCTACGGCGCCGCCCACACCCACCCATAATAGATTGGAAATCATACAGTAAGACTACACACTAGCCTACCAATTTACCAAATGTTGAAAGTGGAGTTTTAGAATTTTGACTGAATCAATCTACCCAGTTGGCATGGCTAATCTTCCGTTGCTAGCACGGAATGTACCTGGTCTTTCTGACAAAACGGACCCTTACGGTCAGCATTCTAGACATAGTTATCTTGAGCTACCACTGAATGAAGTACCAGTTGCTATTGGGGCCAGAGTAGGCCACGTCAAATTGGAAATAGAACCAGGGCACCATAGGCGTCATTAGGCGCACGCCGGTGCCTACAGCAAAGAGAGGTGCCTCTTGAAATAGCCCGCTTACGGTTTGGGCTCCTTGGCCAAAATGGAAGAAAACAGACTGCTCCATGGCGAACCAGTTGCGGTTGATGTAGGTGAAAAAACCGCCCACCTTCATGGTGTAGTAGGCCTTACCACCAATTTCGCCCGTGGTAATACTGCGCACATCACCGGCACCCCGGTAAAACCAGCCAC
>DMST01000425.1:0-28231 GCA_003454975.1 Cytophagales bacterium | reverse complement strand
TCATTGCTGGTATAACCGGCCCGGCCTTCTACGCTTAGCTGTACAATGGGGTTAAATAGTTTGTGTGCTTCACCGGAAATTACCACGGCGTGGTACATGGGAGATTGGTCGTTAAGACCCACACCCAAGCCGTAGGCAAGATTGACTGCCCACCGGTCTTCTTGGTGACGCTTGCGGTTGACCAAGCCAATATTTTCGTCGATCCGGAATCGTAAGAAACGGGCGTTATATTCTTGTTCAGCCAAAGGAGTAATCCCCGAGTCCAAACGAATATTATATATATCGTGCGCTCGATATACTATGTTCAGGTTAGGACTGAAAGTATAGCGGTAGTCCTCGTGCCAGGGATTGCCAATGTTAACGGAGGCCTCAATGACATCATAGGCGATGCCTTGATCGCGCTTGCGATCCGCAAAGAGAAAGTTGGTTTGGGTACCCTGTTTTACATTGAAATCCAACGTCATGTTTCGGTACAATAGCTGACGAGGAATGCCTAACCCTATATCCCATTTTCTTTCAAAGGTGGCAAATCGGTAGCCGAAGCGGCCACGGATATTGCGGCCAAAAAGGTTACCGTCAATGATGCCGACATCAAGGGTGAAGTCTTGATCAGAGCCGTTGAAGGCAAACAAGGGGATGATGGTAAATGCATCACGAGCCGTGAGCCTCATGATGTTTTTACCTGATACGGTGGTGTCATCCAATGTCCACTCCACGGTAGCAAAATTGCCCACATTCCATACCCGGTCGATGCTCTCTTTCATCATCTGCGGTGTCACCATGTCTCCTGGCTGGAAGGTGAGTTCCCGCAGAATGATTTTGTCCCGGGTTCGCCAGTTACGATCGATCACAATGGAGTCGATCCGGGTATCCTCCGTCAGGGTGTCCTGCAATACCAGGCTGGAGGGAAAGATGTTTGCGTGAGTAGTTTGGCTTGCGAAAAAAGTAAGAGCAAAAGCAAATGCCCCAATGATGATGAATAAACGTGATTGCATGCGATAAGGTGTAAAAAATATATATACCAAATATGGCAATATCACCTTTAAAAACCTACGCAATGATGCGATTATTCGATGAAAGATTCTGCAAATCAGGCGATTAACCCAATTTAAGGAAATCGTCCATGGTTTTTATTCCGGTCTGACCAGGCAGCCATTCGGCAGCCAATAATGCCCCCACTGCAAATCCTTGTCGGGAATGTGCCTCGTGTTCGATGGTAATGGTATCAATTTCTGATTGGTACGTGATTTTATGAGTTCCTGGCGCGGGGTCCTGACGGATATCTGTGATAGATATGGCCTCGGGACTACTTTCTGGAGGGTGGGCCCACCGGGTTTTTCGCTCTACCTCTTCCACAATGCCTTGGGCCAAAGTAATAGCCGTGCCGCTAGGGGCGTCTTTTTTGCCGGTATGGTGTACCTCCTCAATGGCGACGTCATATTGCGCTTGAGGATTCATTAATCGCGCCAGAAAGCTATTCACTTTAAAGAAAAGATTGACTCCAATACTGAAGTTGGAGGCATATAAGAAGGTACCGTTATGCGTTTGGCAGGCTTCCGCCACCTCACTCCATCGATCTAACCATCCTGTGGTTCCGCTTACTACAGGAACGCCCTGTTCCATACAAGAAGTGAGGTTGGCTACAGCCGCGGTAGGTTGCGTAAATTCAATGGCAACTTCTGCCCCCACCGAAGCTAGATTGGTCACCTCTTCGGGGTTTTCATCGCTTATCCGAGCTACTATAGAATGGCCTCTTTCCAAAGCCAGGGCTTCAATGGCCTGTCCCATGCGGCCATAACCGATCAATGCTATTTTCATGTTGCGAAGGTAAGAGGGAAATAGAAGGATAGTATCCTCCTCTTACGTTTGGTTTCCTTTCGGTTGTAGTGCAAGGGACAATTTAGCGCCGAGGCAAAAAGTGGCCTAGGATCGTGGACATAGTGATTTTCTGAAAAAATTAAATATTTCAATATTTTTTTGAAATATAAGTGAAACCCAAAAGTCTCTGTAGGGTTAATATGAGTAAGCCAACCATCAGCCATGACCCCAATTCACAAAGTAGCAGGAGACCTGACCTTTCAAACTTTAGGAGCTGGAAGCATACTAGGGATTACCTTCCCGGGGTTTGTTTCTGATTATGAGTTTAAACGGGTGTGGGAGCAGGTAGAAGAAAAATTAAACCAACGACCTTGGGCGGCCGTTCTATTGGACGCAAGTGAAATATTGGTCATCTCTCCGCAATCCCAGTCCTGGTTGGTCAATGAATGGATAGAGCGGGTTTTGGATCGTTTCCCCAAAGCGGCTCTGCTTGCAGTGGTAAATTCCGGAGAGTTTTTTGGGAAAATTGTGATCAATCGAATCCTCGATCATTTGGATCGTCAGGATACCTTGCTCACTTCGGCGGTATTTCCTTCAGAAAAAGAAGCGTTGGATTGGATTCTGTTTTCGCTAGAACAGCACCAACCGGATTCCACAACTCCTTTACCTAAAAATGAAGCAGATCGTTTGCAAGAGTTGGAACGGTTTAAAATTATTGATACTCAAGCAGAGGAGGAATTTGATGCGCTAACGGCCCTGGTAGCGGAGTTGCTTGATGTACCCATCTCTATGATCAGCATAATTGATGAGAACCGACAGTGGTTTAAATCCAAGGTGGGTATTGAATTGCAAGAGACTGATCGCTCAATTTCTTTCTGTCATTATGCCATCATGCAAGAGGGGGTATACGTAGTTGATGATGCCCTGGAGCACGAATTATTTAAGGGCAATCCTCTGGTTCTTGGTGATCCTAAAATCCGCAGTTATGCTGGGGCTCCTCTAACCACTTCGGCGGGATTCAAACTGGGAGCCCTCTGTGTGATTGATCAGAAACCACGCACCTTTACCGATCATGAACGTACCGTGCTAGAGGAATATGCCAAAGTTGTGGTGTCACTAATTGAAACCAGGGCCAACCCGTAAGCCCTGGTCTACCGGCCGCTTAGGCTTTTGCTTCGGTCTCTACCTTTTCCAATGCTACTGCATTCATGCAATACCGCAACCCGCTAGGTGGGGGACCATCAGGAAATACATGGCCCAGGTGGGCATTGCATACATTGCATAGGGTCTCTACTCGCACCATCCCGAAAGAACGATCTACATGGTAAGAGATCACATTGTTTTTTACTGGTTGGGTAAAGGAAGGCCACCCTGTACCAGATTCGAATTTTTCGTTGGCATCGAAAAGTACTTCGCCACAACATACACAGGCATACCTGCCGGGCTCAAATAGGCTACACATTTCGCTGCTGAAGGCACGTTCGGTACCGTGCTCCCGAGTTACGTGGTATTGCTCAGGAGTGAGCTGCGCACGCCATTCGCTGTCCGATTTCTTGACGGTGCGAGGAGGAGTAGGATTGCCCGTATCGGCGAAATTGAGTAGATCGTTCCAGTTTAGCATAATGCAAAATCCGTATTTTCTTCCATAGTAATACCCGTTGTTCCCGAATAAGTTTCATTCGGAGGGTAGGATTGATAACTTACTAAAATGGCGACCTACGAATCGGTAGATGAAGCTCTGCGTCAACCCGATGATGTAACCGTATTGGAGTTGTACGGTGATGAGTTTATTTCTGAAGACCTAGAGGTACCCCCGGAGATAGTAGCGCTGCAGCAGCTGGAGAAGTTGGAAATCAGCGTGTGGGGAGATGTTAAGTTACCCCCCGAGTTGGCGGAGCTGCCCAAGCTCCATACGTTGATTATCGACGAATGCGGGTTTGAAAGATTGCCTCAGGTAATTTACCGTTGTAAAAACCTTATCAATCTGGAGTTGTGTAACGATGCTACGCGGGAGATTTCAGACCAGATAGGGCACCTACGCCATCTCAAGAGCCTCACCTTGTCTGGCCTAAGGTATCTGCCCGATACCTTGGCTCTGCTTCACAAGCTTACCTACCTGGACCTGAGCCACTGTACGTTCCCCACCTTGCCACGTAGTGTAGGAGATTTGCCTGCTCTTTCGTTTTTAGATGTCAGCTATACCCCGCTGGAAGAGTTGCCCCGGTGGCTTATGCAAGCACCATTAGAAATTTTGCGGTGGGAGCGAGGATACCCCCACATTTTCAAAGGGCTATCAAAAATTCAGCAAATCCGTCAAGCTTGGGGTGAGTTAACTCAGCTGCAAGAACTTTACTTAGGTCATCAGCACATTATCGATGTAACTAGCCACGTGCGCAATTGGGAGCACTTGCACCTACTGGATTTGAGTTACAACGGGATGGACTTCCTGCCGGAGGAAATTGGCTACATTCCTAACCTGAAGGAACTGTATCTGCAACAAAACAACCTGACAGACTTACCCATGACGCTAGGGGCATGTAGGAAGTTGGAGGTGATTGATTTATTCCAGAATCCGATCTCGAATCTTCCAGAGGTAGTATTGGAGATTCCTTCCTTACGGGAAGTAGGGTTGGGGCAAACCAACATCCCCGATGAGGAAGTTCAGCGGTATCAACTACAATACCCGCACATTACCTTCCATAGCAAGGCTAGTTGAACAAGGTGTAGTTGCCAAACTGGTCGCTAGCTGGAGCTGCTTGGATGAGATCGGGAGTGTCGTTATCGGGCTTGTTTACCCGTATAGAGACCGTGTACCGAGTCATAGCTTCGGTGGTGTATGGCTGTAGAATGGGAAGTAAATCTTCCGGTAGTTGGTTTGTGCTCAACCAAAGCTGTTCATCTTCGCGGCGCAAGATGACCGGCATCCGGTCATGAATGTCACGCACCATTTCGTTGGGCTCTGTAGTCACGATGGTGAAGGTGCCTACTGTTTTTCCATCCTCCTCAAAGGATTCCCATAGGCCTGCAAAGGCAAAAGGTTCTCCAGAAGCTAGGGCGAAACGGTAAGGGGTTTTCTGACGCTTACCCACCCTTTTCCATTCGTAGAAGCCATCAGCAGGGATCAGGCACCTGCGTTGCCGCAGTGATTGCTTAAAGCTGGCTTTTTCATCCAGTGTCTCTGCCCGGGCATTTATCAGCTTCTGGCTAATGGATTTGTTCTTGGCCCACTGGGGTATGAGCCCCCAGAATAGATACTGCAGTTCGTCGGGTTGGGTATTGGTAATGACGGGTAACGCTTGCGTAGGTGCGGCATTGTACCGGGGCTTGTACGCCTCCGGAATAGACACTTGAAAGCGCTTGGCTAGCTTCTCTTTATTGGCCGAAACAGTATACCGTCCACACATATTCGCAAAATACGCAAGTCCGCGAAAAAAGGAATCTTACTGCCAGTATTCTATGCTATTTGATTATTGGTTAGAATTACTGGTACTGGACCGAACTTGCATTCAAAAAATACTATTTTGAGAATCACTTGACTCCTTTCTATTATTCGGTAGTGATTATGACTAAGCGTGATTCTACAAAAAAGCGACCCTCTCCTATGCGAAGCATCCTCTTGGTGGTGGCCATGGTTTCGTTGGGCTTACTATTAGGGTACTTTTTGGGGAGTCAGGCTACCGGGCAAGGTGAAGGTAATGGAGAGGGGACTGGGAGACGGCTATTGGTCTTGCTGGCCCTATTCCCAGTTAGTTATTACGCAGCCATCTTATTGCATGAGTTGGGCCATTTGGTCATGGGACTGGCACAGAAATTTAGCTTTGCGTATTTAATGGTAGGTCCGGTAATTCTTCGGAAGGTAGAAAAACGCTACAGTTTTCAACGAAACCGAGGCTTCAACTTGCTGGGGGGATTTACGGTAATGCTTTTTCCTCAAGAGGGGGATTTGCGCAAGAAGATGATCCCTTATGTGGCCGGAGGCCCCTTGGCTACCCTGTTTACGGGGCTATTAGCTTGGTGGGGCTTTCAGCAATACGGCGGTATGTCTGGGCTGAGTAATGCAAGCAACTTGCTCGATACTCTTATCGTTGGGTTCCTGGGGTTTTATAGCCTGTTTTCAGGCTTTCTCCTTTTCCTGGCGCTGTACCCACGGCGATCTGGTCTGGTGCAAACCGACGGTGCCCGTTTACTCACCCTATTGTCCGCAAAGGGAGATAACCAGCTAGAGTTTCTGTACTATGCCCATTATCAGAGTTCGTTTGGGGGTACTCATCCCCGGGACTATGATCGGGAGCTACTCGAAAAAGTAGCCGCTGACGAGGATGAATCGGGGTATGGTCCCTTTGCTCATCTGTCCTTGTATTTGATGGAGCTTGCACTTGGGAAAGTAGTAGAGGCGGAAGGGCACTTGCAGCTGGCACGAGAGGGAGTTGCCGACCAGAATCCATTTATTAGTCAAGCGGTAGAATATGAGCATGCTTTTTTCCAGGCTTTGTGGGGAGATGCGGTTTCGTATACGGATGAACTGTGGCCTGCCAAACAGCGGACTATTTTGGAACCAGGTACGAAGGCCCGCTATTTAGCGGCCCGCTACTGGAAGAAAGGAGAGTTAGACAAGGCACAAGAGCAGATAATTCTGGCCAAGAAGGCATTGCCTCATCACTTGGATCAAGGATTTGCCAAAATAGAATTGGAATGGTTAGCGATGTTGGAGGAACAAATTTCTCCTGCAGAGGCTTGATAAAACAGTATGTGGAAGACCATTAACACGTTAGAAGCTAGGCTAGCTCAGGGGTTGGAAGGCACCGACAGGGTCGATGTGCTCAATCGCTTGGCTTGGCGTCTGCGTGGATTGGATTCCTCACGGGCAGATCAATACCTAGAAGAGTCTACCCAGCTGTCTGAAGAGTTGGAATATGAAAACGGGCTGGCACAGGCTTGGCTTACTCAAACATTTGTCCAAACCCTGCGAGGGGGTATGGATACGGATAGGCTGGAAAGGCTGCAATCCATCATCAATACCTTTCGTAATAATAAAAATGTATCGGCCTATGCTATGGCCCTAGGGCTTAAGAGCTTATTCTCTTGGCGTATTTCAGACCGCGAAAGTGCCTTCAAATTGATTTACGAAGCACTAGAACTGATGCGTGACTCACCCTATCGTGATTTTTGGGGTTGGTGTGAGTCTATTTTGGGTGGGTATTATATTGATCTTCAGGATTTTAAAACCGCACTGCCGCATATACAGCGAGCTGAGGAACTGTTTGAGGCCGAAGAAGAGCTTGCTGGCTTGGCTTCATGTGTCAACAACCGTGGGGTTATCCATCGGATGCTGGGGGAATTAGAGCTGGCTCTACTTTGTCATGAGCGTGGTAAGGAAATCGCCCTTTCCATTGGGCAGCAAGATGTATTGGGCCGAACCCTCCGCGAAATTGGGCGGGTGTTTGAAGATATGGGCGAGCTGGTAGATGCGCGCTTGCACTTGGAGGAGAGCCTGAAGGTCCGGAAGGATATAAAAAACCGGCCAGGCATCATCACATCACTGACTGATTTGGGTAGAATTTCGGCACGACTGGAAGATTATGAGCAGGCGGAGCAATACCTCTTTGTAGCCCGGAAAAAGGCCCATGATATGGATGCCAAGGGGAAATTGGTGGACATATATTATGAACAAGCACAGCTGTATAAGCTTGCCAATGAGCCTGCACTTGCCCTGAAACACTATGAGGAGTACATGGAGCAGAAGAACTTGGTAGAGGGGGAGCAATCTGTGCTTCGGCTGAAAAACTTGCAGGCGGTGTTCGAAATAGAGCGAAGCCATAAGGAAGCAGAGATTGAGCGCCTGCGTAATGTGGAACTCAGACAGCTGGTAGAGCAAGTTGAAAAACAGCAAGAGGATATGCTGGCCAGCATTCGGTACGCCCGAAATATTCAAGATGCTATTCTACCACCCATTCCCTCCATTGAAAGCCGATTGCCCGGTGGTTTTGTGTTCTATTATCCGAAGGACATCGTAAGTGGTGATTTTTATTGGTATACCGAGGTAGACGGTTTGGACTTGCTGGCGGCCGTGGACTGCACGGGGCATGGGGTGCCGGGGGCATTTATGGTAGTGCTGAGCAATACCCTGTTGAATGAGATTGTGCAGCGGGACTTAATTGTGGAGCCCACGCAAATTTTGGAAGAGTTGGATACCCGCCTTACCCACATTCTTCAGCAACGGGATGCTGAACATGCTTCTTATGACGGACTGGATATTGCGCTGGTGCAGCGCGACCCCATAGAAGGCCGGGTTAAATTTGCAGGTGCCAAACGCCCCATGATCTGTGTGCGGGGTGGCGAGGTGTACCGAATCAAAGGGAGTAGGTCTTCTATTGGTGGCTGGGTAGGAGAGGAGCACCTGGCTAAGGAATTCGAACAAGTAGAGTGGATATCTCAACCGGAGGACCGGTTCTTTCTGTTTAGCGATGGCTTCGCAGACCAGTTTGGTGGTCCGGAAGGAAAGAAGTACGGGGTGAAACGATTTCGTGAGCAATTGAGAAACCTACCCCTAGAACCCCGGCATACCAAACAGGCATTGCAAGAAGTACATTTGCAATGGCGGGGCACCGAACCCCAAACGGATGATCTGGTGGTGATGGGGTGGCAAGAGCCCTGCCGCTAGACCAGCCGAATACCCAGTACCATAATGTCATCCACTTGTTCTTGGTCATCCATCCATTCGTCCAAAGTAGCTTCCAATACATGTTTTTGGTTGGTGAGGGGTAACTCATGTATCTGTGAGAGCAACTCCCGGAACTTGCCAGCCATGAATTTTTTGCCCTTGGGCCCTCCAAATTGATCTTGAAAGCCGTCCGAATACAGGTAGAAGGTGAGCCCGCCGGCATAGAAAAGCTGGTGCGTGGCATAGGTTGGATTGAGCTCGCCGCGCACTCCCCCAATGGAAGCAGGGTTGCCCTTTAGTTTGTGCATTTGACCGTCCTGCAGATAAACCAAGGGTAGGTTGGCGCCAGAAAATGCCAGTACCTTTTTGCCCACATCAATGGAGACCAAAGCGATGTCCATGCCATCTTGGGTAAAGGTTGTATCCTGATTGAGTGATTGCCTAATTTCCAGATGGAGCTGATCCAGGATTTCTCCCGGGTCTTCAATCTGTCGCTCATTGATCAGGTTGTTGAGCAGATCGTTGGCGATGAGACTCATAAACGCACCGGGTACACCGTGCCCTGTACAGTCTACCGCCGCAATGAATACCTTACCATTGAGGTGCCTGCGGTCGCTCACCCAATACACATCACCGGAAACTACATTGCGGGGTCTAAAGAATACGAAGTGCTCTGAAAGCAACGAACGAAGGATTCCCTCTGGAGGTAAGATGGCTTGCTGGATCCGCTGCGCGTACAAAATGGAAGAGGTGATCTCGTCCCACTGTTTTTGTACAGTTTCCATGCTGTGCTGCAAGGATTCATTCACACTGCGGATCTCTTCGTTGTTCGATTGAATCTCCTCGTTGGATTCCAATAGCTGTTCATTAGTCTTTTGGTTTGACCTGTACAGCCGAAGTAAAATGAGCACAAACCCCACCGACATCAGCAGTACGATGATGGTACCCAGCTGGATGGCTCGTTGCCGCGCTACCTGCCCTTCCAGTTCACTGGTGCGTTTGGCATCCTCTATCGCTATGGAATCCAACTCCTGCTCAAAGAGGTGCCGCATCTGGATCTCAGTGAGCTGCTGGGTCTTCGTTTCATTGAGCAAGCTGTCCGTCATGGCCTTAAAAAGCCGATGGGCCTCGTATGCTTCCTGATAACGTCCCAATTGCTGATACGTGAGTGCCAGATACTCCGCCGCGTCCTGAGTTTTGTCTTTCAGCCCCAGCTGTTTAGAAATGTCCATCCCCTCCATAAGCTTCTGCAAGGCCATAGGATACATCTGTTGGAGGTAGTATACCTTACCAAGCTCAATCTGGATTTTACAAATCAGTTCCTGATCACCCACTTCCCGGGCCAAAAAATCTGCATTGCTCAGGGTAGACTTGGCACTACCAAAATCTTCTAGCATACTTTGGGTGGTGCCTATGTTGAGGTAGCAAGCAGCAATCCCTCGTTGGTCCCCGATGTCCTGCCGGGTAATCAGTGCATACTGGAAGTATTCTAGCGCTTCTTGCAAGCTGCCCTGTAGGCGACGGATTTCACCAATGTTATTAAATACGATGGCCAAGCCGGATTGCTCATTGAGCTCTTCTCGGATAGCAAGAGCCTTCTGTAAGTATTCCAGAGCTTGGTCGTAGTCGCCTTGGCGCAGATAGATGGTACTCAGGTTAATGAATACGGTGGACACCCCTGAAGATTCTTGCTGTATTTGCCGTAGGTTGAGCGCGTCTAGGTAGTAGGTGAGGGCTTTGGGGTAGTTTCCTTGGTTTTTGTAGGCATTACCTAGGTTGTTGTACAGCGTGGCAATGGCCGAAGAATCCCCTCTGGTTTTCCGAATCCCCAAAGCCTCCTCATACAGTTGCCTGGCTTTTTCGTATTCGCCACTATGGGCATGGGTAGCCCCCAAATTGGACAAGGCAGTAGCCTCGATTACTTCGTTTTCTAGCTCCCGACCTATTTCTAACGATTCCTGGAAGTACCGAAAGGCTTGGTTTAGGGTGCCTTGTCCTTGGTGGATAAGCCCTAGCTGAGTGCAAGTATATGCTCTTTTTTTATCCAGGTTGGCCTTTTCGAATAAGCTTCTGGCGATAGTATTATGATCAATGGCATTCCGTAAGTAGCCGTTTTCGCGAAAAGACCGGGCTAGGTGGTAGTAGGCATCGGCCATGCCAGGTACGTACCCAATTTGGTTGGATAGGCTGAGGGCCTCCCTGGCGTAGGTAGCCGTAAGGGTAGAGTCGTTACTACGATACGTTCTGGCAAGTCGGTTTAGTGCCTTAATTCTAGTGGTGTCGGTCAACTCACCTTGTAGCAATTCTTGCAAAGAGTCCACGAGCACCTGATTTTGCCCCCATAACAAGGAGGTGCTACTCATAAAGTAGAAAATCAAGATCAGGCTTAGTATGGTTCGCACGGTATTAGAACGCCTAAATAATAGTTACGCCTTGGAAGTTACCAAGCAGCTAAAGGGCTAGCAATATTTCCATGACACTTTTTCGTTCCCTGTGGTTTGGGGAGCTAAGCTTTGTATTGGTATGTGGGTTAATAATTAAAAATTCAATTGCTATATTTTTTAGTAAGCTAAAAATAATGGCTAAATTTGAGGGTGTATCTCAATTGCCATACCTTCTTCAGTCTTAAGCACGGTACCCTTTCACCAGCAGATTTGGTAGAAGAGGCGTATCAGTGCGGAATAGAAACACTTGCCCTCACGGACATCAACAGTACCTCCGGATATATTGATGTGTTCAAGGTGATCGATGACCGTAAACGAGACCTGAACCTAAGGTTGGTAGTGGGCATTGAGTTTAGGCATGATCAGCAACTTCGTTACGTGGGTATTGCCAAAAATAACCGAGGTTTTGAGCAGCTAAACCGGTTTTTGAGCAGCTATAATGGGTCTGGGGAGCCCCTTCCCCTCCGGGCTCCAGAGCTGTCGGATACCTTTTTTATTTATAGTCTTCAAGGTGCTCCTGCCCCCAATTTGCTGAGGGCCAACGAATATGTTGGTGTACGTTCTGAAGAACTCACCCAACTATTCCGATCGCCATGGCAAGCCTACTTACACAAACTGGTAGCCTTGGCGCCCGTCACCTTCCGAGATAAGCGCGGGTTCAACGCCCACCGATTACTGCGGTCTATGGGAAGGAATACGCTGCTCAGTAAATTAGCAAAAGATGATCAGGCGAGCGAGCGAGAATTTATGCTGCCTGAAGATCAATTACGTGAGTTATATAAGGATTATCCACGTCTGGTAGACCAGGCAAAAGAATTCTTGGCGCAGTGTTCCTTTTCCATGGAGCTGTATACCAACAAGAATAAGCAGGTCTTTAGCGAGAGCCGTGATGAGGACAGGCGTTTGCTCCGTCAGTGGGCTTGGGAAGGGTACCGGCGGCGCTATGGTTTTGGCAACGCCTATGTAGAAGAACGCCTGCGCAAGGAGTTGAATACCATTGAAAACCTTGGTTTTTGCGCATACTTCCTGGTGGCTCTAGACGTGGTTCGGTTTGCAAAGGGCAATGGATTTGCCCACGTAGGGCGGGGGAGTGGAGCCAATAGTCTGGTGGCCTTTTGCTTAGGTATTACAGAAGTAGATCCCATTGAGCTGGATCTTTATTTTGAGCGTTTTCTAAACCCTTACCGCACCTCTCCTCCAGATTTCGATCTGGATTTTAGCTGGCAGGAACGTGATGCAGTTACACAATATATGTTTGATCGGTGGGGGCAAGATCATACGGTACTTATTTGCACCTACAGTACCTTTCAGCGGCGAAGTGTAGTACGCGAACTGGGTAAGGTATTTGGCTTGCCTAAGCCAGAAATTGATCGGCTGGTAGATTACCCTCACTTGTACGCGGATAGGGATCATATCTCCAAACTCATCTTTCAATACTCGGAATACCTGCATAATATGCCCAGCCACCTGAGTATTCACGCCGGAGGGGTATTGGTGAGTGAGGAACCTATTTACCGGTATACCGCTGTGAATTATCCGCCTAAGGGTTTTCCCATTACCCATTGGGATATGGTAGGTGCCGAAGACCTGGGCCTGCACAAGTTTGACATTTTGAGTCAGCGCGGTCTGGGCCACATCCGGGATACGGTAGACTTGGTGGCCAGAAACCAGGGAGTTGCCATCGACATCAACCAGACTCGTTCGTTTAAGCAAGACCCGGCCGTTAAGGAGCTACTACAGGAAGGCCGTACTATGGGGTGCTTCTACGTGGAGTCTCCGGCAATGCGCATGCTGCTGGGCAAGCTCAAGTGCGATGACTATCTCACTCTGGTAGCCGCTAGCTCCATCATACGGCCAGGAGTGGCCCGCTCTGGTATGATGCGAGAGTACATTCATCGGCACAACAACCCCGGTGATTTCGAGTACATCCATCCCAAAATGGCCGAGCTTATGGAGGAGAGTTACGGGGTGATGGTATATCAGGAAGATGTGCTGAAGGTGGCTCACCACTTTGCGGGGTTGGACCTTGGCGAGGCGGATATCTTGCGACGTGGTATGAGTGGCAAGGTGCGCAGCAAGGCGGAGATGCAGCGGGTGCAAGATACCTTCTTCAATAATTGTAAGCGGAAGGGATACCCGGATGCCATCACTCAGGAAGTATGGCGACAAATAGAGAGTTTTTCGGGCTACAGTTTTAGCAAAGCCCACTCAGCCAGCTATGCCGTGGAAAGTTACCAAAGCTTGTATCTCAAGGCCTACTTTCCCAGGGAGTTCATGGTGGGAGTTATCAATAATTTTGGTGGCTTCTACAGAACGGAGTATTACCTGCACGAGGCTCGCATGGATGGGGCCGAGGTGGAAGGGCCTTGTGTGAATACGGGTGAGTACCTGACGTATATTGAAGGGGTTACCATCTGGTTGGGTTTTGTGCACTTGAAGAGCCTGGAAAGCAAAGTGGCTCAATGTATACCTGTTGAACGCGAGCAGAATGGACCTTTCCAAAGTATGGATGATTTTCTGGCGAGGGTTCCCTGTGGACTGGAATCCCTTACGGTACTCATCCGGATTGGAGCCTTTCGGTTTACTGGTCAGCCCAAGCGTGCGCTGCTTTGGCAGGCCCATTTACATTTTGGACGCAAGCAGCAAGGACCACCTCCCGCCATGGCTTTGTTTGCTCCGCAAAAGAAGGAATTTGCTCTTCCCGATTTAGAACGGCATCCATTGGAAGATGCCTTCGATGAATTGGAGATTCTGGGATTTCCCCTGAGCGATCCGTTCTCGCTGCTCAAAACCGATGATCGGGGCAATACCGTGGCCTCGCAAATGATGATGCGCCTAGGCAAACGTGTGACCATGGTGGGCTACCTTATTACTATCAAACATACCCGCACCAAGGACGATAAACTCATGCACTTCGCTACCTTCTACGATGCCCAAGGCCGGGTTTTTGACACCACACACTTCCCGCCGGTAGCTAAAAAGTACCCCTTTCGGGGGCGGGGTTTCTACAGAATTCAGGGCAAGGTAGTAGAGGATTTTGGTTATCCTATGTTGGAGGTGACTCAGATGGATAAGCTACCTCTTTGGGCCAAGGATGAGGTGGGGCAGCTGCCAGTGTACCAGGAAGAGATGAACCCCTACAGCAGTAGAGTGCGTGGCCGACGCTGGTGATTTACAGATTATACAGTCTACAAAGGGTAAATATTTGCCCTTTTGCTGTTCGTTTAATGGTTTGATTATCTGGTAGTTGTGGATTTGTACACCCTTTGTTTACCCATAATCGGTACAATCCACTAACATACTACTGTCTGGATAGTTTTCTTTGCTGAAAACCCTTCATTCGTTCATGAAATACGCGATACGTTTGCTCGTCTTTGGTGCTTTGGTCAATTTCATGTGGTCCTGTGTGCCTGAGCCAGTCATTGAAGTTACCATTGATGATTTTACCGGTTCTATTGAGGAGAATCCTGAGGATGGAGCTGTCATTGGAAATTTGGAGATTACCACCAACTCGGGGACGGTAACCCTTGAAATTACCGACCAGACCCCCGAAGGAGCTATCGCAATCAGTAGTAATGGAGAGGTGACTGTAGCAGATGCTTCCCTGTTTGATTTTGAGACCAATCCTACCATCACCGCTACTGTAGTAGGCACTAATCAGAATGCTACTGCAAGTGCTACGGTTTCGGTATCTCTTACGGATATAGCTAACGTCAGCCTACTTGATTTTATCACTACTGTGGCAGAAAACCCCAATGCGGGGCAGACCCTGGGAACCGTCATTGCGGCTGGGGAAACCGGAGAGTTCACCTTTTCGCTTTCGGACCAGTCACCAGCAGGTGCTATGGCCATAGACCAGAATACTGGAGAGCTGACCGTAGCTAATGCGGCCTTGTTCGTTTTTGCAGATAATCCGACTATAACGGCCACGGTTTCAGCGACTAGTCAAGGCACTACGGCTACTGCTTCCATTACGATTACACTCTCTGAAGTAGCTCCCGTTTTCCATATTTGGTCGGGGCCTATCATGACCTTCACCAAAGCTGACGGGGCTGACCCTGGACTTCCAGCCAATCAAGATCGATTTACGGAAAGTGTATTCATTACCCGGGGTAATAGTGGAGGACAGATTTATAATGCAGTTACCGAACTTTCAGCCACCTCCGCAACTAGTCCTGCAGATACCGAATGGGCCTTCGGGACCACGGCCGATGTTGCTAGTCTCAACTTTGGGACTTTCCGAGGTGCCTTGGGTAAGCCCAAGGATATCGTAGGGCAAGATTTGGTCCTGCACTTGATTACGGATGATGTTTACATCGATGTGAAATTTACCTCTTGGTCTACCAACAGACTGGGAGGCTTTGCCTACGAACGTTCTACGTCGGAGGAATAAGTTTAGCGTATCCATTGGAGAGCCAAGTCCTTCTGGGGTTTGGCTCTTTTTATTTGGGTGACCGTTAGTCCTAAAAGCGGTTTAAGTGAGTCGGTGAATTCTATACTTGGCGGAGGTTCTGCCACGATAGATGCCTTACCCATTGCTCAGTACAGCTCCCAATTGCCTTGTAAGTAATACCGATGCAGCACCGGCTCTTGGATCGTATTAATGGATACAGAGTCCACAGGAAGGAGGTCCTTACCGAATAGGGTGATGGCCATGAGCGCATCCTGAGTAAGCCATCTGAAAGGGATGCTATCGGGTAGCGTAATCCGCTGTAATCGCTGTTTTACTTCGGTACCAGTAGTGGCCCCTTTTTGCCCCAATATCCAACCCCATTCACCAAGAGATAGTACTTGGTTGTGCAACGGCACAATAGCTAATCCGCTACTGGCCATGGTGGCCTCTATGCATCGGAATGCTTGGGTAGCATAGTAGGGGCTACCAGCCTGGGTTACCAGCACGCCGTGGGGAGTGAGGTGGCGAGCACAAAGCCGGTACATCTCTTGACTATACAGCCTGGCCAGATCCGTGCTTTTGGGATCGGGGAGATCTACCAAGATGACGTCGAAGAAGTCTAATGACGCTTCCATGTAGGTGAACCCGTCCTGGTTGATGACTTCAACCCGAGGATCCTCCAGAGAGCGGCCATTGTGCAGGGTCATGGCCGGATGGGTAAGTCCCAGTTGGGTCATGGCTGGGTCCAAATCTACCAGAGTAATTTGCTCTACTGAGGGGTATTTGAGCAACTCCCGAACGGCAAATCCATCTCCGCCGCCTAGTACCAGTACCCGCTGGGGGTGTCCGTGTAGCAGCATGGCAGGGTGTACGAGTGGTTCATGGTACAAGGCTTCATCTAGCGTACTTAGCTGCAGGTTGCCATTTAGGTACAGCCAGTAGTGGTTTTTCCATTGGGTGATAACCAGCTTTTGGTATCGAGACTGTTCTTCATATATCACCTTATCGGCATAGCGGGCTTGCTCTCCGTACCGGATGATAGGTTTGGCAAACAAGATGCCGGCCAGCAAGCCCAAGGCTACTAAGGCTCCTGCAGATACTAACCCCCTTCGGGAGGAGGTAGGAATTTTATCAGCTAGCCGCCAAAACAAGATGGCTGCTACCGAGAAATTGATCCAGCCTAGTACAAAGGGGGTGTAGGTGAGCCCCAGATAGGGGAGGCCTACAAAAGCGAAGAACAAGCCACCCGCCAGACTACCGTAGTAGTCGTTGGCCATCACGTTGGATATGTTCTCCTTTAGCAGTTCATACTGACTGTTGAGGCGTGTAACCAGCGGAATCTCCAGGCCAATAAGTAGTCCTATGCCTACGGCTAAGGAATAGATGAGTATTTGGGTGCCTGACCAAAAGGGAGTGGTTACGTACACCAGGAGTGCCGAGAAACTGGTGAGTACGGATAATCCAAACTCAGCCAGCAAGAAATTCCGTAACAAGGAGCCTTCCATCCTTTGGGACCATCGGCTTCCCAAGCCCATGGCAAATAGCATCACGGACAGGATAAGCGTCCACTGTAAGGTGGCATTGCCCAGGAAGTAGGTAGCCAGAGTCGCCAAAATGTACTCGGCTACAATTCCAGACAGACCTGTAGCAAAAAGTGCGATTTTAAGAAGTTGGGGAAAGGTGATTTTTGGTCTTGACATAATTAGGCATTCGCCATTGGGTATTGAGTAGTATTATTTGGAAGTAAGCGTGTATTGTAATTTGCCAATAGAAAGGTGGTTAAAGTATTGCTTTTTCAGCTTAAATTCTTTCTATTGGTTTCCTTATGAGCACGAAATTAACGGACTTTTATACATTTGTGATTGAGTTTATCCGTACACTTGTGTCAGTTACTTCCTGAAGATTTGTAATTTGAAATTGTTGCAAGCGCCTTCAACACAACTAACCTTGCCCCATTTTTATAGAAGGACCCCAATATGAATTGGTTTCGGCGTTTAGAATCTTGGTGCATTCCTAGTGAACTCAAGCAGGACCAAATCATGCACCGGAATGCCCGGTTTTTGGTCTCCTTATCGCTACTTGTGATCATCTCCTTGGTGGTTTACTCCATCTGTTATGCGCTGATTCGGTATAATGTAGGTGTCTACGTCAATATAGTACTGGCAGTATTTATTACCAGTTTCCTGTTTATCCTGCGGATAACCCCCAATCTTACCCTGTTTGCTAATTTGTTTGCGGGGCTTATAATTGTCTCCACCACCATTTTGGTGGGTACTAGTGGTGGGGTTAATTCTTCGGCAGCCGTTTTTTACATCCAGGCCGTCATGGCTGTGCTCTGGATTCTCCGTAAAGAATGGATTTACGTTTGGTGCGGCATTATCATCTTTACCTTCCTCACCTTTATCTTTTATGATGCCAACGGGTATCCGTTTGAGATCCGCTATCACAAGCCCAATATCTACATATTCGCCGCAGTAAATTACCTCGGTATCTTCGTTCAATTGTTCGTTATTCTGGTCAATTACCGGGTATCGCAGGATACTGCCTTGGGCAATGTGAATGAGATGAATTCGTCATTGGTAGATAAGCAAGAAGCCCTGCGAATGGCCAATGAAGAGCTGCGCGAACAGCACCTTAACGTGCAGACTGCTTATTCCGCGCTAAAATACACCTCCGATAAAATCACGGAGCAAAAAGAGGAAATCCTAATCAAATCACGGGAGCTACAAGCAGCTAACCACAAGATTTCCCAAATCAATGCTAGCCTGAATAAGATAGTTGAAAAGCGTACCCAACAGCTACGCCGTACCAACGAAGAACTGGACCAGTTTCTGTACCGTAGTAGCCATGACTTGCGTAGGCCACTTACCACCATTTTGGGGCTTAAGCATGTGGCAGAGCTCACCTTTACAGACCGGGTTATTCTGGAACTCTTCGAAAAGGTGACTGACACGGCGCATAACATGGACAAGATGTTGTCCAAGTTGATTACCGTTTCTGATATCAACAAGACTTCCTTAAGGGCTGCCAGAATTGATTTTGGAGAGATGTCTGATCGGTTAAGGCACCGATTTCAGCGGCAGTTGGATGCCTACAATGTGGAAATACAACTTAAACTGGCCCCCAAGGTGGATTTTAGAGCACCCGAACGGCTGGTAGAGATTGTAGTAGAGCAACTGGTAGAAAACGCGCTCAATTTTGTGAATCAGGGAGCGGACCAGCCTCCCTTTGTTCGGATTGAGATTTCTACCCAGAACAGTCGGGGTATTATCCGGGTGGTAGACAATGGCATTGGTGTAGATCCTACCCTCAAAAGCAGAATCTTTGAGATGTATTTCAAGGGCACCGAGCGGTCGCAAGGCAACGGATTGGGGCTGTACGTAGCACAGAAGGCTGCACAAAAAATGATGGGTACCATCGATTATGTGGATAGTACTCAGGGTACTACCGTTTTCGAACTCGTAGTACCTATGGCCGTAGTAGTGTGATAGGCCACAAAAAAACGGATGGCTTTCGCCACCCGTTCACTCGTTTCTAATTCTGAAGGTTTGGTTTAGGTAATGCTTTCTTAGGCATTCATCAGTTCTTCGATTTCTTCAGGATCAATCGGGATATTGCCCATCAGGTCATCCCATCCGTTTTCCCGAATCACGATATCATTCTCTAAGCGAATGCCAATGCCTTCGTCAGGAATGTAGATGCCTGGTTCCACAGTAAAGACCATATTGGTTTCTATGGTGCGGTACCAGTTGCCGTAGTCATGCACATCGATGCCCAAGTGGTGGGACGTGCCGTGCATGAAATATTTCTTATACAGTGGGCTCTTTTCATCCTGATTTTTCACGTCGGTAGCGTCTAGCAGGCCCAAGTCAATCAGTTCGCTTTCCATGATTTTACCCACTTCTTTGTGGTATTCAGGGATGGTAGTACCCGGGCGCAAGATTTTCATGGCTTCGCGTTGCACCTTTAGTACAGCATCGTATACCTGCCGTTGCCGTTCCGTAAATCTGCCGTTCACGGGAATAGTGCGGGTCATATCTGCTGCATAGTTAGCGTACTCTGCCCCTACGTCCATCAGCAACATATCTCCATCCTTACACTCTCGGCTGTTTTCGATATAGTGCAGTACGTTGGCATTGTCGCCACTCGCTATAATGGGAGTGTAGGCAAAGCCTCGTGAGCGATTGCGAATAAACTCGTGAATGTATTCCGCTTCAATCTCATATTCCGTCACTCCCGGTTTCACAAACCCCAAGATTCTGCGGAAACCCAAGTCAGTGATCCGGCAAGCCTCGGCAATCATTTCAATTTCGCGTTCCCCTTTGATGGCCCGCAGCTCGTGCATAAGCGGTGCACAGCGGTTATAGTTGTGCAGAGGATACCGGTTCTTCACCCAGTGGATGAACCGATCATTTTGGGTTTCTACCGCTTGGAGAGCACCGCTCCGACGATGTTCGTTGGTAGGTAAGTATACGTGGTCTACCTCGTTCATCAGCAAGTGTAGAAGATCTTCAAACTTATGGGTCCAGTGTATAGTTTCTACGCCTGAGGTTTCCGTGGCTTCTTCTTTGGTGTATTTGTGACCTTCCCAAACAGCAATGTGCTCATTCGTCTCCATTACAAAGACCATTTCCCGGTACTCAGGCTCAGGGAAGTCTGGGCATAGTACAAGAATACTATTTTCCTGATCGATGCCGCTCAGGTGAAATAAATCGCTATTTTGTAGAAAAGGAAGGGTCCCATCTGCATTGGTAGGTAAAATATCGTTGGAGTGGAAAATGGCGAGGGACTTTGGTGGCAGTAGTTTGGTAAACTTCTTTCGATTTTCAGTAAATAAATCTTTACCTATTGGTAGGTATTTCATGTGGATAATGTTTAAGGATTTGCACCTTGAGATGAAGAAATTCTGGAAAATTGGCCTGAATATAGTACTTCTCTTCCTATTTCAGGAATCGTCCGCTCAATTAAAGCATTGGGTTGAATTCACCGATAAAGGACCTACGGTTTCTAGTGAAGTGGCATATGTATCGGCAAAAACCTATCAACAGAGAGCTATGCTGGGTTTGCCCGTTCGGCAGCCCACAGATATCCCTCTTTACGGAGGGTATATGGAGGCATTGCAGGCGGTAGGGGTCACACCTTTGGTAGCTAGTAAATGGCTCAATGCTGTGAGTGCCCGACTGACTCCGGAACAGGTTCATCAGTTACAATCTTTCCCCTTCATCAAGGCCATTCAAATAATGCCTGGAGAAACGGTGCTGGCCTCGGAGGTTACACCGCCGCTGGACGATCCCAAGACCTGGGAAGGCAATTTGGTAGATGCTCTACGACAGGTGCATGCGGAGTCCTTTTTTGAAGCGGGCCTTACGGGTAAGGGGGTGGCCGTTGGTATCCTCGATGCCGGATTTATCGATGCAGATTCTTCGATCTACCTGGGGCCACTGGTAGCCAATGGGCAAGTATTGGGGTGGCGTGACTGGGTAAATCCGGACCGGGAAGATATTTTCCGCAGCCGTGAAACGGGCATGGACTGGCACGGTACCGGCGTATGGCAAATGGTAGCCGGGTGGGACACTACTACCAATATGTACAGTGGCTTGGCTCCGGACGCCTCGTTCTATTTGGCGCGTACCGAACACGGTACCAACGAATACCGGGGAGAGCAAGATAATTGGATTGCTGCTTTGGAATGGCTGGACAGTTTGGGCGTGCGATTGGTCAATTGCTCGTTGGGGTACTCTTATGGGTTCGATGATCCGGAGGAGAACTACCTGCCGGAGGAAATGGATGGCCGTACTAAAATTGCGAAAGCGGTGCAGCTGGCGGCTGAAGAAAAGGGGATGATTCTGGTAATCTCTCAGGGCAACGAGGGCAATGACCTCACTTGGCAATATTTGAGTACGCCAGCTGAAGCACCGGGGGTGATCTCTGTAGGGGCTACCAATTTTCGGGTATGGACCCGGGCGGGATACAGTGGTAAAGGGCCTGATTTTTTGGAGGTAGTGAAGCCGGATGTTTCCGTCTATTCCACATCAGGTACTTCCTTTTCGGCACCCGTAGTGGCGGGGATTGTGGCCGGTATGCTTCAGCAAGATTCTACCTTGCTACCCGCTCAAGTGCAGGCCTACTTGCAGGCAAGTGGCCATTCTGTAGCGCTCCCGAACAACTATGTGGGCTATGGGGTGCCCGACTGTGGTAAACTGCTGGTGATGATGCAACAGCCGATTGACTCTATTGCCTGGCCTGAATGTGCTACGGTGGATGTATCGGATCTGGACGGATTGGAGTTCAAGTTGGTGTTGGCAGATTACGGCTTTGACGGAGAGACCTCCTTGGCGCGGTATCATTTGAAGGCGGATCGCCGTACTGTGTTAGCCGAGCGGGCCTATGCCCCTGGCATGCTAACCGAGACGCTATTCCTTAGCCGTAGTAAGGCAGAGATCGCGTATTCTGCTCTGGTAAGCCAAACAGGGACCTGCGCCCTGCTTACCTGGCCGCAAATAGAAACGGAATCTGAAGAGGGGAACTAAGACCCTCTTTGCTGGTACTTGCGGGCCAGAAAGAATTTATAGGCACCGTATGCCACTAGTACGATGCCAAATGCCCAGCGCTGCCACGGCAGGAGGGTCAGGTATTGGGGCCCAAATACCAGGATCATGATCCCTAATAGGGTGAATACGGTACCCTTGAAAAGTTCGTAAAAGGTTTGAAGTTTCACTGCTCTTCTTTCAGTTTGAATCGGATGGGTAGGGTAAACACCACGTCAACTTTCCGTCCGTTTTGCCTGCCGGGTCGCCATTTGGGCATCGTTTCCACCACCCGGATGGCCTCTTCGGTGAGTCCGCCTTCCAAGCCTTTCAGTACCTCGATGTTCGAAATGACGCCGTTCTTGCCTACCACAAACCTCAAATATACAGCCCCCTCGATACCCATGCGGGCTGCTAGCGGTGGATATTTCAAGTTTCCCGCCAAGTAAGCGTACATAGCACTTTGTCCGCCCGGGAACTCGGGCATGATTTCCGCAAATAAGAAGGGGCGTTCTACCTGTGCTTCTTCTTTGGAGCCTGGTCCTGCAATCTCGGTTCCACTGGGAATGCCTGGCAGATCGTTGATGATGCTATCCGGGGCCTCTACGGTTACCGTACTTATGTTCACTTGTTTTAGCTCCTCCAAGGTGGGTAGTGGTTCATATTCCTCGGGTACCTCTTCGTCGGGCTTCACTACAGGCTGCAAAAACTTCTTGCTGGCCTGTGGAGTTGGGGCTTGTGCCATTGGGGGTGGGGTACGCTCAATAGGCGGAGGAGCGGAGAGCTCCGAGTAGTTCATGATCCGCACTTGTTTCATTTCCAGAGGTTCGTCCGATTTGTTTTCGGCCAAGGAGATGAGCCAGGGGGTAACAAAGGCGAGTACCACCGTGCTGAAGGCTATGGTGTAGGATAGGACCAATCGCTTAGGGTATTGCTTCCGCAGCTGATAGCTCCCATATGCCTGGTGCCGCCCCTCATAGATCAGGTCTACCCAATCCGTAGGTATGGTTTTGCTCTTGCTCATATTGTTTCCAAGGTTGGGGCAATGATGTTCCGGTCCTCCTGAGTTAGATCTGCCAGAGCATACCTGGGCAATTCACTTTGCGCGAGTTCATCCAGGATATCTACCAAGTTGGCATAGGTACTTTCCTCATGGGGTTTTACCAGTACCACGAGCTCGGGTACCTCAGCATACGTCTGGCTAAGCAGCTGGCGCAACCCGTCCCGGGCGTAGGTGGTTCGGTTTACCACCGGGTCTGTGATACCACGGTACCATATAATCTGGTCTTTGTCGGCCAATACCAGCGTCAGTGCATGGCTCTCTTTTATGGGTTGCTCCAGCTGCTGTTCCGCTTCCGGGTCATCGGCGGGCATAAGTAGCTCCATACTTTGCGGCTGCGCAAAGGTGGTAGCCAGCATGAAAAAGGTAAGTAACAAGAAGGCCAAGTCCACCATCGGGTTCATGTCCACCTCAGGCGACTCGCTCGGTTGGCGATGGTCCCGCTTCAAATTCTCCTGATAGTCTGCTACCTGTGCCATTTCAGCTTTCCTGTTCTAGGTTGGTAATCAAGTTGAAGCGGTTTACCCGAGCGAGTTGCAAAGTATTCAGCACCCTCTTCACTTTAGGGTACTTGGTAGTGGCATCCCCGTTGATGGCTACTCGCAAATTGGGGTTTACCATTCGGGCTAGCACAATCCAGTCATACAGCTCGTTTTGCAAGCTGTCACTGAGTGGGATTCCGGGCTGTATTACTGATTTTCGTTCACTAGGCGGCAGGTCCAGGTAGTCTGGCAGGGCCTGTATAGAAACGCCAAAGGTGGAAACCAGCGAGAAAGCTTGTACCTGTGCTTCGGTGAAGGGCACATCGTACTCCTGACTCATGAGTTGGAGTAGCCGAACGCGCTGGTGTTTGCTATCAATACCGAAGAAAATCCTCCCGTCCTCAGCCAAAGTGATCACCATAATGTCTGACTCGGGTAGCTTCACCTCGCTTTGCGAAGCAGGCAACGTAATGGCCACCGGCTCTTCCGTTTTAAAGGTGGTGGTGAGCATGAAAAAGGAAACCAATAGAAACGCCATGTCTACCATGGGGTTCATGTCCAATTTGGGCGGTGTCCTCTGTGGAGCAGAAACTTGAGGCATGGCTAGGCAATTTGGGATTCTACAGGACGCTCGGCCACCAAGCCGGCGCGGGTTTTGTAGCTGTGTACCAAGCTATAGTTGGACTCATCTATGTTCTGGACAATACGACCAATGCGGGTGCTCAGCAGGTTGTAGAAGACAATGGCTACCGCGGCCGTGGCAATGCCAAGGGCAGTAGTTACCAGCGCTTGGGAGATGCCGTTTGCCAAGCCGATGGCATCGGGTGCACCTACCCGGGCCAGCGAGCTAAAGGCCTTAATCATGCCGGTAACGGTGCCAAACAGGCCCGTAAGGGTAGCAATGGAGGCTAAGGTAGAGATGATCACCATGTTGCGGTTCAACTGTGGAATCTCCAACTGCGTGGCTTCCTCCAGGTCCTTTTGCAGCGTGGTTACCTTTTGCTCGTGCGTAAGCGATTCGTCCGTTTCTAGTAGCTCCAGTGTGGAAATACCATTGTGGACCACGTGGGCTACCGAACCTTGATTTTTATCACAGGCCTCTTTGATCTCCTTCCATTTGCTTTCGGCAAACCATTTTTTCGCTTGTTGAATGAAGGAGATGGGATTGCCTTTGCCCTGGGCGCGGAATACCTGGATGAGGCGTTCGATCACAAATGTGACCAGAATGATCATGTATGCGATGAGCACTATGACTACGGGACCTCCCTTGTAGATCACACCCAGATAGTTGCCAGAAAGGGGCTCATTGGCGGGGTCACCTCCTGTAAAATTGGAAGGGTTACCTAATACTTGATGGAATAGCAGATAGGCCGTGATGAGCGATATAATAATGACTCCTAGGACCAATAAAGTATTGACCTTTTTCATGGATGTAAGAAGTGTTTTCGATGAATGTTTGTGCTCCCAAGAACTCTTAAATTTTGAGGTTGAAAAATGATGTCCATCAGCTATTAACCTAGGAATGGTCAGTAGACGGGGATAGGGTAGGAGGTGAATGTTTGAATAATCGAGGGTGGTATTGGATGATGAAGAATTTGGAGAGAATGGAGTGTTTTTGTGCAATCTACGCTGGTAATAGTTATACTAGTGTGGTAGTGGTGGTGGTTTTTAGTGCACAAGCTTTTTTTCTGCTTTATTGTTATTGTTATGTGGTAACTATCTGATGGTTAATGTTTTGGTGTGGGATTGATTTTGAGAGGTTGGGAAACTTTTCGACCCTTTATTGCGTATTACTATCAGGCGATGTATTAGATTCTGACAATTAAATTGCCTTTGGAATTTTTAATGAATTGTCCTGGAAATAGAGATTAACTATTCGTTGCCGGATAGCTAAGAGATAAGAACCTACTCATATAACCTAATGCCTTGGATGAAGAAATTTGTAGCTGAGAAGGCGGTACTTAGGCGTACGAGGCTGTTTCTATCGGTTGCAAATGTGTGTAAGCTCAAGCCCCGGTCGCAAGCCGGGGCTTTCTTATTTTTCCCCAAGTAGGCTAGGGGCTTTGAAGCTGAGCTAGGCAGCTCACAGAAGGAATTTCAAAACGGTGTGCATAATGTCAATCCTACGGATCGGGCAATACTTCTCTCGACAATCATCTGACAGGGTATTGACTGGCTTATGTCGAGCCTGAATTTACCACCACAAAAGCTTTTGGGAAATACGCAGGCGACTACAACACAAAAAGCCACTACCGAATCGGTAGTGGCTTGGTCAGAATACGCTAAGATAAGTTGGAACTATTTTATCACCCTGTGATTCAATCGGTATAACCTGAGGGACTCCTGTCAAATTTTCCAAGATGTCTCAGATTTAATCTGTGTAAGCCTGTATGGTTAATAACAAATTAACAGTTGGTTAATACTAATAACGCCCTTTTGGTACAAAGTGGCCGGTGGATTCCGATGGTTTTTGGGAATTCATCGATGAATCCTCGATTGTACAATATAAAGAAGGTGAGGGCTGGCCTATTTGAAGTGGTTGATTATATCCTATTGCTTTTTTTAAGCTTTTTAATCGTAAAATAAAGATTTAGTGATGGGTTTTATAGAATGGGGCGTTCGGCCCTAGGTGAGGATTTTGTTCTTTTTTGAGAACAGCTTTCAGGTGAGGACTTTGATTTAAATAGGATTCTAGAAAAGGATACTCCACAATCCGTGGATAACGTCCTTCACTAGGAAGAGTAACTTAGGCTTAAATTCAGTGGTATCTAGTCCATTGTGGCCTCATCCAATGCCACGATATCCCCTTCCTGAAAAAGAGAGTCTGGTAGCGTAGGGAGGCCCATTTGCTGGTATATCTTTCGCGGGACACTGATGTCCGCCAAATACAGTTGCCCCACATAGGCTTGTGCATCCGGTATGGTAAGCCCCACTTTCGGCAACGCCAGGGTAAGGGTAGCTTTTGCCCGAATGGCTTCACCAGGTACGGACCCATTGGTGACATTCAAACCGCTAGGTGCGTCTAGCGAAACCGTAGGGATCTGTACTAGACCATTAGCTTGCAGGATGTAGTCTAACGCCCTGCCGCGCGGAGCTCCGGTGAGGGAGTACCCAATCATTCCGTCCAAAATGAGGCTGGGCAATACTTCTGGCCACTCCGTTAATACAGGAACCTCCATGGCCTTCAGAATCCTTAGCTGGTGTCGGGGTACTTCCCCCAGCCGGTTGGAATCCGCGCTCAACAGGAGCTTCACCGGAATCCCCCATCCTGCAAGCCGCCGAGCGGCTACCATGGCCCCACCGCCATTGCCTCCGCTACCCGATAGTACAAGTACGTATCCTCTAGCAATAGGCTCGCCCTGTAGGAAATCCATTGCCAGCCGGGCTAGTCCTCGCCCGGCATTTTCCATCATCTGAATGAGCCCAATGTGATATTCTTCGATCATTAGCCGGTCGACTTCTATCATCTGGGACTTGGTAAGTAGTGGGAGGGAGGACAGGGGGTATGTAGGGAAGGGCATAAAATGCGAAAAGCAGGCAACAGGCCTGCTTTATGGTAATTTGTTTTAATCCAGGTTATTTGATAGCTGCTAGCGTCAAGTCTACTGAGGTGGCTGCAGCCCCTTCCAGGAAGCTTTTCAACTGGTCCATTTGCTCTAGGGGTGTATTCCCAAAATCGGACCCTTTCAGCGCTGTGCCAAACCAAGGCTCTTTGTTCCAGAAGCCACGACCAGGCAGTACGGGGTAGTTAATATTATTGGGAGCCAGATGGGGTTTGGGGGTCACGTAATAATAAGGCTCATTGATGTTTTCGTCACCTGCCGACATGCCAATGTTGATCTCGCGGGTTTTGGTCTCATCCCCACTGTCGTCCTTGTAGGTAATCAACGTGGCAATGTCAAAATGATGGGGCCAAATACGCACCCGCGATGCTCCCCTTACAAAGGCGTGTACTTGTTGCAAATATTGGTCGGCGTTGGCAAAGTTGATGGCCAACTCCAGAAACATGCCTCGGTTACCCATGGTGAATTTCTCGCCGCGCCCCTGCGGGTAGTCGGGGAAGTCATAGGGGTAGCTGAACTCATACTTGGCCGGATCGAAGCCTGCTTTTTCCAACTGACCTTTCAGCCACTCAATGGCTTCGTCTTGGGTCCGGTTGATAAGGGTAAATTCCTCACGGCGTTTTCCTACTTCCAGGAAAATGAGGGTTAGGTCTTGTAGGCGTAGCGCTACGCGGCTTCGGTTTTCAGTGCCGAATGTTTGTGTCACCAAACCCTTTTCCAAATGCCACCACATCAGGGCGGCATACTTATCTTTCTCGTCGGCAGGCATATACGATCTCGCGGCACAGGCAATAATCTGAGCGGCCTGATGAGCTTCCTCGCGAGCTTCAGTTAAAATACTGGCAATGGTAGGCGTTTGGATTTGCCACGCCACCTGTTCGAGTTCGAAGTCGAGCATAGTACGTTCGGGTAGGTTTGGTTCCGATGAGGGCGGCTGACTCTACTACTAGACTCAACCGCCCTGCTCAAATATAGCAGAAAATCGGTTATATGAGACTGGAATCGGCAACCACCTCTACCATGGCTGGGCCATCGTATTCCAGCGCTTTTTGAATGGCATCGTCCAGTTGTGAGGCATCCGTCACGCGGATGCCCAATGCCCCACAGCTATTGGCATAGTCTGCGAAATTGGGGTTGCTCAGGGTAGTTTTCCATACATCCAGGTGGGCTGTACGCTGCTCCTTGCTGATCTTGCCCAGCTCTGAGTTGTTGAGCAGGATGTGTTTGATGGGCATGTTGTACATCACAGCTGTGTTCAACTCCGCCATATACTGTCCAAACCC
>DMST01000185.1:17576-17919 GCA_003454975.1 Cytophagales bacterium | reverse complement strand
CAGCGCAACGGTGCGGTATGCCCGCTGTGCCAGCGCATGTTGGATAACGGTATGGATGTCTCCGGTCTCGCCGTGGTGGTACAGCCGAAACTGACGGTTCATCTCGCCGCTGCACGATCGGCAGTTCCAGGCGCATACATCCCAGCCCTCGGCAAACAGGGCCTTGGCTGTGCCTGCTGCATAGTGCCGATCCGAGGAGCCTTCCAATCCGTGGGTGACCACCACCAGTCGGTCGCTGTCCTGCCGCAGCCAGTCCAGGTCCAGGAAGTCATCGTCGGGTGTGGTGATGCGCTCGCGCACGTACGGCACGGGTACCTTGCGGCGCAGGCTGGGCACGATGGTT
>DMST01000185.1:11133-17468 GCA_003454975.1 Cytophagales bacterium | reverse complement strand
AGAAAACAGAATACAGAAGTCAGAAGCGGGAATCGAGAAGGAAAAAGAAAGAAAACAGAATACAGAAGTCAGAACACAGAATTTCAAGGAACGAGGTACAAGGGACAAGGGACTGGGATAAGGTATGAATCTATCCTTGGCTAAAGCTTCTGGTAACGAAGGGGGCGATGTGATATACAGGATGCAGAGGGTTCTGTAGTGCGCGAAGCATGCTTCGCGCTGCTGTTCCAATATAATGTAAGGGGCAATTCGTGAAGAAAGGTAGCGGCCCGTCGCAACTGGCTTTGTCAATCCTGTTTTTTTCCAGCACGACCATACATCCCTCTCCTTCACTTTTTGCATCTAGCCACAAACTCCGCAACAACAATGACAAAACAACTACTATTCGCAACACTGTTTCTTTTTTCTATTTCACAGCTATATGCTCAGGATGATCCGCTGGTGGGCTACTCGGTAGCGGTGGTGGAAGCTGACCGGGTGCTCAAACTGGAAGGCTCTGGCTACGCCGATTTGGAGACTGAAAGGCCGTATACCGCCCAAACGGTGCAAAATGTGGGCTCGGTGAGCAAGACTTTTATCGCCCTGGCGATTATGAAGGCGGTAGAGCAGGGCAAGCTTCAACTTGACGAAGACATCAATACGTATCTGGATTTCCAGGTGGTTTCGCCACATTATGGTAAGGAGAACGTGATTACGGTGCGACACCTGGCTACGCACACCTCGGGCATCATCGATTGGGCAGCCTACCGCCGAAGCTATACCCAGGACCTGGAGCCGGAAATGACCATGGGTGAGTACCTGAAGAGTTATCTGGTACCGGGTGGTCGGATGTACACCCGAATGAATTACCACAAGAGCGAGGCGGGTACCCGATACAAGTACTCCAACATTGCGGCCACGCTGGCGGCCTACGTAGTGGAGCAAACCACCGGGCAGGATTTCGCTGCCTATACGCAACAGTATATCCTAGATCCGCTGGGCATGGTACATTCCGGGTGGAGCTATGGTGCTATCGATCTGGACCAGCACGCTACACTGTACAAACGAAACCGGCGCCCTGTAAAGACCTACACTTTATGCACCTACCCCGACGGTGGCTTCCCGACCTCGGCCGAAGATTTAGCCAGATACCTGCAGGAGGTACTCCGGGGTCATCAGGGAAATTCCACTATTCTCAGTGCGTCCTCTTGGGGTGAAATCTTTCGCGCTAGCTTTGGTGATGGCTGGGAGGTGGAGAATATGAACTACCCCGAGCGGAATATCGGGCTGTTTTTTAGCCATACCGCTGCGGGGGCCATCGGCCATACGGGATCTGACCCGGGTGCAGCGGCCATTATGCGTTTTGATCCTGAGACCGGACGCGGTTACCTCATGATAACCAACCAAGATATTACCCGACACAACTCGGGCACGGTACGCGCCCAACTGATAGCCTTGCGGGAGGTGGAGTAGTTTTGGGATGGAGTGTGTTTTCTGTAGTCGGTGCATGCCACCTCAACCGGAGATTAGCTACCGAAGGCCTACTACAGGAACATATATGGAGGGAAGTAATTGCCCCTACATACGGAATGCGAAAGGGAGCCTTGGGGCCCCCTTTTTGTATATCAGCCCGCCTTGGGCAGCCACCCTTCCGGAGCGGTAACATCCCGGGAAGGGGGAGCATCCTGCTGGTAACTATCTTGCTTACGCCGGGTAGCCAGGGTGTGCTCCATCAGCGAGATGAAACTGGCCTCCTCAATATGCAATACATAGGTGGTAGGGTGCTGCCAGTGCATCAACAGGCCACTGCTGGCTAGCCGTACCAAATCGGTTTGGTCCCAGCCCAGCGTACCTAATGGGGCCTCATACAAGTGCATCAGGTCCTCTAGCTGTATAAAAGGCTCTAATGTGAGCATGTCAATCTCCACCTCCGGACTGCGCCATTGCCGCACTTGCCGCTTCAAAAGTACAGTCCCAAATTCCTGGGAGTCGAACGCCGGTAGCTCGCCGGATTCCACGGCGGCGTGTATTTCCTCCTCGGTGGCTCCGCTCTGCACACTCGCAGCTTGTACTGAGAGCAGGGTATCCTGTTTCAAGACCTCGTACTGTCCCCCAAAGGTGACGTCCCAAACTGCTTTTAGTTGGTCAGCGAGTCGGCCATATCGCTGCCTGTTGTTTTCTTCCTTCTGTTGCATCCTATATCTAATTGAGTGTTTGATTGAATTCCATTTCCGTGTCGGACACTCCTTAGCCCATGGGCGCAGGGGTGACCGGTTGGTTTACTGTCAGGTGGTAGTTGGGATCCTTGTAGAGGGTGTATCCTTCGCTATCGGTGCGCTAGCACTAGTATTCCTGTTGCAAAGATGTAGGATCGGTAGGGATTCCGGACCAAGTGTGTCGTTGCTGGGTTGTATTGTTACTATAGACAACCTATACTCCGAATGATAAGTTCCCAAAGGGAGGTTTCCCTCACAAAAATCCCCTGAATGAGGGATTTTTACTTTCATGGCACGTACTATTTGCCTGCCTTGATCTCGACGGGTAATGCTGGTTGATTTCATCTCTTGATGAATAACGTACGCCAAACCTGAAAAGTCTAAACCTTTTGCACTCATGTGATAGGATGGAGGAGAATGGGACGGACGGTCACGGTACTAATATCTCCAGAGCTGTCTTGAGCCAGACAGGCATAAGTGGGAAGACTCAAGAGTCACGCAGCGGCCAAGGCGGAGGTCAGGGAAAGGGGAGAAACAGCCACCGGATTTCGGGTGGCTGGTTTTAAGGGCGAGAAGTATTCAAATAAGAATATGTTCTATTTAAGAATCATTCGATCAATAACTTTTCTGTAATCAAGGTGCTTTCTCCTCGTAATACTACCTGATACATTCCTGGGGAATAGCCACTCACATCAATCTCTAATCTGGACGAGCCTTCTGCTACAAAAAGTTGCTCTGAAAGAATGCGTCCTTGCATGTCAATGATTTGAAGCTGTAATATAGGATCTTCAATACTTTGTCCTAACGCAACTTGAATTTTCCTCCGAGCTGGGTTAGGAAATAAAGAAATCTTAGTGAACTCTTCTTCTCGGTAAACCTGATCAGCATGATCCTCTGATCTCCATGAACCACAATTATTCGGGTTGAAGGATTCAGGCCATTCTATCCTCTCGTCAATGTCAGGGTAAACCTGAAGCGCTAAACGTCTGAACTTGCACAAATTGGTTTGGGAAGGTAGTAATCTATCAACAACTGACTGATCAAAAGGGGCTAAATCACAGGCTATTTCTCTAAACTCGGTATTATTTACTGGATAATATTGATCTATATTTTGGCCTATTGCATCACATTGAAACTGTAAGTTGCAAAGATCCTGTGGTCTGTCACGGACATAACTTTCCAACCTAGCTATATCGCAAATTGTGATTTGTGGAAATGAACACGGACCTCCAACACCATTATTTCCTGGTATCCATTCAGTGATGGATTTTTGTTTTACATTTAAGCAATAGTTTTGAATGCTACAAAAATCACGGGTTCCTTCGTTCCACATTCTAGTGATGGTTGTCTGATCGCAACCTGCCACTTCATTGAACTGGACAAAATCTGTGTGATTTGGGATATACAGAGTTTCGTCGTTTCCACAACTTTCCATTATGTACGGAATGGTTTGAGGTACTGTAGAAATCTCTAATGGAACGGAATAGCCAATTAATTTTTCTGTTGCAAACCCCATTAGAGTAGCCCAGTTCTCTATTGAGGTAGGCTCCCCTATTATTTTTGCAACAGTGTTTACTGCTCCTAAATCTTCAGACTTAAATAAAAAATCTTGTTCAGCTTTAATCATGGCACTGTTTGCTGGGTATCCCATTCCAAATACCCTGGGGTCCAGGAATTCCTGAAGTGCAAATGTCCGATTCAGATCAGGATAACCTAGTGGGTCATCAATCTCCGGTCCGTAGAATACATTTATTTTCTCAGTTGCCTCAAATTGAAAAGCGGAACGCGAGCGCTTATAAAAATGAGTTCGTTCCAATACCATGTCTTTGGCCCGAATTACCAGAACACTATAGTCGAACGGATTTGGGATTGCTGTGGGATCTTGTGGGTCCTGGATTGCACTTTCACCAATTAGCCAGTTGGTATCCAACATAGATAAATCACCTCGCACAAAAAGCCCCACTCTGGAATTGTTGCTGATACGAATATTATTATCAATTGTTAACCCTCCAATGGTAATGTTTTCGTCAAACCAGTAGTCTTCTAAAGCATAGAGATACATGGAAGACCCGTTCGAAATCTCATACTCATGGCCTGCAATGGAGAATTGCTTTGCATAAACAATGAGTTTCCCGCCGTTGGTGATTTTGAATTGACTATCTTCAATTACAAAGGCTTGATTTAATTCTCCGTATTGGAATCTCTCGCAGTAGATCACAACGGTTTTTCCATCGATATCTTGATCGAGTATAGCTTTCTCAATAAGAGATTCTGGAGTCCCAAATACTATCGAGTTATAGTTTGGGTTATTGAGATATTGTTCAAATAAACCTTGCGTGGTACATTTTACATAGGATAAGGGTAATCCCTCGCAATTGTGATGTTGACTATGCCCGAGGAAAGGCATTATTAATCCTATGAGAAGTAAGGTGATCTTTATTAATCTTCTATACGAGGGAAGACCACAAAAAGGGCTCTCTAACGATTGTTTTAAAATGAATTTCATTTTTGCTGGAGTTGAGTTTTTAAGGAATCAATCTCTTTTTGCATGGCAATCATATGCAATGTCAATTCTTCAATTTTCTTTAGATAAAGAATTGATACCTCAGAGAATTTTATTCCATCTGCCTGAACATCGGCTGCTGTTGGCATTTCAGGTAAATGGTGGTTTGCTTTAATATATTCCTCAATAGCATAAAGGGGCATTAGCTCATATGAATCATCAAAAACATAATCGGCCCAAAGGGCTTCAAAATTTCCTTTTAATGTAAATTCCTGAAGAGCCCCTAATTGGCCGTTCACTCCGAATATATTTTGGTCAATCTTGAACTCAGGTTCGAAGAAAGTATTCCCATTTCCATCGCTTCCTTTCTTTGACAATACTAGAGCGCCATCAGCCCCTACCAGCCAGCGATAAACCACGTGGTCTAAATTACTATTGGCTCCGGGGTCCGCGTTTGATCTATAGAAATCTAATATTCTATCTTCAGAAGATTTTAATTGAATTTGCTCTGTTTGAAGGTTAGAAATGTATGCACTTTCTGCTCCTAGTTTAAAATCTTGAGGAATAGGAAATTCGGGTATGTTGTCCACACCAATTAAGGTTTGACTGAGTGTTTCTTTGTAGTAAATGTTGGTGGCTTTATTTTCTCCATCATCCCCTACATAAGTGAGATACGCGCCGCCCACATTTGAACCATTGGAAATATTGAGCAAATACCCATCATCAAATAAGTCAATGATCCGCCATCGTTCCATGGTTCCATCATAGACTAAAGAGACCCACTGCCCTTCGTGAAGGGACATCGCGGAAAATCCATAGTCTCGGGGTGCCATGATGCGATTTTCTGCCTCGGCTGATGTGGATTCGAAATAAAGACCACTGTTCGGTGGGGTGCCTGAGGCACTGGGAATTAGTTCTATGTATACCACCTTGCCGTCATAACCGCCCCGAATACCGGTGATTCCATTCATGGTTGAGGATTCGTTCCGATAATAGTCCGCCACAGGAAGCACGTTAATGGTATTGGGGATGATGTACACCTGCGGTGCAGTGGTGTTCTGACCTGCCGCCGTCGTCTGAATAGTTCCATCGGGGAATTGGAACCCTCCTTCGGTGCTTTGTACGGTGCCAAATACTTGCAACTTGGCTTGGTCGGTTAGCTGCATTTTGGTGACCCCGTGGTGCCGAAAAGCCAGGGTACCGTCTCCGTGGGTGTTGATGTAGCCGTGTGCGCCGCCGTGACCAATCTCGGTGTACTCGGTTTCATTTTCATCATCAGCCGCACGGATGATCCCATCTACCGATAGGTTGACGTTAGGTGTGGCGATGCCGATACCCACCTTATAGGGGTAGCTCGCTGAGGTGCCGTTTACGTTCCAGAGCTGGCTAGCGGCCGTTTGCTGCTGGGTACCGTCCGGGAATTTGTAACCCGTAGAAGAATAGACATCACCCTGCACGTGTAACGTGCCCATGGGGTTGGAGCGCGGAGCTATGTCCCCCACTGCCCAAATGGAGTGCTTAATCTCGCCGGGATATTGTGGTTCAATTTTGCCTCCACAGCCGTTCAGTACACTGGCCGGGGTTTTCGATTGGGCATCCGCAATCACGTAGGAGAGTGGAGACGAAGAGACCACCCG
>DMST01000185.1:6408-11099 GCA_003454975.1 Cytophagales bacterium | reverse complement strand
TAGGTACCGGCGGCAAGCTGGGTACCTGCCCAGGAGAGCGATACCTTGGCCGAGCTGCTAGACGTGGTGGTTTCCCACAACGAACCCGTACACGAGGCATTTTGACCGATGGATACGGTAAGAGAGGGCCCCGGTAGTGCCACCCCGGTCAGGTAGAAATCTACCTGATTGATGGTTTGGCTTTGGGAGAGGGTGAAGGGCTGGGCAATCACGGTGACGTTACTCACATGGGTAGTACTGGATAGGTTCTGGCTGACCAATTGCTGGTCTTGGGTGCCTACCACCACACTCCCTTCATTGGTACTGTACAGGTTGTTGCCTTGGGTAGCCCAGTCCTGACCGTAAGAGACCAGGGAAACACTGGAAAGGAGCAAGGTGATGCCCCCTAGTTGAACTAAGTTTTCATTGAAATAGGATTAAAAACCAAATATTTTGTCTGTTGGGTAAGACTTTAATTGACGTTGGTGAAGGTACTTGGGAGGTGAAACCTGACCGTAAGTCCAGGCTATACAATCGATCTACTTCCTGCAAAGAAACCCAAGGGATGGGCTATACATTACCTATACTTTGCGTGAATTAAGGTGTTGTATTACAGTGGTTTGTGGTTGTATAGAAGGCTTTGCAAAAACTGACTTTAAAACCTGGAGATGTTTCCTTTTTATTGTGATTTTGCGGTGGAGTGTTTTAGCTCTGGTAGAGCATTTGTGTACCCAGTGCCAGAGAAAAAGTAGCAACCATTGTGGCCTGTGGAGTGTCGGAAAATCCAAAAGAATGGGTTAGGAACTGCTGGTTTATCCCGGTTTCATCTTTAACCCCAAGCATTCCCCGGTTAGCAAAAAGGATTGGAGCTACTGAGGTCAAGGCCTTTGTTCTGCAGCTCGTACTTAACTGCACTCCTTGTTTGGGGTAACCATCAAGAACCAATGCCGCTTAGTTATATGAACCTCAGATTTGCGTATCGCCCTTTTCTAGATTAATTGACAGATTGGATAGAAATGAGTTTCGGTCACATATTTGGTAATGCACCCAAAAGCAACAAAACTTCGCTTATTGAGTGTAGGTCTTGATCTCGAACCGGTGTGGTAGTTTGTAGTATATTGCAGGGGAGAGTAACGACATCTCTACTTCTTATTAATGGCCCAATCTAATGGGGTACTATTCATAGCTTTCAATTTCATCAACCAACATATAATGATGCGGTATTTCTATCTACTACTACTTTTTATGATTTCTTTTTCCCCTTTGGCTTTGGGGCAAATTGAGGTCAATGCTGATAGCCTATTCCAAGTTTGGGAAGATAAAAAGGGGGAGGATAGTATAAGATTGAAGGCTCTTACACAGTTTATATCGAATCTACAAGGAGCGAAGTATATTGATAGTGCCATACACCTATCGACTACCCTAACGGAAACTGCCGCGTCTATGAACCAGCCTTATTTCCAGGGGATGGGTTTGAATTTAATTGCCATCTCATATTGGTTTAAGAGGGATTTTGAGGAAGCTGCTACTTATTACAAGAATTGTATTCCTTTTTTCATAGAAAGTGGAAATCTCAAATGGGAAGGCAATACCTATTTTAATCTTGCACTTTTGTACAAAAGTAATTTTTTCCAAAAGTATGATTCAGCATATCATTATGCAGCCAAAGCACTTCAACTACATTCAAAGGAATATGAAAAGTCTCCTTTTAATGTCCTAGTTGATAAAAATTTGCTAACTAAAATATCCTATAATTTAGAATACCAAGATTCTCTGGCAGTAATAGACCTAGTGTTACCCTTAAATACCACTCCTGGCAGCCACTTATCCGAATATCAGCTTGCAATGTTTTATTTTGAATTAACAAGGTTGTTTGAGGAGTTATCATTTCCAGATAGTGCTATTGAAATTGGAAATAGAGCACTTGAATTAAAGGGTAAGTTGACAAAACGAAACCTAGGGTCACTTTATAAGGCCATTAGTGATGCCCATTATTTTAAAAAGAATACCTCTCTAAGTATTGAGTATCGAGATTCGACTATTTATTATGAACGCCTCAATAATGATTATTATCAGCTAATGAATTCTTTATATACTCAAGGTGATATCCTTATTGATATAGGCTTGTATGACAAAGCCCTAATTTATTTTTTTGAAATGCTCACTGTTTCAACTCAGCAAAACTATACGTATCAAATCCTTAAGGCACTAAATGCTATTGGAAACGTTTTTTTCTTGACAAAAGAAAATGAAAAAGCGATTGAATGGTATAACAAATGTCTTGAACTCGCAAATGAGTACGATTCCTATTTGATGATGGGTTATGTGTATTCCAATTTGGCAAATATTTATAGAAGGCAGGGGAATCTAGAGAAACAACTTGAATACGCCCAAGAAGGAGTTAAATACCAATTAATGTTGCAAGATTATGCACAAGGAGTAGCGCGTGCCCAAGCTACTCTTGGGTTGTGTTTTCTAGACCAAGAACAATTTTTTAAGGCCGATAGCTTGTTTTTTTTAGCACTGACACTGAGGAAAACTTTAAATAATCCTACACTAATGGCCGCATCATATAGGGATCTTTGTGAATCATATTTTTCGCAAAAGAAATTCCAATTATGCATCAACTATGCGATGAAGCTCCTTTCTATTGCTACTGAGTATGATCTTTTGCCTGACCAACAAAGAGCGACCTATTGGTTGTATTCAGCCTATGAAGTGCTAGGTAACTATAAAGATACCTTTAAATATTATAGAGAATATAGTGCGGTAACGAATGAATTAAATGATGATGAAAACCAGAGAGATGCCATCAAGCAAGAATTCCAGTACGAATACGACCAAAAGGTTTGGACGGACAGTCTGGCCCAACTAGGAGAGGAAAAACAAAAAGCACTCGAATTGGCTACAGCCAGGGCCTCTGCCCATCAACAAAGGCAGAACACTCAATACTTGTTGGTGGCCATGGTTCTTATTGTGAGCTTTGGGGTGTTTTTCTACCGAGTGAGGCAAAATCGCCTGGAAAAAATCCATCAGATCACCCTCCTAAATTCAGAGTTGAAAGCTCTGCGTGCTCAGTTCAATCCTCACTTTTTATTTAATGCCATGGCTAGCATTCAGCAATTTGTATTGAATAATGACCGGATAATGGCCAACCAATATCTCACCCGTTTTGCAAGGTTGATGCGTCTAATACTCCAAAACTCGGATGAGTTGATCATTAGTCTGGAAGAGGAGTTTAAAACTTTAAAATATTATTTAGAGATCGAACAATTACGAGTAGGAAAACACTTCGAATTTAATATTGCCATTGCTCCCGATATAGAAGGTCATAATGTGGAAGTTCCTAGTATGCTCCTTCAAATTTTTGCTGAAAATGCCATATGGCATGGGATTGCTCCAAAAGAAACCGGAGGGACTCTATCAGTAATCGCTGGTTCAAGTCCAAAAGGAATTGTGATTGCCTTAGAAGATGATGGCATCGGTCGTGAAGCGGCCGGTAAAAACAACCCTCGCCCCAATCATAAGAGCAAAGGGATGCAAATGACCGAGGATAAAATCACCCTGTTCAACCAACAGCGGCAAAATCCACTAACGTTGGAAATCATCGACCTATATGATGATGACAAAAAGCCCAATGGAACCCGGGTAGAGATCCTAATACCTCAAGAGTGAATTTACCATCCCCCGAATAGGTCTCCATTATAAAGCTCTTTTTATTAGTTGTCATATAGTTTACAAATGATCTTGGGTCCTTCGAATGAAACATTCTTGACTGTACAAGGTGAAAAATGTGAGAGAAGTTCTACTCCCTTTTTTTGACAAATCCCGATCTTCAAAAGGATTGGTCAATGAAATCATAGGGAAACGACACTTTGCCCATTACCTTGCGGCCTTAACCCAGAGCACACAATTTGGTAACCCTCGATTCACTACCCCTGCAAACCCCGGCCCGCGTTACGCAGGTAGCCGAAGGACCCGTGACGGCCAAGCTTGCCGAGATGGGACTCATTCCCGAACAAAACGTTACGGTAGTATTTAAGGCCCCCTTGGGGGACCCCATTGCCGTGCAAGTAGCGGATTTTGTGCTGTCCTTGCGCAAGAAAGAGGCTCGATTGGTAACGGTAAACGCGGAGCAAGCATGAGTGAGAAACGCATCGCCCTGGTGGGCAATCCTAATGCGGGGAAGAGTTCGGTTTTCAACCAGCTGACGGGTCTAAACCAACACGTGGGTAACTACCCTGGTGTTACGGTAGACAAACACTACGGCAGTTATCAGGACGCCGATGGTGATAAGGTGGAGGTGATCGATCTTCCGGGTACCTACAGTGTGTTTCCTAAGTCCGGTGACGAGGAGGTGGTGAAGGAACTGCTGGGCCAGCCTGACCATCCGGATTTTCCGCAGCAGATTGTGGTGGTGGTAGATACTAGCAACCTGGAGCGGAACCTGCTGTTGTACACGCAGGTAGCAGATATGGGCCTGCCGGTGATTCTGGCGCTCAATATGGCCGATCTGCTGGAAAAGGAAGGCCTGCACCTGGATGAGCAGGGCTTAAGCAAAACTTTGGGTGGTGTTCCGGTGATCTTCCTCAACGCTCGCAAGGGTGAGGGCATTGAAGAACTAAAGCAGCTCATTGCCACCGAGAAAGCCCAGCCGCTCTCACCCTTTCTCGAGACGGAGGCCATTCAAAAGGTAGCCCAAGGGGAAGCCA
>DMST01000185.1:0-6371 GCA_003454975.1 Cytophagales bacterium | reverse complement strand
GCCACCAGCCGGGCCGATGAGGTAGAAGATACCAAACAGCGGTACCGCAAGATAAAATCGGTGTTGAGCGAGGTACTTACCCGCAAGGCGCCAGAAAAGTCTCCCCGCCAATGGACCCAGCGGCTCGATGGAGCCCTCACGCACCCGGTGTGGGGCTACGGACTGTTTCTGCTGGTGCTGTTCCTCATCTTCCAGGCCATCTACACCTTCGCCAGCGTTCCCATGGACCTGATCGACGGTGTGTTTGGTGTGCTGAGCCAAGCGGTAGCTACCTCGCTACCGGAAGGCGTGCTCACTGACCTGCTGGCGGAAGGCATTATCCCGGGTATCGGTGGGGTGGTCATTTTTATTCCGCAGATTGTGCTGTTGTTTGCTTTCATCGCTATGCTGGAAGAAACGGGCTATATGTCGCGGGTGGTATTTATTATGGACCGCCTCATGCGGCCCTTTGGCCTGAGTGGCAAAAGTGTGGTGCCTTTGATCTCTGGCGTGGCCTGCGCCATACCGGCGGTAATGGCTACCCGCTCCATCGACCAATGGAAGGACCGCCTGGTCACCATTATGGTAGTGCCCCTCACTAGCTGCTCTGCGCGCCTGCCCGTGTACACTTTACTCATCGCCTTGGTGGTTCCTGATGCTTACGTTTGGGGTTTCATCAACTTACAGGGCCTGGCCCTGCTGAGTATGTACTTGCTGGGGTTTGCCAGTGCCTTGGTGGCGGCCATTTTGTTCAAAGTATTCCTTAAGGCCAAGCAGTCCAGCTTCCTCATTATGGAATTGCCCACCTACAAGTGGCCTCGTTGGCAAAATATCGGGCTTATTCTGTGGGAGAAGGTGAAGGTATTCGTATGGGAAGCGGGCAAAATCATTATGGCCCTGTCCATCGTTTTGTGGGTAATGGCTTCCTATGGCCCTCCGGGACGCATTCAGGAGGCGGTGGCCGCTGCCGAGGCCCAAGGCCTCACTGAAGAGCAGGTGGCGAGTGTTAGCCTGGAGAACTCCTTTATCGGCATTGTGGGCAAGGCCATCGAGCCCGCCATTGAGCCCCTAGGTTACGACTGGCAGATCGGTATTGCGCTGATTACCTCCTTTGCCGCTCGCGAAGTGTTTGTGAGTTCTATGGCCACCATTTACAGCGTAGGAGAGGACTTCGAGGAAGGTTCTACCATGCTAGAGCGCATGCGTGCCGAGATCAATCCCCATACGGGCTTGCCCGTGTACACCCTGGCTACGGGGCTCTCGCTGATGATCTTCTATGCCTTTGCCATGCAGTGCATGAGCACCCTGGCCATTGTGAAGCGGGAAACCAAAAGCTGGAAGTGGCCCATCATCCAGTTCGTGTACATGACGGCGCTGGCCTACGTATCGGCCTTTCTGGTGTATCAGGGGTTTTCTTGATGTAGACTAGATTTAAAGCTATAATGGCAATCCATGGAAAGCTTACTTCAGTTTCGCTACATGATCGAACGCTACGCTCCCTTAGCGGAAAGCGAATGGGAGGCCATTGCTGAAAAGGCATCGTTACGATTTCTGAAACGGAACCAGCCTTTGATCTCCCTGGGGGAGGCCTGCGACAAGCTATGGTTTGTCACCAAAGGTTTGATCCGGTATTACCAAGTAGATAGAGACCTGGAGGAGCGCACCACTTGCTTCTCCTGGGAGGGGCATTTCGCTACGCCCTTCTCTAGCTACCTCAAGAGTACCCCGTCTTACGAGGTTTTGGTGGCCTTGGAGCAGACTGAAATTGTTGAAATTCATAGAGAAGATATTACTGCTTTTATCGAAACCATTCCCGCCGTTAACTCTATGTATCGGCAGGTGCTGGAAGAGGCTTTTTTGCAGATGGAACACCTCAATTTTAGTCTGCAGCATAGAACAGCTACCGAGCGATACAACACCCTGATTTTGGAGGAGGCCCCTGAACTTCTGCAGCGAGTACCTTTGGTACACCTGGCGTCCTACCTCGGCATTAGCCCGGAGACCCTCAGCCGCGTTCGGGCCAAAATCAGTGCTTAACTAACGTCTCTGATTTTGGCCCAGGCTATTTCTTGACTTTTGTCAAGGGAAGTTTTTTCAGGCATTGCAGAATTTTGCTATCGCAAAACAATCTTCCTGCATGATGAAAGCTTTGGTAGTAGCCAACCGGTCCGTGACCCTGCAAAATGACCTGCCCGTGCCCACACTCAAATCCAATGAGGTGCTGGTCAAAATCCATTACGCCTCCGTCAATTCTTTTGACCTGGAAACGATAGAGGGAAAAAATGATATGTTGGGCAAGCTCATGGGGGCCAAAAAGCACCCCGTACAAACCGGTTTGGAGTTTGCCGGTGTGGTGGAGACCGACGGTAAGCGCTTCAAAAAAGGCGATCGCGTATACGGATACCCGCACCTGACCAAGGGCATGAAGGCGCATCAGGAGTACCTGGCCATCAACGAGGACTTTCTAGCCCTAATGCCCCCTGCTCTCGGTTTTGCAGAAAGTGCAGCCCTACCCTTGGGAGCGCTGACTACCCTGGTAGGCCTGGAGTCGGTGGGCAAGATTGGCCCTGGGGCCAAAGTGCTGATTGTCGGGGCAGCGGGAGGCCTGGGGGTGTATGCCGTACAGATTGCCCGTATCTTCAAGGCCGAAATCACCGCCGTAGCTGGCCCAGGGCAGGAGGACTTCCTTACCGAACTTGGTGCCCACCGGGTGGTGAATTACAAGGAACACTCCCTGCAAGATTTAGCAGACCGGTATGATATCATCTTGGACCTGACTACCCGGGTGAAATTCGGAGAGATCAAAAAGTTGCTGAGCCCCAAGGGTGTATTTGTGCCGGCCAACCCCTTTAACCAATTATCAGGTTTGCTAGGCAATGCCTTTCGCAAGCAAAAAACCGGATGGCTGATGGTAGACCGGGGAGACCACGATCAGCTCACACGGATTGCTCAGTGGGTAGACGAAGGCAAGCTGAAGCCGATTATCGATCAGATATACCCGTTTGCGGAGTATGCCGAGGCCTTCAGTAAGGTGACGGCCCCGGGCAAACGTGGACGCATGGTGCTGCAAATTGCGGACGAAGAGACTACATAAGCTTTAACTACCTGGTTGTCCAAAAAACCTAAATTGTATGCCTATGAAATGGACCTTCTTAGCCATCGCTATTACAGCAGAAGTTGTGGCTACTTCGGCGCTCAAAGCCTCCGAAGGGTTCACGAAGCTTGGCCCTTCCGTGCTGGTAGTAGGTGGTTATATCCTCGCTTTTTACTTTCTATCACTCACCCTCAAGGACATGTCCGTGGGCGTAGCGTACGCCATCTGGTCGGGAGTGGGTACGGTGTTCATTGCTTTGGTAGGCTCCTTTGTTTTTAAGCAAAAGCTGGATATGCCGGCCATTATTGGATTGGTGCTGATTGTGGCTGGGGTAGTGGTGATCAACGTGTTTTCCAAGAGTGTATCGCACTAGCCCCGAGAAGAGGCTGCAGGTCGCCATACTGCTCTCCTTCAGTACCGAAGGCCGCGGACTACGGACTGTGCCTGGCCAGACACGGTCCGTAGTCCAACGGATTATGCACTCGCTTGTGTTTTCCGGTATTCGGACGGGGTAGTGCCCGTTTTGTTTTTAAACACCTTGGCAAAGTGCTGGGGATATTCAAAGCCCAGGTTGTAGGCAATCTCACTCACCGACTGGGTGGTGCTGAGTAGTTCATTCTTGGCCCGGTCGATGATGAAGAAGTGAATATGCTCGATCGTGTTGCGGCCCGTTTCTTTTTTCAGCAGATCGCTGAGGTAGTAGGGCGACATCCCTAGTTCTTTCCCCAGATAGCTCACCGAGGGCACCCCTAGTTCCACGGCCTGCCCGGTAGCGTAGTAGTCCTTCAGCACGCTTTCGAATTTAGCCACCACGTCGCTGTTCAGGTTCGTGCGGGTATAAAACTGGCGGTCGAAGTAGCGGGTGCAATAATCCAGAATCAGCTTGATGTTGGAGACAATCAGCTCTTGACTGTGCTGATCGATGTTGGATTCAATTTCCTTCTGAATCAAATCCACAATCAGCTGAATGGAAATCTTCTCGTCGTCCGAGAGGTGCAAGGCTTCGCGCGCTTCGTAGTTGAAGAAGGAATACTTATCGATCTGCTTACCCAGATCCGATTTCCGGATAAGATCCGGATGAAAGATCAATGACCAGGTACGGGCGTGACTAACGGCCTCATTGCCCGGCTCGTATTCTGCAATCTGGTTCGGCTTGAGGAAGATCAAGGTGCCTTCCTGAAAGTCGTACGTATTCCTGCCGTAGTAGATAGTGCCCTCGGCATCCGATTTCAGGCTGACCGAATACAGATTGGTAGTAAAGCGGACGCCGCTCAGGTCCATGTTTTCGGCTTCGCCAAAGTCTTTGATCACGGAAACCAAAGGGTGCTTGGGTTTCCCAAGCCCCATCATTTGGTGAATTTCGGTGACCGTCTTTAGATTATATATGGTAGACATGGCGGTAGCGTTAGCCCTTCATCATGGAGTTGGTCATGCTGCGCATCAGCTTGTCATAACGTCGGTCGCTCAGCATGCTACGCATAAACAACATCATTTTTGCGTTTTTCCCAACCACGTACCGGGTCTTGGGCTTTTTGGCGTCCAGTATTTTCAATACCGCATCGGTCACTACCGAGGTAGGGGACATGTTCTTAGGGGTATTCATTTTCGCCATGCCCTTGGCTATGCGGGCCGTTTCTTCCTCATAGGCAGTACCCTTGGCCTTATCCAGAAAGTCGCGGCTCATTACCTCCATGAACTCCGTAGCTACCCCACCGGGTTCTATCAGCACTACATCAATGCCATATGGCTCCAGCTCCATTCTCAGCGCATCGCTCCAGCCTTCCAACGCAAACTTAGAGGCAAGGTACCAGGATTGCATGAGTGGCATGTGCATTTTACCTCCAATGGACGAAGTATTGATGATGGTCCCTGTTCCCTGCTTGCGCATGGTGGGCAGCACGGCTTTCGACATCTCGGCCACACCAAAGAGGTTCACATCAAATTGGCGCTTGGCTTCCTCGTAGGAGATCGTTTCCATGGCCCCGGTCAGCGAATAGCCCGCATTGTTCCACAGTACATCTATGCGGTTTTGCTCCCGCAGTACCTGCTCCACGGCCGCTGCTACCGAGGCCTGGTCGGTAACGTCTAGTGCTAGGGCGTGACCGCCTGCTTGTACCAGCTCCTCCATTTTCTCCTTTCTACGGGCACCGCCGTACACGATGTGGCTTTTCTGTATCAGTTGCAGGGCCGTGTCTTTTCCCATGCCCGAAGAAGCTCCGGTGATGATAATTACCTTTTTCATAGCTATTTAGAATACTCCGTTGTCGTTTGCTTTTTCTGCGGGAATGGGCTGAATGATATCCCAGTGCTCTACTATTTTTCCATCGTCGAACCGGAATAGGTCGTAGATGATCATGGCGGTGCCGTTATTATTACCCTCCCCGGCTACCAATACAAAGTTGCCTTCGCCCCATACGTGGTGCGCTTTCACGTACTTGAAGTCTGGCATTTGGGTTTTCATAGTCTCCATGGCACTGACGAAGGCATCAAAGCCATCAGGAAACATGGGGTTGTGCTGGATATACTGCTCCTCACTGATGTACTGAGAAGCGGTTTCCACCTTTCCGTTCACAAACAAATCGGTGACTGCACGTTGGGCCAAGGCCTTGTTTCGTTCTGTTTGGTCAAGGTCGGTTACCTCGGTAGCACCATCTATCTGCGAATTGCCAAAGGAGGGCTCCACCATGGGCGTGAGGGCGTCCCAGTGCTCGGCCACCATGCCGTCCTCCATTCGGTACACGTCGAACACCACAAAGGAGTCTCCCCCAAAGGGAGCGGCATTGAGAATGCTGTTATGCATCACTACAATGTCTCCATCTTGGAAAATGCGGTGTGTTTCGGTGGTGGTACCCGCTTCCTTCATCATAGGAATCATCTGCAGCGAATACGCTAAACCTTGGGGAGCTCCTGGGTTATGTTGAATGTAATCTTCTTTGAAGTATTGTTTTGCCAGTTCGGCATCGTAGGCTACAGTGAAGGCCTCTAGGCCCCTCTGGGCATTTCCTTTAAGATCAATAGTTTCCATTGTTTCTGAATTATCGGTGATCGATGAGTCTCCTGTTGTGTCTGTGGCGGATGCCACTTTTTTCTCTGAATTGCAGGCAGCAGCGATACCCAAGAATAGGGCGGCCACTACCACGATGTTCTGTTTCATTGCTTTGCGTGTTGATTACATCACAAAGGTGACCACCGGCCGTGGGGCAAACGGAAACATTTTCAGGAAGGATGAATACATTTTGCAGAGGGGGGCGAAGATGTATTCGGGGGGCTTTTGAGCTTCTTGTGGAGGTGGGGTGGG
>DMST01000222.1 GCA_003454975.1 Cytophagales bacterium | reverse complement strand
GTGATCTCCGAAATGCGCTCCAGCGGGTCGAAGCTACCGTAGTCGGTAGTGCCGGCGGTGGCTACCACCGCAATGGGGATGTTGCCCTTGGCTCGCTCGCGCTCTAAGGCATGCTCCAGCGACTCGGGCCGCATGCGCATCTGGCTATCCGAGGGTACCGATATTACCGCCTGGTAGCCCATGCCCAGCAGGGCAGCGTTTTTCTTCACGCTAAAATGCGCCTTGTCCGAGCAGAAGATGCGGAAACGGCTCACCTCCTCGGTCCAGCCGCCTTCCTTCAAATTAACGCCGTAGTGAGCATAGGCGTAGTGGTCGCGGGCCATGAGTAGGGCCATCAGGTTGCTTTGCGTACCGCCACTGGTAAACACACCGTCCGCGCGAAAGCCCAGCTGCAAGTGCTGCGTAATCCACCGGATCATCTCCTGCTCAATCAGCGTCGCCGAAGTACTTTGGTCCCATGTTTCAATCGCCGTATTGGCCGCTGACGCAATCAGGTCACCCACCAAAGCGGGCAACACCACGGGGCAGTTGAGGTGCGCTACGTAACGCGGATGGTGGAACCGGATCGCGTAATCCAGGTACACTTCCTTCAGCTCGGCCAGTGCTTCTTCCATGGACATGGTCCGGTGTGGATTGGGCTGAATCCGGGAGCGAAGGGCTTGCAAATCTGCCGCAGGCGTACCGCTGTAGAAACGATCTTCCTGCATGTAGGTTCGCAGGTGTTCCATCGCCAAACCGATGGACTGCTGGTACTGATCTTGGCTCTCCCCGTCGTAGCAATGTTGGCCTACGGCCGTGGGGATTTCTGGTGTGGGTATATCTATGGACATGGGACCGAATCGTCTTGATTTGATCCTCAAAACTAGACCTGAAGTCCCGGCAGTTACTTACGCAAGTGGTAAGGAAAATGACGCAATCGGTTTTGAACCGACACTATTCAATTTTAATTAAATATAACTCTTCCACCCATCAAATCGACACCTAAATGAAGTACTTGTTTTCAATAGGTTACTCATTCGCCAAGTGTAGCACTCTTTGAATTAATTCTTCACTTAACCGGAAATTGGTAGTATCGATTTTATCAAGTAATGGTTTAATCGCTGGAAGGATCCCTTTCTGTTTTGCGGTTAAAAACACACCTAGTGTTCCCGTGATGTTAACCCCTAACTCACGAGCAATCCTACGCCCTTTTGACTCATCAATAATCAACAAGGAATCTGAAAGCTCAACTGCTAATTCTATTGAACTGGCCTCTCCAGGATCGAGGATATATTGAAGTCCTTTATGAAGATCAGAGGATACCTGTGCAATGGTGATCCAATCAGGCAAAGGATCTTTAAATTCAGTTTGTACTATTTCGGTGATCGTTACCTTCCCAAATACTTTTTGCAGGAGGTTGAGTTCACCAATCTTGGATAGCAGAATAAGGCAGCTTGTATCAGATACTATAACGCTGGGCATTACTAATGTCCTGGTCAAGTTCGTCTGGCGAATGATTAATTAATGCAACCCCATAATCAGCTAGTAATTCCATAAAAGTGGATTTGGAATATCCTGCCAGCTCTGCTGCCTGTCCCAGGGATACCTTACCAAGCTCATATAATTTTGAGGCAAATACCATTCGGGCCTCCCTTTCATTAAGCTCTAGTGAGGTGGGCAAGTCAATCGTGATTGTCCTCATACTTATAAATTAACCCTTTCATTTGAAACGGTAATTATACTTCGCTAGTTCTTTTGCCATTGTCTTGATCAACAATAGCCCCAAAAGACTCAATTCCCATACTTTCTGCATGAGAGAACAACTACTCAAGGAATCACAATAGACACTAACGTCTGCCGCTGAAAGCCCACCATTCGAAGAAAGCGGTATACCGTGGACTCCATCTTGGAACTTCTAGCCGCTGGTTCGTCCCATGCAGAGATTCTTAAAGAATATAATGCTCTTGAAGAGCAGGATATCTTAGCCTGTTTTAGCCCACGCTAGTTATTAATTTAGCTGAGTAATCTCACTCTGATTCACTCACTTACTTTCAGATTCCCCGCCGGTACTTGCTCGGCGTAATGCCCGTATGCTTCTTGAATGCATGAGTAAAGTGCGTGGCGTTCTGGTAACCCAAAGCCTCCGCAATGGCATAGATGGGTTGAGTACCGGAAACTAGCCATTCGCAAGCTTTCTCCATGCGGAGCGTCTGCCCGTGCTCGAAAAGCCCTTGGCCGAAGGCCTTTTTGAACTCCCGCTTGAGCGTACCCTCGTTGAGGCCTACCTGCCGGGCAATCTGTGGGATGGTAAGTGAGGTAGCCAAATCGCGCTCAATGAGCGCACGGGCGGCATGCACCTTTTTTACCACCTGGTCGGTGGCCGTAGGCGCCGAATCGGCGTTGAGCGTGTGGTCGAGCTGAATGGTCATCAGCTCCAGCACGCGAGACTCCAAAAACAGACGCTTGAGCGTACCCTCTTTGGGGTCGGCCAGCATCTCTTCAATGATCTCCTGGGTTTTGTAAGACTGGGTCTGCACCCGCTGGTGTTTCTCAGTATGCAGGAACTGGCCGTACTGGGCTTGTAGCTGGTGGCGGTCCAGGAAGTCGCGGTTAAAGGAGATACGCAACCCGCGAAAGGGCTCCTCAGGCAAGTAGTGAAAGCGAGCCCGGAACTCCTGCAGGTATTCCTGGTAGCTCTCCTGGGCCTCTACCACCGCCGGATGCGGTTCCAGGCAGCGGTGAACGAGTAAGGTACCCTGGGCCACGAAACCGAACTCCATCACGGGTTCGTTGACCCGGAAGTTGGAGTACAGCGGCCCATTCAAGCTGGCCTCCAGCAAGTTGACTTGCAGTCCCCCGAAAGTGTAGGTACGACAAGTACCCTCTCCAAAAGGGGAACGAAGGAGGTAGTGTACCGATTCCATCCCGCACTGGCTGCTGGCATGGGCCCTCATCAACGCCGAATCCAAGACCCGCGCCC
>DMST01000082.1 GCA_003454975.1 Cytophagales bacterium | reverse complement strand
TACGACCTCTCGGCGCGCTATCGGGTGAAGTACGCCGACCGTAAGTATCTGGAGGTGGCTCCCCAAGTGGACCGTATCAAGCGGGCTGGGATTAATTTGGCCGACGCCGTCATCCGTACACCCTTTAGCTACCAGCGGGTGCTGGTACCGCTCCATCTGGACTTCTATCTGGGCAATCGTGTATGGTTGAAAACGCAGGTGGGCTATCTGTACAAGAACTACGATCGTGAGAACGGCGAGTCGCTGCATTATTCGGCTCCAGTGGCCGAATTGGCCCTCAGTAAGAAGTGGCTTAGCGAGGCCCATACGCAGAAGGTAACCTTTACAGGCGGAGCTCAGCTACGCCACTACGTGGAGTATGAACTCACTGCTGATGCTCCTTTGCCAAATGCCAATGACGAAGAAGAAGGCGACTTTGATGATTTTGAGGTCGACGAGGGGAGAGAGGGGTTTGAAGAGGATGAGGACTATGAAGAAGACGAGGAAACTGAGGACGATGAGCCGGAAGAAGAATTGGGCGATGAGTTTTACGAAGAGAAGCTACGCGACTGGCATTTCTACCGCACGCAGCTAGTATACGAGATTGAGGGAGAGGATTCACCGTACGAGGTAAGTGTGGGCCTGTATCACCTTACCCGCCTAGACCAAGACCAGCGCAATACCTATCATCAGGTTTCCCCAAGCATCTCGCTATCTTACGGTACCTCCAAAGCAAAGGTATCGATATCCGGTAAGTACAGCTACCGCTACTACCCCAACCTGACGCCCGGTAAGGGCAACGATAACCTGCCACTCATCTACCAGTACCTGCGTGGTAGCGCTCGGGTCCAATTTGGTTTGGGCGAGCATCTCACATGGTGGGCCTCCGGCCAGTTTGTCTATCGCCTCTCCAACAATCCTGATCCCTCCTCCTTGGCTTTTCAAGGTTACTTCAACCCCATTGTAGAGACTGGAATCCGGTATAGGTTCTAATGATGCTGTAGTATTTGCTGCGGAAATGGACTAAATAGGCCATCGTGATAACCATTGGGCGCGGGGCGGGGTATTAAGAGGTAGGCATTTTTTCAACAAGAGTAGCAGCAACATGAAATCAGCCGTTGTCATCGGTGCTGGAATCGGAGGGTTAGCCGCCTCGGTTCGCTTGGCGCACCAAGGATATCAGGTAACCGTATTTGAAGCCAACGCTTTCGTTGGGGGTAAGATCAATAGCAAGCAACTAGGTCGCTACAGGTTTGATATGGGCCCCTCGGTATTCACCTGCCCGCAATACATCAAAGAACTATACGATCTCTGCGATGAAGATTTTGGTGATTTCCCATACGAGAAACTTGGCGATTCTTTTACCTATTACTACCCAGACGGACAGCGGTTTACGCTACCCAACGGACGTGAGGCCCTGCTGGATGTGATAGAACAGGAGCTGGGTGAGGATCGGCAGTCGGTGGTAGCGTATCTGAACAAAGCGGAGAAGAACTATGACCGGATCACACCGCTGTTTATCGAAGCCTCACTGCACCGCTGGCAGCACCTGATGAACAAAAAACTGGTGACCGCTCTGGCTCATTTGCCAGCCTATAATCTGGGACAGACCATGCACCAGGTGAACAAACGGGCCTTTCGGAACCCCAAGACTGTGCAGCTCTTCAATCGGTTTGCTAGCTATAATGGCAGCAGCCCCTACGAAGCACCCGCTATGCTGAACATGATTTCGCATCTGGAGCTGAACGACGGAGCGTACTTGCCCGCCGAAGGGATGGTGCAGATTCCGCAGAAGGTGAAAGGCCTGGCGGATAAGCTGGGGGTGGAATTCCGCTTCAATGAGCGGGTAGAGGAGATACTGGTAGAAAATGGCCAAGCCATAGGGGTACGTACAGCCAAAGGTACCCACACTGCCGATGTGGTATTCTCAAATATGGATGTGGCCTTTACGTACGAGAAACTGATGCCTAAGGAGGTGCAACCCAAGAAGATACTTCGGCAAGAAAAGTCAAGCTCTGCCCTGGTGTTTTACCTGGGTATCAAAAAAACCTTCCCGGAACTAGGGGTGCACAATATCTTCTTTAGCGAAGATTACAAATCGGAATATGACCACATTTTCAAGAAGAAGGAGGTATATCCTGACCCTACTATCTACCTGAACATTACCTCTAAGCGCGTACCGGGCGATGCCCCGGAAAGTTGCGAGAATTGGTTTCTGATGGTAAACACACCGGTGAATGTGGGGCAGGATTGGGAGGAAAATACACGTTATCTACGTCAAGTGATGCTGGCTAAGGTGAGCAAGGCTTTGGGTGAAGATATAACCCCACTGATAGAGGTGGAGAGCGTGATGAATCCCGTGAATATTGAAGACTGGTACAGCGGTAAGATGGGCAGTATCTACGGCAATGCCTCCAACAATAGCTTTGCTACCTTTTACCGGCACGCCAATTTTAGCAAGCGTACCCGCGGTCTCTACTTCGTAGGGGTAACGGTACACCCCGGTGGGGGCATTCCCCTCGCCCTCAACTCGGCGAAGATTGCCACCCGGTGCCTGGAAGAAGACCTACAAAGGGCATAGGGAAAATATTGACAAGTGTCGAATGACGATTGCCGTATGGGGCCAAAGAAAAGGGGGCAGCGAGTGTACACAACACTTCTACCCCCATTTTTTCCTGTCTAAGAATTGAACTTCTAACCTCGAACTTCCAATCCTCTTTCATCCCCCGAAACTTTAGCGAAGGGACGTGCTTTGAACCTTGGTGTTTAGTCCTTAATGAGCTTAGTCGTCATGCGTTGGTTACCCGCCTTGGCATCCAGGAAGTATAGCCCTGAGGGCAAAGACTCTAAGCCTTGCCAAACTACCTGACCTTCAGCAATGGGTAGGACGGCCTTTTGTACCAGCACTCCAGCTGGTGTAAATAGTTGTACCGTTGCCGTAGGGGCGGTAGTCTCCTCCATGGAAAGGTAGAGTACATCCCGTACCGGGTTGGGATAAACATTGAGAATGGCCCATTCGGTATCCGGAATGTCCGTTACATCATCACCATCATCACCATCATCCCCATCGTCTGGATCTTCAGGGGCGGTATCCTGATATACCCGCACGTAGTCAACCACCATGGCGTCTTCCGTGAAGTTGGGGTCAATACTGCCTAGCACGGCAATGTTGAGGATAATGTACTGATCCAGGTTGAAAGGCCAGGTGTTGGGATTGCGCACCCCGGGACCGTAAGTGTAGAGCCAGCGACCGTCTACGCCAAATTCTATGCGGTTGGGGTACCAGTCTGCCGTGTAGATATGGAACTCTTCGGATACGCCCACTTCGGTACGTCCGCCTTTGTTGACGGTGCCGCCAAAACTAGACGGGGTATGGATGGCTGCCTGCACGAAATCTTGGTTGTCGCCCCAGTGTTCCATAATGTCAATCTCACCACAGGCAGGCCAAGTGGTAGTGCCAAAGCCCTGCTCTTGCCAGTAGGCTCCCGCCTCGTTAATATTCTTGCCCAGCATCCAGATAGCGGGCCAAGTGCCTACACCTTCGGGCAAAATGGCCCGTACTTCTACCCGGCCATAGGTAAAGGCAAACTTGGAGTTGAGCCTTGCGGAAGTAAACGTTTTGGTCTGGCCTTGGTCCGTAAAGTTTTCCCGTTTCAGCACCAGATTTAGGTTGCCATCGGCCTGATAGGAGTTCTCTGTACGGTTGGTGTAGTGCTGAATTTCGCCGTTGAACCAGCTACCGCCCTCTGGTAATTGAGTCTGGTGGTGCCATTTTTCAGGATCCAGAGCCCCATCGCCGTCAAATTCATCGGACCAAACCAGGTATTTAAATTCATCGTGCATGGGAATTGAATCCAGTTCTCCGTCGCCCTCGTCGCCATCATCCTCTCCGCCGTTACCACCGTCGTCCCCACCATCGTCGGTTATCGTTAGTGTACCGTCCCACAGGAAATCGTCCACGTAGGCCAGTACGTGATCGTTGTTATCCTCTCCATTTACCTGTAATACTACCTTGTCAAAATCTGACCGTAGGGTAGGAGCAGGAGAGGTGGGGTCAAAGTTTACGTATTCATCATTGGCAAAATCAAACGTGACCGTTTGCCATGAGTCCAGGCTGATGTCCTTGATGATTTCACTTTGGGTAGTCCAGGACTCGCCCAAGTCAGCATTCTGTAGTTTGAGCGAAACTTGATTGTTTTGACTGCCCGTGAGGCCCTCTGAGGGTACGTATATTCTGAGGCTAAAGGTATGGGTCTCGCTCAGGTTAAACTTGGCAGGTACAGTAAATTGTACATTGGCGTACTGCCCTCCGGTGTCAGAGTATTCCAGTACAGTAGCGGAGGTATTGTCCCCTTCGGCTACCGGATTGGCTTTATCCGTGTCCAGTCCGCAGTCATCCCCGTACCAGTTGGTAATGGTGCCGTTCCCTTCAAAATCATCTTCTACGGTTTGCGTAGTTTGGGCTTGAGCTGTGTAGACGAATCCTAACAGCAGCGCCGCAAGAGGTTTGGTAAAATTCCGCATGTAATATGGTCTCGTTTGAGGTAGGTATCCTGCAGCATAGGTACAGGATATTAATACCATTAATATACCCAAAGGACCTGAGTAGACCACGCCACTGATGTATGCTGGTTGATTTTCCCCTGTAGAAGTAATAAAAAACCTCTCTGGTTTTTAGGGTATTGATGAGAATGTTGTGGTGATGTTGAGGGAAGAACTCAGTGTGGGTGAGGGGAAAGAATAGGGTAGTTTGGGTGCTGAGGGGCTAATAATTAGGAAATGGCTACCCATCATTTCTATATCTCTCAGTCCAACTCTACGCCCATGACCAGGATGTCATCAGTTTGCGAATAAGCCCCTTGCCACTTGGTTAATTCCTGCTGTAGCTTTTCTGCCTGGTTTTCCCACGGCTGGTGGCTGATGGAAAGTAGAAATTGCCGGAAGCGCTTTGATAGATACTTTCGGCCCTCTTCACCACCAAACTGGTCCTGAAATCCATCTGAAAACAAGTATAGTTTGGCACCGGGTTGCCAGGGGAAGGTGTGCTTTTTGAAGACTTTGGGCTTCTTGAATTGGGTGCTTCCTATGGGGAAAACGGACCCTTTGGTGTAGACCGGCTCGTTACCCATTATCTGAAACAGTGGATTTTTGGCTCCGGCAAAAGTGATGGTTTTCTCTTCCCGGTCTAGCATAATCAGGGCCATGTCCATTCCATCCGGGGTTTCGCTACCCTTGCTGGCTACCGACTGTATCACCTGGGCGTCTAGGCGGGTTAGGATTTCCTGCGGATCAGAGATGTTCTGGTTGTGTACAATTTCTTCTAGGATGCTGGTACCGAGTACAGTCATAAAGGCGCCGGGCACACCATGTCCTGTGCAATCTGCCGCTACCAGTATCTGCTTTTGGCCTACGGTACCCTTCCAGTAAAAGTCACCGGATACAATATCCCGTGGCCGAAAGAAGACCATTCCTCCGGCCAGGTCTTCGTAAATGCGTTCGGGTTTTCCTAGGAGCCCTTTTTGGATGCGTTGGGCATAGCGAATGCTCGAGGTGATTTGATCATTGGCTTTCTCCAGGCGCCGCTCGTAGTTGGTTTGTTCGTTGCGAAAAGTTAATAGGCCAAAGATACTGACCATAAACAACAGCATGATGTTGGAATAGTAGGTGCGCTCGGCGTAGGGTACGGGTACAAATTCGGTACGAATCGAGTAAAAGTAATGTGCCACAAAAATGGTGGCGATGCTAATGAGCAAGTGCAGTAGGATATCGCTTCTGCGGTCGAAGAATATAAGGGCGAACAGACCTGAGGCAATGGGGAGTAGCTCTAGCACCGTACCCGGGCCCCAGGTCCACGCCATGTACAGAATGTGGAAGTTGTAGAGGACCACACTATGCCGTGCCCAGGTGTAGTATCCTGCTTGGCAAAGGCCGTATATCCAGAGAGAAATAGCAATGCCCAACAGGTTGGGAAACCAATTCATGAATTCCCCTACTGCTAAGAAAAATAGGGTAGTATATAGGAAAGCCAGGAAGGTGATAATAGCTGCCCCCTGTACAATTTGGATTTTTCTGGCTTCTTGGTAGGGCAGCTCTTTCGAAATCCGGTACGAGGTTAGTTGGCGCCAGATCTTAAGTATTCGGAGGATCCAGTGTTGCATGTAGGGTGTGCTTATGTATCGGAAAGATACGAAAGCAAAGGAGTACCTGGACCTTATAGGTACTCTCGGACATCTACTACTTGCATGCCGGCAGCCAGGGCGGCTTGTACGCCAGGGTCGCCATCCTCATACACTACACAGTGGGCCGGAGCCATCTCCATGCGCTCCGCACAAGCCAGGAAGGTCTCCGGATGTGGTTTGTGTTGCTGCACATCATCGGCGGTAACTACGTGACTGATGTAGTCTAGCAAGCCGAAGAGGTTTACCACCTTCTCCACCGTTTTGCGGTAGCTGCCCGTACCGATAGACATGGGCATTTTATTCTGCTGGGAACGCATGATTTCGGCTACTGGATCAATAAGCTGAAGCTGGTCCAGGTTTTTGCCGAAGAAATCCCGTTTGCGGTCACAGGCTTCTTGTACGCTGAAATTCTTCAGTCCATAATCCTTCTCAATCAGTTCGAAAGTCTGGATAGTAGGCATGCCCGCCCGGCTTTGGAATACCTCCGCCGAATAGGTGACCCCCCAAGGTTCGATGGCATACTGGTAGGCACGCAAGTGTAGGGGCATAGAATCTACCAAGGTGCCGTCCAGATCGAAAATAATGGCTTGGGCTCCTTCGGGGAGTGGTACAGTTTGGGACATGGTGTGCAATTTTGCCGCGAAGCTAAGAAATACCGAGTACGAAGTACAAGAGGCGGTGGGACTAATATGAATTTACGAGTGAGTAGGTTGTGGTATCGAGACTGTGTGAGGAAGATTGCAACATATCGGGTTTTAGCTAACTGTCTGATGGGATTCTCTACAGCTCTCCGGTACCCCAATCTGGCGTGGTAGTCGAAAGAATACCGACACTTGGCTTATTGGCGTTGCGAGTGCGGTATGGGGTGGGTACCTTTAATCACACCATTAATTTTTTGTACAGATGGAGCAGTCCCAACTGATTGACATTCTCAAAAAGCATAAACGATGGTTGCTAGAGCAGCCGGGTGGCGAACAGGCCAACCTTTCGGGCAAGGATTTATCTGGGCAGCACTTACCAGGTGTTGATCTGCGCAAAGCCAATTTGGCCGGGGCCAACCTGAAGCGGGTGGTACTGCAAGGTGCGGACCTGCGTGAGGCAGATCTAACCAACTGTGAACTCTCCTACGCAAACTTGGCCGGCGGTGACCTACGCCAAGTGAAAATGCAGGGAGCCAAGCTGACTCAGGCTGATTTTTGGGCCAATAAGGTGGAGGATACTGACTTTTCTGGGGTTGACTTCCGCGAAGCGCTAATGGGCCAAGAGACCCGTAATGGTGTGCGGGCTGGTGGTGGTTTGGTGAGCGACTATTTTGTGTTCCCCAAATACGAGGTGGTCAATTGAGCTAGCCCCCAGATTCTTCTATTACCTCTTCCAGTACCGATTTTCCTGCCTGTCCGTTGGTCCATTGCCAGGTCTCGTGCATGCGTAGCCGACCGTCGGCTAGTTCTTCCGGTTTAGACCAGCACTCTCCGCTATGTAGGGTGCCGTCTTGGTGTACCTGATGGTATAGAAAGTGAAGGCTTCCATCCTCGGCCACCGTGCCTAGTAGGTGCCCCTCACGAATGGTACCCCCCTGGTAGGTGGCGGAAAGTAGATTCCCCTTTTGCCGGTAATGAAACCGCACGGAATCGTCTACCGCTCCGTGTTCGTCATTGGATACTGCCCTAAAAATCCGATTGTTGTAATTCATAACCCAAAGAAAACAATCCCACGCAGTTAGTCCTCATGCCTGAACTCATCGATCTAAGCCAGGAAATATATACCGGCATGCCGGTGTACAAAAAGCTGCCGCCCGTTTCGGTAACGGTACACGCTACGCACGAGGAATGGGCCGGGGAGGAAAATCCCACTAGCGCCACTCCCGCAGTAAACCGGTTGGATATGGGGGAGCACACTGGCACTCATGTAGATGCGCTCAGTCATATGAGCAAAGCCCAGGCCGGACAGACCATAGAAACCATGCCCCTGGAGATGTTTTATACCTCGGGGTTCTGCCTCGATTTTTCGCACAAAAACGGGCGCGAGCTGATTGAAGCAGAAGAATTAGAAACTGCCTGTGAGCAGGCGAATATGCGTATCCTGCCTGGCGATACGGTATTGCTCTACACCGACTACTACCGCAAAGCTTTTGGAACGGATGCTTGGGCGAAGGGGCCTGGTGTGAGTGCCGCGGCCGCCCGGTGGCTAGGGGACCATCAAGTTGCTGCCTTTGGGGTGGAAACCATGGCCCCAGGGGTATCGGGGGTATCCAATAAGGAGGTGCACCACATCTGCGGAGAGCTGGGTTTTACGCACTATGAAAATCTGGTGAACTTACACTTATTGGTGGGGCGAGGCCGCTTTCGGTTTATCGGGTTGCCCTTGAAGATTCGGGGTGGTACGGGCTCACCCGTTCGGGCCGTAGCGGTATTTGAATAGTCCTAATCGGGTATTTCGGGCATGCGGATAAAGTGTAGGTACACCGCCGTACCTTGGTCTAGCTCGCTGCTAAGCGATACGCTGCCGCCCATGGCCTCAATTTGGGTTTTCACCAAAAATAGCCCAAACCCTTTGCCCGGGTGAGTGGTGTTGAACCGTTGGTAGAGCTTGAATACCTTTTCACGGGCCATCTCCATGTCAATGCCCATACCGTTGTCTTCTACCACTACTTCTACCAACTCATCATGGACGTCAATCGCAATCCTTACCCAAGGCTCCCGACCGGTGGCCGAGTATTTTATGGAATTGTGTAGCAGGTTGTGTAAGATACTATGCACATAGGGGGGGAAACCCAATACCGGAACGTGCTTGTGGCTGGGCAATATGAAGGAAACATTTTTTTTGTTGGCTTCCGGTCTCAGCGATTTGACCACCTTGTTGAGGTGCTCTATCAAATTGACTTCATGGAATTCCTGACCAACTCCCTTCTTGATATCCAGAATGAGATTCAGATCGGTGACTACCCCTTTCAAATCCTCCGAGCTGCCGTGTAGCCTACTGATGAGTTCGCGGGTATAGTCATCAAAGGTATGGGCCGGTGGAAAGATAGAAAGCAACCCTTGAAACTGACTAATGGGTGCTTTCAGGTTGTGCGCCGTGATGAAAGCAAACTGTTCTAGCTGGCTGTTTTGCTCCGCCAGCTCTTGGTTGGCCTTCATTAGCTCTGCCGTCCGGTTCTGTACTTGAAACTCCAATGAGCTTTTGAGCTGACGCAGCTCCTCATTGCTGCTTTCCAGGTTTTCAGCGGTGAGGGTGAGTTCTTCGTTTTGCAGCTCCATTTCCTCATGGGCCGTAGCCAACTCCTCGGTTTGCGCTTTTATGGTTCGGGTACGTTCTCCTACCAGCTTTTCGAGTTGTTCGGTACGGTACCTACGGTTACGATTGTAGAGGAAATTTAAAAAGAAAAGCAGGCCGACGAAAACCGCAATGGAGGCCACCTGAATTCCCCGGTTCAACCAGAAGGGTTGGCGGATGTGGATAACCAATCTGCGGCCTGGCTCGGCCCACACTCCATTTCGGCTGGCTGCCTGCACCTGTAGGGTGTACCACCCGGGATCAATAGAGGTGTAGTTGAAATATGCTAAGGTGCCTTGGCTTCGCCAGCTAGATTCGTGACCGTCCAGGCAATACCGAAACTTACTGGGTTGGGTAGTACTGTAGTCCAGTGCGGCAGCGCGTACGGCAAAGTTATTTTGACGCCAGTTCAGCTCAA
>DMST01000071.1:4880-14889 GCA_003454975.1 Cytophagales bacterium | reverse complement strand
TGGCTGCGTAACCTACAGGCTCCCGAGTGGGAGAACACCTTGGATCACGCGGAAATGGCGCCCATTTCGGCCGGGCGGTTTTTAGCCAACTGGCAGGCCCACGACTATATGCATATCCGTCAGATTCTGCGGGTGCAGCACGCTTACTTGACCCATACCACCGGCCAGGATCTTGCCTATGCCGGGCCTTGGTGAGTAGATCAGTGGCTTGCTATTCGCTAGTGGCTGAGGTATAAGTTTCCTATAGTATTAATCAGATTCGGATGTAACATCCGTGTCAGAGGAAACGATAAATTGTGTCTGGGTTATTCTGGAATCAAAGACATCAAACATTCTGGATTCTGGCGACTATCATACAGAGCTAATATTCATGAATCCCTGCATTGTCTCTCCTTAATGGTAACGCTTGGTTTTATGGTTAAGGCAATGGGAGGCATAGTAGTTTTTGAGGGCTAGCGTTCCGCTCGAACCCGTAATTTCTTTCTCAAGCACTACCGCCCCATGCGGTTATTTGTACTGTCCAAGTCCGCCGAGACGTTTTTCTGCCTGTAGGTTTGATTGGAAAAGAAAAGCCTCCGGCTTTTAGGAAGCCGGAGGCTTTATTTTGCCTCTGGGTTATAAGCACGATGCTTGCATCGGATTACACCGTAAACTTCAGTTTTTCGTCTTTGTCCCAGATGCCCCAGTAGGCGCCTACATCGCCCTCGGCCCCCACCTTCCAGGACTCGTCGAAGGACGAGAAGTAGAACATCTCGATCCCTTCTTCCCGGGACCATTTTTGAGAATTGATGAAGTACTTCATGGCATTCTCAGTAGAAGGATACGCGCCTTCTAGGTTAGTCCCCTGGTCGGGCCAGCCCGTCTCGGAGATGATAACGCGCTTGCCTTTGCCTGCACCCAACGCCTGATGGTACATGTCCTTCATGTAGAGCAGAGAATAGTCCATATCGCAACCTTCCCAAAAGGGATAGCAATTGGCAAGGATCACGTCGATGGCCTCAGTGATGGCGGGGCGCTCCCGGAACTCGTAGTAGGCATCTACATAGCCAACGGGCACATCGTTGATACGCTCCTTGGCGTATTTTATAAAGTCCAGCAGCTCGCCCTCGGTCAGGTCACCGCGGTACATGACCTCATTGCCCACGGCGGCCACGTCCACAAAGCCAGCATTCGCCATGGCGATCAGGTTGTCTACCTCCTCTTCGTTCTTCTTAGGATCGTCACCGAGCCAGGCACCTACCATGGTCTGCATACCCATCTCCTTGGCTACCTTGGCAATCAATTCATTGCCCTCGGTGGTGGAGAATGAGCGCACCCATTGGGTATAGGGCTTGATAATCTGCAGGCGCCGACGCACCTGCTCTTCAGAGAGCTGGTCGCCCGGCTCTTGCCCTTCCATGTAGGGGCTAAAGCACAAGCCGTGCATGCCTGCATTGAGGTACTCGGTGTACAGGGCTTTGAGATCCTCCAGACCATAGTTTGCGTAGTCTACGGAAGCTAAGGCTAAAAATCGTTCTCGTCTTAATGACATTTCTTGATTAGCGATTATGTGTCAAAAGATGCTTTCATTCTTATCCAGGCGATGAGTTTCCAAACCACCCTGGTACCCCTCCATGGTAAAGAGGGGAGTTTCTTGTGTTGCTTAAGAGGGCATTCCCAATGACCTTCAAAGGGTACGGTGACATTCGGAAATGTCACCTAGATATAGCTTTATGAGGTGACCTTCTCTGAGTACTTGAGTTCCCCGTCTTTGTCCCAAATACCCCAGCTTTGACCCACGTCCCCTTCATGGCGAATCTTCCAGGATTCGTCAAACGAAGAGAAGTAGAATACCTCGGCTCGATTGCGAATACGCCAGTTGTTGGTATTGATGAAGTACTTCATGGCGTTATCATCAGAAGGTACCGCTTGGTTGGTATTTTCACCGCAGCTAGGCCAGCCCGTTTCGGTGATCATCACCGGCTTACCGTTAGCCGCCTCCTGGGCTACATCGTACATCCTATCCAGGTAAACGGTGGCCTGCTCCACGGAACTGCCCTCCCAGAAAGGATAACAGTTGGCTAGCACCACGTCACAGGCAGCTACCAAATCAGGATTGGCCTGGAACTGGAAGTAGGGTTCCACACAGCCCACAGGCAGATGCGGCAGTGCCTGCTTCACCCTGCGGATATACTCCAATAGCTCTTCCTTGGACAAGTCACCACGGAGGAGGACTTCGTTCCCTACCGCTACTACGTCTACGTGGCCTGCTTTGGCCGACGCTATGATACCAGCAATCTCCCGCTCGTTTTTCTCCAAATCTCCATCTATCCAGGCACCCGCCAAGGTTTTGATTCCTTTGTCATGAGCCGCCTTGGCAATATGTTCGTTACCGTCCGTACTGGAGAAAGAGCGCACCCATTGGGTGTAAGGCGCAATAATTTCCATCCGCTGGCGGATTTGCACTTCGGTAAGTTGGTCGCCCACATTTTGACCTTCCAGGTAGGGGCTGAAGCTCATACCGTGGAGGCCCCGCAGTAAAGCGCTTGTAAATTGTGACCGCAGATCAGCTTCGCTCATACCAGCAAAGTCCGTATCCGTCTCTACCTTGGTGACACCATTGAGCCCCCCAAAAGACTGCAGCATATCGGTAGCGTAATACGAAGAAGCTTGGGGAACTTCCACAGGTTCCTTCTCGGCCTTACGCCGATCGAGCTCCGCACGTATTTCGTTCGACTTTTCCTCCGTGATGTTATAGTTACGCATAATTAGCAGGGCACCAACGGTACCCAAAATAGGCAAGCCGGTGAAGAAATACCGCAGTCCGTCAATGGCCCCAGGAGGCTGCACGGCCAGGTCGCCATCGAACCCAACGATGGCCAGAATCACCCCACTTAAGCCCCCAGCAATGGCAAAACCGAACTTCACCATGTACCAGTAAATGGCTCCAAATACGCCTTCACGGCGTTCACCATGATTCAGTTCGTCCAGATCAATCACATCCGCAGTCATGGACATCATCAGGGTAAACAAACTACCTATACCGAAGGAGTGGAAGGGTAAAGCGAGGAGAAACAACCACGGTTTGCCAGGTACAAAGAGAAAAAGAAAGCTGAGGTACCCCACGATGGAAATCGCTTGTGAAACCATAAAGGCTTTTTTCTTTCCTAGCTTTCTGGACATCCGGGCTACTATGGGGATCACAAAGGCGGTAGTGATGGCGGCTCCCACCGATCCAAACAGCGTGGGCCAGATATCGGACCCTTCCGGCCCGGTGACACCACCAAACAAGTGCCATACAATGATAAAGAAGGAGAAGCCTGAAATGGTCATGAAGGCGTTATATACCAGGAAGGTAGAAAAGCACAACTGACGGAAAGGCTTGGAGCTAAAAGCCTCAACGAAGCTACGGCCTATCTTCTTGAAGATATTGCCAATGTTGGCAAAGGAAAGCGCATCATAGTTCTCATTGAGGGTAGACTTGCTGGGAATGAACAACCCAGGCACCATGGCACAGAAGGTAAAGAGCACCGCAATACCAATGGAAAGTTGGTGGGTACCGATTTCGAAGGGTTCTACGACTACCTCCCCTCCTTCCATGACGGGAGGAAAAAGGTTATCGTTATAGATGATCACCCAAATCCAAGGAGCCAATACCCAGGCTAGCTGCCCTATAAGCTGAGCGGTTGCCATAATGTTGGTACGCTCATGAAAGTCATCACTCATCTCGTAGCCCATGGCTACGTAGGGTACGCTGAAAATGGTGAGGCCTAGATAAAACACGAAGGACCAACCAAAGAAGTAAGTGAAATTAGCATTTAGGGTATTGGAAGCTGACAACTGCCACATGATGGCAAAGGCGGCTCCCATCACTAGTGCCCCAATTATTACGTACTGCCGTCTACGTCCCCATTTCGACTTGGTATTGTCGGAAATGAACCCCATGATGGGGTCAGTGAACGCATCGGAAAGACGGGGCAGGAAATAAACCAGCGAGTACATCCACCCGGGGAAGCCCAGGTTTTGTACCAGCACCACCATGAAGATGCCCAGCGCGGCCGGAAACATCTGATTGGCGAGCATTCCCACCCCAAAGGCAATTTTATGCCCCATGGGTACACTCTTCGTTGCTACACTACTCATAATATTTTCGATTTAGGCGGGAATGATGATGGTCTGTATGGCCTTGCCACTAATGGAAAGGTCCTGCGTGCGCCCGCTGTGGTTTAAGGTAAATTGCTTGGAGTCCTCGCCCTCATTGAGGATAACCACAGCAATAGAGCCATCGGGGTTCTTGGCTGCCGTGATCTGCAAGGATTCGTCAGTATGCTCAACCCCAATGATTTCTGCACCGGGGCGGATGTATTTGCTAAAGTGGGCCATGGTGTAGTAGATGGGTGTGAAATACACTTCATCTTGTTCCGGGTCTACAATTACGGGAGCAACACACCAGTTTTCGAACCAGTTGGGGCCCCCTTGGCGGTCCAGCACCATGTTCCAGTCTACCCAGCCGTCTACCCAGTTATTGAAACACCCAATAATGTCGCGGGCGTAGCGATACACTGGCGAGTATTTGGGGTGCCAGGGTTTCTGTTCTTCAGGGGCCCAGTCCCAGCCCCAGTCAGTGGCTTCCTTGCGCCAGTACCAGGCATCGTCCTGCCACTGAGGGATCTCTGAATCCACACACCCCTCGGTCTCGATGAGGAATTTTTCAGGTGCCTTTTGGTGGGCGTATTGCAAAGCTTCGGGGAACACCTTGAAAGTACTTTCGTACCAGTGGATGGCCGTACCGGCAAAGTACTTAGAAGAAGCTTCGTCCTTGTACATCTCATCCACCCAGTTGTGTAGGTCTTCGCGGTTTTGGTCATAGCCCAAAATATTCACGTGCCCCCAACCGTCGGCCTCCAGCTTAGGCCCCATGTGGTTTTGCACGAAGTTGGTCATCTCCTGGGGCGAATAATGCATACTTTCCCAGTTGTTACCGTTACCGTTGGGTTCGTTCTCTACCGTGAGGCCCCAGATGTCAATCCCTTGGTCCTTATAAGCTTGCAGGTACTTGGAGAAGAACAGAGCCCAGGTATCGTAATACTTAGGCGCCAGCTTTCCACCTACCCAGGTCAAGGAATCCTTCATCCAAGGTGGAGCAGTCCAGGGTGAGGAAATGATCTTGAATCCATCTTCCGAGATGGCCACGGCCTCTTTGATCATCGGAATGATGTCGTCCATGTCCTCTTCCACCGAAAAATTCTCTAGCTCCATATCGTCCGCCACGGGAGCGTAAGAATATTGGCTTAGGGAGAAATCACAGGAGTTGATGTGGGTACGGGTAAGCGAATACCTGGCTCCCTCGTTCCCAAAGTAGGCTTCCAGAACCGATTGACGCTTTTCTGGGCTTAGTTGGTTCAGCAGGTAAGCCGATGACTCCGTAAATGATCCCCCAATTCCTGTGATGGTTTGGTAAGTAGTTTGGGCATCCAAGGTTACCTCAATTGGGGTTCCATCTGATTCGAAATCCGAGACCTGGGTTAGTTTATTACCCGCAGCGGAGGTTTCGAATACCGATACTTCCAGAGGGTCAGGAGTAGAACAAGCCGCAGCCATACATAGGATGGGGATCAGAAGGTTTTTAGGATGGGTGATCATAATGAAAGTAGGTTATTCGGCGGGAACCAGATCTCCGTTTACCGGGGGCATCATGGCTGCTTCCAGCACCGCTTTCCGGTCTCCACCAAAGGTTTTTGTAATCGGATTGCCGCCCCGACTCAGTCCATCAAAAGCCCCTTGGTCTACCAAATCCCAAAGAGCATATTTAGCCTGCCCTTCTACGGTAAATAGTCCAAAGTGATTTTCTGACCCGTAAGCATTGCCGGCATCTTTCCAAGACTCATCGAACGCTTCAAAGTAAAAACAGGAGATTCCGTTGGCATTGGTCCAATCGCGCATCATCTGATGGAAGATGCTTTCTTTGTACTCATCGGTAGCCCGAGATCCGTCCGGGCCGTACAAATCGTTGCATACCGTAGCCCAACCGGTTTCGCCGATATGAATGGGCTTATCAATACCCAAGTGTTTCATGTAACTGGTGACGGAGTCGTATTGCGTTTGGGCAAACGCCAGGGAACGATCCATCGCCATCTGAATACGCTCCTCCTTAGACAGGCCTTCCTCTTCCGGGGCATTGCCCCAGAAGTAAGGATTGTAGTGGGTATTGTGCATAGGATACGTATGCATAGAGATATAGTCTACCGCATGCATGAGCTGGGTAAGCCCTTCGGTGTGGTATACCGGATCTCCCCCACCCCAAGAAGAAAAATCATCGGAACAGGTAATCCACAGATCCTCAGGCAGCTCACCGGCAGCCTTTTTGCCCTGTAGGTGGTCTACCCATTTCAGGATGATGGTAGGCGGTACCCAATAGATAGCCTGCCAATGTACCATAGCCTCGTTGCCTACAGCAATAATCTTCACGATGTCTGGATACTCCTGCGCCAACTCAATGGCCCTGGCAATTTCTTCTGCATTACGTGGGCTCTCTTTCGTGTGGTCCGGCTCTTTATCCGTCCAGGCATTCAGACAGTCAATCCATGCCCCCAGCATTACGTACATCTCAAAGGAGGGATCTTCCTCTTTGAGGGTACGAATGGCCTTGAGCACATTACTCGCATGGGGAAGGTGTACGTTGTACGTGCGCAATATCCGAATGCCCGCGGCATGCAGGATCTTCATGTCCTCCATCAGCTCAGCCACTGTTGGCTGTGCATCCCGGGTATTCATGCGGTAGCCTCCGTAGGAAACTGCCTGGTACTTGGGATTACCCAATATCTCTTTTGCCGTTACTGACAACGGTTCTTGCATCGATTCTTCCTTTTTCGGTTGGGTGCCGCACGCTACTGCGACTCCCAGCAATAGTACAATCAGTAGTAGGGATTCTAGGGTGTTCATGGTTTCTTATCTCAACGAGTCTTCCTTCATACTTACCCACACGGACGATACCTCTCCATTGCGTTGGAATACCTTTTCGCTATCGGTCTTACTCAAGGTCAGGCTATCTTGGGTGGTCTTTTCTCCATTGGTATAGTGCACCACCAGGCTCTCTTGCGCGGCAATCTGGTAAACTACAGGTACCTGGCAGTAGGTAAAGGCCAACGTGCCCGCCGGGAGTTCTACTTCTTGCTGTTGCTGGTACACGTCCGCAAAGCGGAAGGTTTGTTCCTCGGTAAGAAACTCATCCTTGCGCAACAAACTGGGCTGGAAAGTCAAAGCTCCCGCCTTTACGAAAGAACCTATTTCTCCTCGCCTTGCCAGGATATCCTCCTTCACCTGCCCTGTCATGCCCGGCTGCTGTGCCCCCTTACTGTAGGGTGTATGTGAATACGGGTCGATGGGAAAAGCGCCATACAGTTCCGGCGATTTATTGACACCAATCCCTTCGTTGATCTCATAGAAATGCTCCAGCAGACGGCCCACAATCTCAGGCGATTGGTTTTCCTCAACGGCTTTGAGGCATACCTCTTCTACTGCAAGTAACAGCTTAGACACCATGTGCCAGTAGATGGAACCTAGCCCCTCATAGCCATAGAAGGTACCCGATCTACCGGTAAAGGCTTTATGATTGAAAACTTCTTCAAACACCTTGAAGGCTTGCCCTTGGTCGGCAGCAATGGCATCAGCGTATGCTTCAGTCAACTCTTCGATGGCCACCTTCAGACTATCAGCATTGTTGAAGTTGCCGTTGAAGTGGTAGCGCCCATTCACATCTTTCTCAATGATGCGGGTGTTACCTTCGGCTAGCAACTGTTGGAGCAAGCCGGACGATTGCACCTGCTGCTCAGAGACTACGTTCTTGGCCAGGAAGCCCGGCAAGTTCTTATTTGGGTAAAGCACATAGCTGTATTGATCTTCGCGGAAGAGCGCGCTGCCCTTCAGGCCATCCAGCACTTTGAGCGCCTGCTCGGAAGAGAGGTAACCGGAACTCAATACGGCCACCTGGCCCTCCAGCATCTCACTCAGGTAGCTAATGGAAACGGCATCCTCCCCTACAACGGACATTAGGTTGTAGGCATGGTACATGCCGTCAGTACGCTCGTTGGCTGCCAGCGAATGGTCGAGATGCAGATTCGCAGCATCGCAGAATGTCTTCAGGCCAGCAATGGACACGTTGGCAGTCTTACCCGAGAATCCTTGCTCGTAAATCTGGTGGCGGTAGTTGCTACCCGCCTGCCCCAAGGCATCCATTACCTTCTTGCGATCGGTATCCGAAATGGGTCCCGTTAGTAACTCTTTGTTCTCTTCCAGTGCTTGGCTTACTTCCTTATAGAAGGTAGCCAGCTCTTCCGATACAGGCACTTCTCCGTTCTCATTGGCAAGCACTTCAGAGAAGAACCCACAGAACCGACGCAGGTAGCCCAGGGTTACCATAGATACCCCATTGCCTACGNNACACGACGAATCGGCGCAGATAGCAGGTTGTCACCACTGATAACCCTTTGCCGACCAGCGCGTTGTTGGCGTCGTTCCACTCCGGCCGCTGGGTGTTCATCCAGATGCCTCCTTCAGGGATGAAGTTGGACAGCTTGGACAGTAGCGTAGCCAGGATTTTCTCAATGAAATTGACCCGGTATATGTCTTTATCGGCTCCTTTGATCAAGGCCCCGTCCGAGCCTATTTGTGCGCGGCTTTTGCGAATGGCTTGGTCTAGCTCTTCATCAAATTCAATCGTATCCTTAGGGTTCGCCAAGGTATCCTGGTAGGATTTGATTTTGTACGGTACGTTGGCGTACACAAAGGCATTGCGGCTGCAATAGCTCACCAACTGCCCGGGGTAGTAATCCTCGATAAACTCCAGAAACTTGAGCAGGTAGATGATCTGATGGTCGCCCCAGTAGCCGATGTAAGACCAAGGGTCGTGCGGCTCTATGGTTTCCCAGTCGAAACCATCTTTGGTCACCCGGTAGGGGTTATACCCGTCGAAAGTACTGGCATTGAGGAATTTGAGTATCATGCCCTCGATGTACTCTGGATAGGCATGCGCCAGGGCTTCCCAGTTCTGGAAGATGTCTCGCCAGTTGCCCTCGTAGTCTAGGATCTTCGATCCGTCTACCTCGCTACGGGTATTGATGCTAAAGCGGTTCCAAGGGCGACTGGGATCTCCGTGCCGACGACTAAACTTCAGCGGCAGGTATTCGATGGCTAAACGGGTGAAATCCTGATCGGAGTGCCCCAGCGCCTTGGTTTTTAGTTCTTGATAAGTGAAAGTATCGCCCAGTTGATCCAGTTCCTCCTTGATACGAGCATACAAGGGCTGGTTCATGGTTCGGATGTGCTTCACAAAGTCCCACTTCTCTATGGTGTAGCCGGCATCAAAAATGCCACCGCGCATAATGTTGAAGAGGGTATTTGAATAATGACGAGCGTTTCGGTTGGGATGCGCGCCTAGCTGCATGCCATCAGAACCAGACACCAAATTGCGCAGCCGCTGCGAGCCCAAGGCTACATCGGCGAAAATTTCTTCTTGTAGATCTCCACCGGCCTTTAGGCGTTGGGCCATTTCGGCCACATCAGAAGGTTCTTGGTTTACATTGGAGACGATGCTCCAAACGCGTTCCTGCTGGGGAGTAAGGTCAATTTCCTTGTTGAGGAAATACGCCCCTTTATCCGCCTTGATGTCGGTTTCTTGCTGCACTTTCCCCGTTTTGCGGAAAGCGTTCAGCTGCTGACTAGAAACCAAATAGGTAGGGTTCTCAAGGCCTAGGGACCAGGCAATGTTGCACTTGAGTGCCTCACTAGGCTCTGCCCTATCTACAATAATGGCACTCAAACCATACATACCTAATCCACAGGAGGCATCTAACTCGCTGCGCTTGTAGGCATCTACCAGATTGCTTACCCGGGTTTGCAGGTCAGATTTAACCCCTTGGGGTAGAATGTTTTGGATACCATCCAATAGGTTGATGGTAGCGGGAGTTTCTCCAATATTTACCAGATGCGAGTTCCTTACGAACCCAAATAGATTGCTGGAGTTCCACTGGTA
>DMST01000071.1:0-4833 GCA_003454975.1 Cytophagales bacterium | reverse complement strand
AGTTCCACTGGTAGCGGAAGATCACCCCCAGATCTTGATTAATTTCTTCGAAGATCAGCTTGTTGCCCAAGCCGTTCTTATACAGGTTTCGTTGGTAGTTGTATTTGCCTTCTCCTCGGATGGAGAAAGGTTCCCACAGGTGGGATTCGCCCCCTTTGGTTACCCAAAAGATGGATTTGCTGCCGGTGGTTTCGGCGAGTTCCGTGAGTTTGTCATCGGTATAATACGGAAAAAGTGAAAAGTCAGCATTTTTCCGCCCGGCCGTTAGCCCTCCATTACTGGATATAAACATCCAGTGGTTGGAGTCGCTCACGATACTCATGAAAAACGGAGCCATCTGGTCGTGGTTCGATATACAGTAATATTCTTCATTACCGATCATAACCATCTGAAGATCAATCTCCTTAGTGCCCATTTCCTCAGCAGTCAACATAAAGAAAGTGTGAATAGAGTTTCTTGTATTGATAAAAATCAAAAAGAGAAGGTGAGCAGGTTGGAGAAACACCCAACCCGCTCAATAGCATTATATCAATTGATTAATCCTAACCGGATTATTCAGGACAAACTTGGTTGAAGTCAACAGTAGCAATTTCGCCTTCACCAAAGTTGTGCGACTGCCAGTTCCCTTCAAATGATACCTTACTCCACAAGAAGTACAGCGTAACGTTGCTGGTACCTTCTGGATAAAGCATTTGTGCTACCCAAGTGCCGTCGCCGTCGTTATCCTGAGGCTGCCCTTCAGCGGTAAATCCAGGTACAGGAGTGAAGTCACCAGCAGGCAATACCAGTGCGTCTACTGGGTCATCATCAGCAGATTTCAACGCAATCTCCAAAGTAGTGGAGTTCACATTGTAGATGGACACGATCACGTCAGAACCTGCGTCACCACCGAAAGCTTTCACCGTAGTTTCGCAGAATACGTCCGCTTCGCCGTCACCACTATCGCCGCCGTCACCGCCATCGTCAGTAGATGTTTTTACCAAGCTTACATTGTCAATAATCACGATACCTACGTCAGCACCCATGTCGAAGATGACACGGCTATTAGCATTTCCGAAGTCAGCAGAAGATAACTCAAGGGTGAATTCCTCAGGAGTAGTACCCAAAGTGATAGTTTCTACATCTGCAGTCCAAGGATCTTGGTACAGACCAATACCTACATCCATAGTACGGGCAGCACCAGAGAAAGCGGTAAACTTAAGTTCGTAAGTCTGACCTTGCTCAATTTCCAGTCCGTAGCTCAGGTTCACGTCGAAGGTGTTACCGGCAGTTGCTACATCAGCAAACTGGTAGCTATTGTCGCCCAAGGTAATCACCTGCAAGGCGTTGCCATCCCAGCCGTCACCACCGTTCTCGAAACCACCGTCGCCAATCAGGCCACCATCGATAGCTGTACCACCGTCCCAGGTTACTGTTACGCGACGAGTTACTTCAGCAGCTGCGTTACCAGCAGCATCGCTTACATTGTAGGTTACTGAATAAGTACCAGGCAAAGAAGTATTCAGGGCATCATCATTCACCAAAATGTTGGCAGAAATGTCGCCATCTACATCATCAGAAGCCATAGCACCAGCGTCTTCGTAGGTAGAACCCAATGTGATAGATACAGAGTCCTCGCCCGTCAATGTGATAACAGGAGCCGTTTCGTCAACTCCACCACCTTCTAGTGCGATCGTGACGGTAGCAGTAGCGGTGTCCGCGTCGTTGTCGCTAGAAGCAATCAACGTAACCGTGTAGTCACCGTCTTCGGCGTACGTGTTGGTAGGGTTCTCGTCCGAAGAGGAATTTCCGTCGCCAAACGTCCAGGCATACGTAGTAGCCTCGGTAGACGTATTGGTGAAAGTAACGGTACCGGTAGCGTTATCTACTGCAGAAGTAAAAGAAGCGGTAACTTCAGGAAGAATCACTTCCGGATCACACGCAGTGAACATGGCAACTGATCCCAAAGTGAGGGCCAGCATTGAACTTTTCAATAGTAGTTTCATTAGTATTTACTTATTTGGAAAATCAATTGTATACACGTACATAGTCAATCAGCATTTGCTGAGGGAACACAGTCTCTTCGTTGGGCGGGCCCAAAAAGTCACCCCCAATGGCCAGGTTGATCAGGATGAAAAACGGCTTGTCAAACACCCAATCCCCGGTCACGTCTTCAGGAGTAATCTGATTGTAGAGCACATCATCCACGTAGTAGTTGATGTAGTCTGGTCCCCATTCGATACCAAAAACATGAAAGCCGGTATCAAAACGATCGTTGGTCAAAGTGAACTCCTTAGAGATGGCCTCTCCGGCAGAATAGCCGGGGCCGTGCACACTACCCACGATGGTAGTGGGTGTTTGCCCTCGAAATTCCATGATGTCGATCTCACCCGCACCGGGCCATACGTTTTCGTCGATATCAGCACCCAGCATCCAGAAGGCAGGCCAAATACCCTGCCCCCAAGGCAACTGAATGCGTGCCTCAAAACGGCCATACTGCTGCTCAAATAAATCTTTGGAAAGCAACCGCGCCGAGGTATAACCGGCTCCTTCAAACAGCTCTTCCTGAGCGGTGATTATTAGATTACCTCCTTCGATCCGTACGTTTTCAGGCCGATCGGTGTAGTACTGCAATTCGTTATTGCCCCAGCCATCACCGTTGGGCCCGCGTCCAATGTCATAGGTCCAAACACCCGCATCCGGCGTGGTGCCTTCGTCAAAGGACTGGTCCAACACCACATTGGTAAGTGTAGTCACCACTTGGGTATCATTACACTGGGTCAGGGTAGCGATCAAGGTGAGGGATAAGCCCACCTTTACCGCAGCTTGAATGCTTTTCATATTGAATAATGGAATTCGATTCATCTTCATTAATTATTCACTATAGAAATACATGTTATCTACCAACAGCTCTTGTACCGTTCCGTCCGTCACGAAGATGATCTGAGCCAAATTACCCCGGCTTCCCAGGCCAAAGCTAGACAGGGGTATGTCCAGGCTTATCCATTCATCGGTACGCAAGGATGAGCTACCGAACGTAACACTGCCCGAGACATCGTTACCCCCGCCAAAGGCGTTATCAGGGCCAAAATCTCCCAGTTCTACTCTGATAAAATCCCCCGGATCGATACCCTCAGGAGTACGAAGGTCGACGTGAAAGTGGGTCATGTTGGAGGCATCTACGGTGGGCGCCTTGAATTCGATCCCCACGAAATTCAGAGCCGTGTAGCGAATCACATTGTCACCCGCGATGTTCAAATCATCCTGCCCTTGGGTAGTAGAGAAGGTCCAGTAGCCGTTGAAGAAATCCACCGGATTATTCTCATAGGCATCACTAAAGATGGAGATCACATTGTCTGCCGAACGCGTAGGCGTGGGCGCTGCATCAAAGGCTCCGGTGGAAGTCAGAATCAGAGAACCCGAGGCAGGTACACCACCCAGCGAAGCTGTAATGGTAGTAGTGCCTTGGCCTAGCACCGAAATCACCCCTAGTTCGTTCACCGTAGCCACCGAACCGTTCGAAGAACTAAAGCTAAAGTAGCTAGGTGCAGCGCTCACCGTTTGGTTGGTGCCGTCGGCCAGGTTGAAGGTTTGGGTAAGCCCAATTACCGAAGGACTAGAGCCCGTAAAGCTGGTCTCTTCTACATCCGCACCATTCATGATGGCTGGTCGGGGCTGGGCAACCGTACCCAATTTTTCAAACTGCAATTCATCAATCCAGAAGGTGTACCCTTGTCCGGCAAGTCCCGCAGGCTTAGCACCAGTAGAGTACCAGAACAGCCCTTGCTCCCGCGAGAGCTTGGTAGGGTCAGGGATAGGAATCACAAACTTCTGCCAGCTAGTGCTCAGCCGTAAACCCAGGATGGTAACCAGGTGCTCGTTGTCACCGAAGTAGTTACCAAAACCAATCTCATCAATGGTGGTAGCACTGTTGCCTTTGGCCCAGAAGGTAATGGCGTCAAACCCAGTAAGGTCCCGCCCTCCGAAATCTGGGAAAATGGCTCCGGCATAGTTCCCGTCCGGGTCGTCCCCGTTGGGTACATCAAAACGCATAGAGGCAGTGCCTTGGTAGAACACCTCGTCGTCTACCTGAAAGGCATTTAACTTAGAACCAGCAAAGGGTAGGTATTCTAAACCTCCGCTAAAGCCGTCGAGGAAAACATCTCCATTCTGAGGAAAGCCCGCGAAGTCTACTTCGTCCGAGGGGGTCCAGCATCCACTCAATAGCACGAGTCCGCTGCCAAAGAAGAAGAGTTGCTTCAATTTGATCAGTGAGTTATTCATGGCGCTATTCATTATTTTCCTAGGTTGATGTTTAAGTAGGTTCTGAACTCCCATTCGTTTCCGTTAGGAAAGCCTACAGGGCTAATGATGGGTTGTTCAGCAAACTCCTCTGCCTGCAAGGGTAGGTAACGGGGAGAATACTGATCTAAAGACCGCCAGGTAAACATCATTCCAAGCTGAGTACTGGGCAGTAGGAACCAATCTGGCTTGGAAATGGACGTTGAGATATCGGCCATCAACTGTAGCGGGAAGGTGAGGTTGAAGTCACGGTGGTAGTCAAAAGGACCCCAATCGTTCACCCGCACGTGCGACTGAATTTTCAGCTTCTTGTAGATCATCCGGAAGTCACCACCGTAGCGCTGGATGGTACGAGGATCGGGGCCGTTGGCCTGACCATTTCCACCATATGCGTTCACGATGATGCCCAACTCAGGACTCAGCTTGGACACAAAGCGTCCGGTCACTTCCCAAAGGTCCAGAGCAGGAGGAGCACCCGCAGCGGCAGTAGGAATACGGCTGTTGCCAGGGAAAATTACGGCGGCGTCTTGCGAAGTAGGCAGATGACGGTAT
>DMST01000069.1:10788-11246 GCA_003454975.1 Cytophagales bacterium | reverse complement strand
CCACCACCGCATACGTAACCCAATGGGGCCCGGCAAGCAGGTACAGCAGGAAGAAACCACCGAGTTCCTCCCCATATTCGGAGTTTGTGTACAAGGCCATGCCCCAATCCTTCTCTGGGTCCAGAGCATAGAAACAAGTGAAGCCTTGGTTGTTGCCGCCGTGCCCATACAGCGTACCAAAGGGAGCATTTAGCACGAAAAAGCCGAGCGAATACTCAATCGATAGTCCGGCTACACTCTCCAAAGTACTTACCGGAGCATAGAGCGTCTGGTAGCTTTCGGTAGTAAGTCTCTCCTCATTCATCACCGCCTTCATCCAGCGGCTAAAGTCAATGGGCTCCGTCAATATTGAGGCCGGGGCCACAAAAGTAGTATCGTAATCAGCCATATTCCGGAGGGCTTTCAGGTCTATCCATTCGCCTGCCTCGTCGTACGGCTGTGCCTTCCGCGCCTGTGGA
>DMST01000069.1:9845-10737 GCA_003454975.1 Cytophagales bacterium | reverse complement strand
CGCCTGTGTATAGGGGGTTGTAATAAACACCGTGTGCAGTAAGCCAAAGGGCTCACCGATCCGCCGTTGGAATTCCGCTTCCAGACCGGCCCAGGAGCCATCACCCATATGCTTCAGCACCTCAGCCAGGTACACGTAGCCCTCTCCAGAGTAGTTATAGCTAGTTCCCGGGTCGAACAGAATCTTGAGCTGCCCTTCGTGTGCCGGATCGTCGGCGCGCCAGTTGGGGAAGCCGGAGCGGTGGCTCAGCACCATTCGGGCTGTAATCTGTTTATAGCGCTCATCGTGCGCTGCATCTGGGTAGGGCCAGTACTCATACAATGGCCGGTCCAGGTCTAGCTGGCCCGCTTCTACGTAGGTCATCACAAAGTGTGCAAAGATGGACTTACTGATAGAGGCCGCCTCGAAGATGGTTTCTTCGGTAACAGGAAGGCCCTGGTCCACATCGGCCAGGCCCTTTACGGTATGGTAGACCACCTCACCGTCGTTGAGTACCACGGCGGTCAGCCCAGGGATGGGGTTGTTCTCCATTTCCTTTTCCAGAAAAGCATCCAGCTTAGCAGGGTCGAAGCTATGGCCCAGGTAGCTGCGGATGGAGTTTTCTGAGGACCCACAGCCGAACAGCAGGAGGCTGCCTAGCAGGAGCTTGAGGGTGTTGCGTAGCATGTAAATGAGTTTTTGAGTTTGTTGCGAGGATAAGATAGCCCCGGGGCGGGTGGATAGCAAAGTGAGCAGACTCGGTACCTCTTCTTGGCTGCACACCCAGTTGGCACGAAATCTCTTGGCCCACCGAAATCGGAATGTAGGTGGGTCGTTTTATTTCATGTCTAATCCACATACATACACTCCAATTCAAAACTTTAAGATCATAGAAAGGAACCTGCCCCCCCCC
>DMST01000069.1:8348-9814 GCA_003454975.1 Cytophagales bacterium | reverse complement strand
TAGCATGCTATCCAACCTACAGAAGGGAGGGGTAATCTAAATCTTTTTAACCACAAACCATTAATAGTCAACCGCTTATACCATACCCAAAACCCCCAAAAGTCAACTCTATTTGATTTACATTTACGAATCATATATATTTGATTCGTAAATGTAAATGTAATGAAAGGGACCAATCTTGGCGAGTTTGAAGAACTCGTGCTGCTTATGGTAGGCAACCTGCACGGCAATGCATACGGCATCACGCTGCTGGAAGCACTCACCGAACGTACCGGACGCAAGATCACCATCAGTAGTGTGCACACGGCGTTGTACCGGTTGGAGGAGAAGGGATTTTTGCGCTCGGAGATGGGCGGTGCTAGCCAAACGCGCGGTGGACGTACCAAACGGCTGTACGTACTCACCGCAGAAGGGCATACCGCCTTGGTACAAACCCGCGAGCTACGTGACTCCCTATGGGGCACCCTACCCGACCTAGGCTTTAAATAATGCCGAATCCGCCCTCGCCACCCCGATGGCCCCTGCGCCTCCTGTCTGTTCTCATTGCAGAACGGTTTCAAGACGAACTCATTGGCGACTTACACGAGTGGTACTACTTCATGGCCAACCAGTACACCCCCCACGCCCTGCGTAGGCGGTTCGTCTGGGAAGTACTCCGCTCAGCACGTTGGTTTCGCCTCAAAAAGGTCTCTGACCTCTTACTCACTCTCATCGATCACCCTATGATCCGCAACGACATCAAAATGGCCGTGCGTAGCACGCTCAAACGCCGCTTCTACACCGGCATGAATCTCCTGGGCCTGACCACCGGGCTCACCGTCTGCTTGTTCATTTACGCCTTTGTGCAGCATGAGCGTAGCTACGACCAGTTTCACACCAAAGCCGACCGTACCTACCGCGTACTCCGGGTAGACCCAAGTAGCCAGCAGCGCGGGGCGGGGCTCTCCTCCATGACCGAAAAATCGTTGATGGCGGCCTTCCCCAACTCCCTCAAAACGGTAAGCTTGGGCCAGGACCCGGTGGTGGCTTACGCCAACGGCGCCGAGTACTACGAGGAGTCCTTCTACTGGACGGGCGAAAACCTCTTCCAAATCTTCGATTTTGAGCTACTGCAGGGTGATCCGCTTACTGCCCTGAGTGAGCCCAATCAGGTAGTGCTTACCCAAAGCATGGCCGACAAATTATTTCCTGAAGGCAATGCCTTGGGCGAACCGCTAGATGTAAAGGTGTACGACAGCGATACCCTGTTGGTGATGCAGGTAAGCGGCGTGGTGGCCGACCCGCCCTTGAACTCCCACCTACAGTTTGCCATGCTGGGCAGCATGGTCACGGGTGAGCACCTCTACAAAAATCTAGTACCCCTGTGGGGCTTTAGCTGGCTGCGCACCTACATGCACCTCCCCTCTACCCTGAATCTGGCTACGGTACAAGCAGGCCTTTCCAGGTACTTAGATGAACACGTGCCG
>DMST01000069.1:7551-8301 GCA_003454975.1 Cytophagales bacterium | reverse complement strand
CACGCCGCCGCTCCATGGCCCACAACAGCTTCCAGCCGCTGGACGAAGTGTACCTAAAAAGCGCGGATATCGGCAAGGCCAAACACGACCTGGCCGGAGACGCCCGCACTTTGCGCATATTTATGCTGGTAGGCCTGCTGGTGCTGGCCGTCGCCATCCTCAACTTTGTGAACCTAAGCACCGCCCAGCTTACGAACCGAGCCCGGGAGGTAGGTGTACGCAAAACCCTGGGCGCCTTCAAGCAGCGGCTGGTGCAGCAATTTCTCACCGAAACCTACCTCATTACCACCGTTAGCCTGCTGCTATCCGTTCTCCTCGTTTTCCTTTTGTGGCCGCTATTTCAGCAAGTAGCCGGGCTGCCTATTCCTCTAGCCTTCCTTATCCAACCCGCTACGCTGTGGGGCATTGGTATCATCTGGTTTCTCACTGGGCTACTGGCGGGTAGCTACCCTGCCCTGGCCATGGCCGGATTCTCGCCCCTGCGAGCTCTGAAAGGCGAAATGAAGAATACCCGGTTCCGCTTACGACAGGGCTTCGTTACTGCTCAGTTTATCCTTTCCATCTTTTTGCTGCTGGGCACCGTCATGGTCTTTGGCCAGTTTCGGCACCTAATGCAAGGCGACCTGGGCTTCAACGAGGATCAACTACTACTCGTGCCCGTAGAGGACCGCACCATGCAGGAAACCCTCAGCACCCTGCGCGATCAGGTAGCGGCGCTACCTGGCGTGGTCGCCGTGACTACCTCGGGCG
>DMST01000069.1:1016-7467 GCA_003454975.1 Cytophagales bacterium | reverse complement strand
AGGGGTTTCTCCTGGGACGGCCGCCGCGAAGACCAGATTGGCGGGATTGAGATTGTATCCGTAGACCACCACTTCTTTAGTACACTTGAAGTAGAGTTGGACGCCGGGCGGGACTTTACCTCTAGCCAGGAGCAGCCAGGGGTTATCCTCAACCAAGCCGCTTTGGAAGCCATGGGCTGGACCGACGCCGTGGGGCGCACCATTGAACTGGATGGTTCTCCCCGCGAAGTGATTGGCGTAGCCCCGGACCTACGGCATCTATCCCTCAAAGACCAGGTGATTCCTGTACTCTACTTCCAAACACACCCAGGACACCGAGCCAGCCCGGACAACCTCATACTGCGGCTCCAACCCACCGAGGTCACGGCCACCATCACTGCCCTGGATAGGCTCTGGAAAAGCCAAACCGAAGGGGTGCCGTTTAGCTTCTCCTTTATCGAAGAGGACTATGCCTCCTACTATCAGGCCGAGCAGCAGTTCTTTACTCTCTTTGCCATTTTCAGCATACTGGGCATCATCATCGCCTGTTTGGGACTATTGGCCATGGTCATCTTTGTGGTGAATCAGCGCAAGAAGGAGCTGAGCATCCGCAAGGTGCTAGGCGCCAGTGTCAACCACGTAGTGTTGCGGATTGGCCGCGAGTTCACCTTTATCGTGATTCTGGCCTTTATCCTGGCCGCGCCCATGGCCTATTACTTCGGTGAGCAGTGGCTAGCCCAGTATCCGGACCGTATCCCGCTAGGCGCTGGCATCTTCATTCTGGCCGCCCTCATCTCGTTGGGCCTTTGCTGGGGCACCATTGGGTACCATACCCTGCGGGCAGCCTACGCTAACCCCGCCCACCATTTGAAGGATGAGTAGGTTGAAAATGCAATGCATCGAGGTTTAACCTAAGCGATAGAGCTCCAAAGCCCCCGCTGCCCTAGGTGTGTGGGGGGACAACACTAAAACTATTTGAAATCTAACACGGCTAATAATTTGCCTTAATGGATACAAGTGAAGATGGTTTCTTCCTTGATATAATAGTGAAGAGGGCGGATTCCTTGGGGTGATCTACTTTCAGGGAAAACCCAAAAAATTTACGTTTGGGTATCCTGAAGAGTATACTGACCGGGAAGACTAAGGGTATTGTCTATCGCTGAGATTCAATGAAGGGGTCACCGTAAGGTGACTCCTTTTTCTATTAAAGTATACCCACGTTCGATGATCAAATGGGCGGGAAAAGCCATTGCAATAAAGGTGGCACAGCATACCATAGAACGGCAATGAGTCCTACTGCAGCCCCCAATCGTAAGGCTACTAACCGTCGATGTCGTTTCTTATGGGCTTCACTTTCGGATTGAATCTCGGCCAGCACTTCAGGACTGGCTTCTATATCTTTCCATTTCTTCTTTTCACCTTTCGTAGATAAAAAGGTAGGCATCCAGCTTCTGAAACCTCGCTCTTTATGCAAAAGAGCGTGATTCTGCTGCAGCTTTTTCTGTCCGTCGGTTACTGTGCTAGAGGGTCCTGCCATGTGCCATAATAGTATTTTCAATTATACGGTATTTTTCCGGTTCGTGATAACGCGATAACATAATCCCCCCGGCTTCTGCGAACCACAAACATGCTTGAAGACATGATCCATTGGGTACCCCTGACTATTCCGACTGTAATTGCCCCTGTAGGTCATAGATGTTCGGGGGCCTTTTTGGGAGTAATCCGTGAAAGACCATGAATTTATTTCATTGAAAATCAGACACTTGCAATCACCAAATTGTAAATTTGTAATAAAAATAAAATAACCTTCTTCCTATTTCATCAACCTCAAACATGATGAAACATAGCACATCCAGAAGCCATGGCGGAAGTACGTGGAGCGAGCAAGGAATATAAGTCAGATGACACCCTGATTACGGCCTTGCATCCTACGGATCACCCTCCATTCGGGCGAACTCACCCTCATCATCGGTCCTTCTGGTTCTGGTAAAACCACGGTGCTGTCTTTGCTGGTGTGTGTGATTTACCCTACGGGAGGAGATGTGGTGGTGAATAGGCAACTCATTTCGTCGCTGAGCCAGAAGAAGCTGGCGAAACTCCGTCTAGACCAAATCGGGTTCGTCTTACAAAGTTTCAATTGGGTAGCACCCCTGAATGCCGAGTAGATTGTGATGATGCCCCTCAAGCCGCCGGCAAGCCAAGCCACGAGCGGAAGAGCCGCTGGGAAAGGGAGGCATGCTCCACTGCCGAAATCAACTCCCCATAACCTATCGGGCGGGCAGCAGAAATACCGGCTAACTCCATCGTATACAACCAATTCGAAATACCAAACCAGGGGACTTGATTGACTCCCTTGTCTTGCCAAGCTTTGTATTCAGTAGTGTTTTCGGATGAAATGCACTACACATATTGCTCAGCTATCCCATACACTCAACCAGCTAATTCCACTCCACAAATTCAGCTTTCTCTACCCCAAAATATACCAAACTGGGGGACTTGATACAGGCCACATTCAGCACGTACCTTTGAATCATGGTAATACAAGTTGGAGGTTAAACCCACGTTTTAAAGTAATTACTCGTAAGTTTCTCAAGTAGTTTTACAGATTTAGACAAAGGGATTGCTTTTTTGGGCAATCCCTTTCTTTTTGGGGAATCCAGAATAATCCTTGTTCTTTATTATCTCAAACCAGCTTCTATTTCTCTATGCACCATTACATCAACTCTCTGAGAGTACTTTTTTTCATTTTCCTCCTCCCCTTTTCACTTCAAGCCCAATCTGACTGCAAAGTATTTTCCGTGGATTTACAGGGAACCTACGAGGGCGAATGCAAACGCGGTCTGGCCCACGGCCAAGGTAAAGCCGTGGGGCGACATTCCTTTGAAGGAAACTGGAAACGTGGGAAACCCCACGGCCGGGGCATTTACACATTCGAAGAGGGGAAATTTTACGAAGGATCCATCAAGAATGGAGTCGCCGATGGCCAGGGTACACTTACCTTGCCGGATGGCACCACCCAAGCCGGCTATTGGGAAAAGGGGGAATACCTTGGCTCTTTCCTACAGCCCTATGTGTTTGCCACCTTGCCTCTGGAAACCAACTACGACCTCAAACGTACCGGAAGCGATAAAAACCAGGTAACCTTCAAAACCACCCTACAAGGGTTACCTATCAGTCCCGATAATCTTGACTTGGTGGCTAGCAGTGGAGTTCCTTTCCAATTTGCCGACAAATTTGGGCTGGAGAATGTGGAATTCCCCGTCACCATAGATTGTACCTATAAAGTCCTCCAAGGATTTAACACGGTAGATATCAAATTCCGGTTCACCATATACCAAGCCGGCGAGTGGACCATGACGATGAGACACTAAATGGAATTGATAATGCTCGCTCGAATGTTTAGAAGCTTCCGGGAGGAGTTAATTGATAACCGTGAATAGAAATCCGTGTACCATCCTAAGCAACTCATTACCAATTAATTGTACCTCTTAAAAGACACACAGTAGTCCCACTCACCACCAATAATTGATAGCTGAAAACGCTATACGTTATCACCGATCCTATTTCTTTCTTATTGCAGATATAATCAGGATTTGCTTACTTGCACATAATACCTGCAAAAAGAGAATAATGAGTCGGAGATACCAAATCGGTGAATTTGAGGAGATTATCATGCTCACGGTAGGCATTCTGAATACGGAGGCCTACGGAGTAGCCATCAAAAAGGAGATTGAGGAGCGACTTGGCCGCCACGTGAGCATGGGGGCTTTGCACACCGGGCTATACCGTCTGGAAGAGCGCGGATTCCTTACCAGTCGGCTTGGCGAGGCTTCCAACAAGCGTGGAGGCAAACCCAAGCGCTTCTTCTCGGTAACGGCCAAAGGCCAGGAGGAGCTAAAGCAGGTAATGGATCACCGCACAGCCTTGTGGCGCAGCATCCCCAACGGTGTGTTTCAGGTAATCCCTACCGACCTATGATGCCACCCCGCTGGTTACACCGCCTGGTGCGCTGGTGCACACCTAGCAGCCGCCCAGACCTGGAAGGTGACTTTCTGGAGCTGTATGAGGAGGCGGTGGTCTCTCAACAGCGCTGGCTCACACACCTGCATTGGACATTGGCCGCACTCCGCATGCTACCGCTCAGGCTCATTATCCCATCCGAGAAATACAACCGCAACAACATACTTATGCTTAGGACTTATGTAAAAATCGGCCGCCGCAACCTTATGAAGAGCAAGCTCTACACGGCCATCAATGTGCTCGGGCTAGCCTTAGGATTGGCCGCCTGTTTGCTGATCACTTTTTTTGTAAGTGATGAGTTCAGCTACGACCGGCACTTCGCCACGGCCGATCGGGTGTACCGCATCACGGGTGAATCTGACACCGGGGGCGATGCTCCCACCCACTCCGCCCAGACCACCTACCTCCTCAAGCCGGCCATAGAAGGGGTATTTGGAGAGATAGAAGATATTACCCGGGTGGATGTCACGGGCAGACTGGTGGAGGTAGGAGAGCACCAGTTTGAGGAAACGGATATTCTCCTGGCCGACTCAGCCTTCTTCTCGGTATTCCCCCACACCTTCCTCAGCGGAGATGCCCAAGCCCTATTCGACCCTTCGGCGGCCGTACTCACCCGCGAGGTAGCCAAAAAGTATTTTGGCACGGCGGAGGCGCTGGGCAAAACCTTCGAAATTGAAGAAAAGGTATTCCAGGTGGCGGCCGTAGTAGAGGCCCTCCCGCACAACACCCACTTCACAGCCGACTTGTATCTACCCATACCGGGGATTACCGATTGGTACCCGGACTGGGTACTGGAAAACAATTCGGGTTACAGCCACTACACCTACTTCAAAGGCCCGGAAAACCTGGACAAAACTGCCTTTGCGGATAAACTAAATGAATACATTGGGTCGCAGTGGCGCACCGACATGGGCCCCTGGTTTTCGGTACAAAGCCTCACCGACATTCATCTGACCTCAGACCTGAGCGCTGAAATACTGGCCAACGGGAACCAGACCATCGTCTATATTTTCTCCGCCACCGCCCTCATCATTTTACTGCTCGCCATCATCAATTACATCAACCTCAGCATGGCAGCCTCCCTGCAACGTAGCAAAGAGGTAGGCCTCAAGAAAGTACTGGGTGCCTCCCGATTGGGCCAAATCATGCAGTTTCAAGTGGAATCTATTTTGGTGGTTACCGCAGCCGCCCTATTGGCCTTGGTGATGGTAGGCCTCGCCATGCCTTCTTTCAACCAGATTACCCAGAAGCAATTGCTCTTAGCAGATATGCTTAGCCCCGGGCTCATAGCGGCCCTGCTAGGCGTTATTCTGCTGGTGGGACTCATCACCGGGAGTGCCCCGGCCTTATTCCTCATGAAGCTCCCCACCATAAAAAGCCTGATGGGCAATGTACTCACCCGCGGAAATAACCGTTTCAACCTGCGCAACGGCCTGGTGACGGTACAGTTCTTCATGGCCGTTACCCTCATCGTTTCTACCCTTTCCATCTTCAATCAAATCCACTTCCTGCGCAATAAAGACTTGGGCTATAATCCCCAAAGTGTGGTGATGATTCCGCTGCAAACCTGGGATATGGTCAATGAGTACGAAACCTTTCGGGATCGGCTAGAGAAGGAATCAGGGGTGATATCCGTTTCTGCCTCCAGCAGCAAACCTACCAACCGGATTGGGGGGTGGCGCGGATACAAAACCGAAGGAGCCGAAGACCCCATCAATTGCCCTACCATTGTACTAGACTACAATTTCTTCAACACCCTGGAAGCGGAGGTTGCTGATGGGCGAACCTTTGATCGGGAATTCACTTCCGATGCTACCGAAGCCTACGTGCTCAACCAAGCAGCGGTAGATTTTTTCGGCCTTACCGATCCGGTGGGTGCCTCCCTGACAGGAGCAGCCTTTACTGGTTCTGACTGGAATCTCAAAGAGGCCCAGGTGATTGGGGTGGTAGAGGATTTCCACTTTGCTTCCCTCCACGACCCCGTGAGGCCTACCGTATTCTCCTTGCGTGCCCCCATTACCACTTTCGTCACTTGGGTGAGCGTACGTCTGGCTCCGGGCAATACAGAGGCCACCTTGGCTTCGCTGGGAAAAATCTGGAAAAGCTTCGGTACCGACCGTGACTTCCGGTACGAGTTTATGGAAGACGAGCTGCGGGCGCACTATCAGCAGGAGGAAACGGTACTCCAGGTGCTTTCTACCTTTACTGTGCTCTCGGTATTTATCGGTTGCTTGGGGCTATTTGGCATTACCGCTTTCGTAATGAAACGCCGCACCAAAGAGATCGGCATTCGCAAAGTATTGGGTGCACCTAAAGGCAAACTCATAGCCTTGCTCTCCAGAGATTTTCTAATGCTCATCCTCATTGCCAATCTATTGGGCTGGCCCCTGGCCTATTACTTTATGCAGGACTGGGTACAAAACTTTGCCTACCAGGCCCCCTTCTCTTGGGG
>DMST01000069.1:0-958 GCA_003454975.1 Cytophagales bacterium | reverse complement strand
ATTCTGGCCCTTACGGGCACGGGGGCTTTGCTCGTTGGGTTCCTTACCATCCTGTTTCACACCCTCCGCGTTACCCGGGCCAATCCTGTATCGGCCATTCGATACGAATAAATGTTGGATGCTTAATGTTGAATGAAGAGATACCGGCTCTTCATTCAACATTTAGGTTGGGCTTTACTGCACCATAATCTTGCGTACCGCCACCGTATTGCCGGCCTCGGTCAATCTGAGCAGGTACAATCCGGTAGGCAAACCGGCCACAGAGAGCTGGCCTTTTCCTTGGGTAGTCAGCGCTGTACTACGCAGTTGCTTACCGGAGGCAGTCAGTAGGCTAGCCTCCAAGGCCCGGTATTCCGCCTCGGCCAGTTCCAGCGTTACCCGATCCCGACTGGGGTTCGGGTACAGTTGCAGCGAGGTAAGCACCTCAGCCAATCCCGTTACTTCGTCGTCATCCAAAATCACCAGTTGGCCGCTGCTCTGTGGGCCTACCATCACCTCATTGTTAGATGTGCTCAACAGCAGCACCGTATACCGTTCCGTTGCTTCCTCATCTGTATCTCCCAGGATCTCGAGGGTCAATACCTGCTCAGTTTCGGTAGCAGCAAAGGTGAGCGTGGCGGGAGCCTCCACCTCGCCAGCGTCGGTATCGGTATTGGTTTCATCCGAGCCCAACGTCACCACCAATTCTTCAGTAGCATCGCCATAGCGTAGCACCCGCAGCGTTTGTACCTGAGCCAGAGCCTCCGAGGAGCCTTCCGTCACGGTATCAGCGGCCAATTCAAACTCCACACAATTGATGTACGACCTGCCTTGCACGTCCGTACCTGGCGAGGCCGAGAGTCCGCCTTCGGCTTCAATGTGCGGCCGCCAGGAAAGCGATGCCTGGTCGTAGACATAGCTATGCGTGGCACTGCCCGCCATTTCGTCCTATACCCACGCATCTATCAGGGCCACCTGC
>DMST01000418.1:20702-28427 GCA_003454975.1 Cytophagales bacterium | reverse complement strand
CAAGTAATGCCCTTGGCTTCCAAAAACATTTTGGCTACCGCACCCCCGGCTACCCTGGCAGCTGTTTCGCGGGCTGAGCTACGACCTCCACCCCGGTAATCGCGCAAGCCGTACTTGGCTTGGTAGGTATAGTCTGCATGAGAAGGCCGGTACTTATCAGCAATGTGCGAATAGTCTTTGCTGCGCTGATCCTGATTGTGAATCACCATACCGATGGGCGTACCCGTAGCCTTGCCATCAAATACACCGGACATGATTTCTACCTGGTCTCCCTCCTGACGGTGGGTGGTGATGCGCGATTGGCCGGGTCGGCGACGGGCCATCTCGGAGGCTATGAATTCTTCATCGATGGGGAGGCCGGCAGGGCATCCGTCTATGGTGACACCCAAGGCGCGACCGTGTGATTCACCGTAGGTAGTGATTTTAAATAGAGTACCGTAAGAGTTACCCATAAATGTAGTGGGGGTGGGAACCAATTATTTTTTGAAAACCATGATGCCTGTGAGCACCAAGGCCAGCAAAATTAACACGTTGCCCATCAATTGCCACCATGCCCCACCTATCCGGCTGCGCAGGTTATTATCCGTAGTCGCAATTCGGTCATAAAATAAACCAGTAGTCTCTATTTCTACGCCCTTCTCTACAATTGGGTCACCCGTCACGCTCACGGATATTTCCGAGCGTAGGGTATCGTATACTTCCGTCCTGGGGTTAAAGAAGATGTATTGGAACAAGTCACCAAAATCATACGTGCCAGGTTCCTTAGGTGTAATGAAATAAGAAAATGTGGCCTGTCCACTCACCCGATCCCCAGCCCGGGAAATGTCTCGCTGCTCTACCGGATCAAAGATTTCGAAAGCATCGGTTTCCGGTACCTCAGGCTTGAAGAGGGTTTGGATATTTCCTTCACCCACTATTCTAAAATTATAGTATGTACTTACTCCTGTAGATAGCTCCTCTTCATAAACCCGTTCTTGCAAGCGAAAATCGCCTACCGGCACCCTATCCTTAAGCGCGTGCGGGGGTAACTCTTTCACCGTAATAGAAACAGGCCGCGAGGTGAACGTTTTATAGTCCACCTGTTTGTTTCGGGCCAAAAAACGTGGATTCCGGGCCACCTTGTATTTAATCATTTCCAGATTTACGGCCGGAATCTCTATGGGATCAAGGGTCAGTGGATAGTAGGTAGCCTGATAGAGCTTGGTCTGAATATATCGTTTACCATTCACCTCCACCCGATGAGGATAATGATTGGTAATCTGAAAATCCTCTTCCCACACATTGGTTGGGCGAATAGCCTTTCTGATGGCCGCAATCTGTTCGTTGTGTTTGTAGAAATCGAAAGGTGCCCGGCTATTCTCTCCACGATAAAAGGCCACCGTCACATTTACTCCCTCGCCTTGGTACACCTCTCGCTTGTCGGGTGTCACCGCCAAAAAGGCGTCATCGTCAATCTCAATGTATTCAATGGGGCGATTGTCCTCTGGAAAAAGGAAATTGTCAATCATGTTAGAGCCGAATGGGTCGTTCTTGTTTCGGCTTGCCACCGCCTCCGGGGTTACTTGCACCGTGCGACCTTGAACGGAGTATTCCTTCCCATTTACAGTTAGGGTAAAATCAGGAATGCGGTAGGTACCTTCTTTTCGAGCCAGGTAGCGCATAGAAATGGACTGCTCGTAGGAGATGCTTCCATTATTGATCACCGTGCTGGTACTGCTACTGGAACCCCGCTTCACGAAACCATCTATTTCAGGAAAGCCTTTGTAGGTCTCAATGGCTTGGTTTTCCCCAATGATGCTTATGCGAAGGGGCTGGTTCAAGGGAACCACCTCAGGGTCAATTTCAATCCGAATGTTCTGTGCGTAGCTTACTCCCGTTATGAAAAGTAAGATGAGCAGAAATAATTGTCTAATTCCAGGCGTTTTCAGCATGTTCATGCTAGTATTCTTTCGTTGGTCTGGGGCTGTCTAAAGATAAGCAGGCCTTCAAAATGATTGAACTTTTTCTTATATTAGAACGTATTCACAGTGGAAGTGATACTTCGTTCTTTGATAGTGGCACTATTGCCCTGTAAACGGTTAATCTATGCTAGAGTACGCAAAAACTATTCTCGAAAAGGTAAGTTTTGATCGGAGTCTTTTTGAGAAAGAATTGCGCAAGGCCATTAAATCGCTGATTCCCAAGGAAATCCACGCCTTGCGCTCCTGGTGCTATGAACGTTTTGGTGATACCCACCATTCGTCACTTAACAAATGTTTTGCGATGTTACCTGGTTAAGTTTTTTCACCCTTAAACACACAGAAAAACACATTCCCCTATCGTATCCGGTAGGGGTTATTTTTTGCCCTTCGCCGCCATCTGAATATTCCTTACCAGTCCCTCATATTTAGTACGTTTCACGGCAGACTTCTTGAATATTTTTTGAAAGGTGTCTCGTGTAATTTCCTCCCAATCTTCATACTTCATATCGGCAAGATCCGGGTGTGCACCAAAGGCTGGCTCCTGATGGGGTTTGGCAAACCGATTCCATGGGCATACTTCCTGGCAGATATCACAGCCGAAAATCCAGTTCTCCATTTTGTCTTCAAACTCATTGGGGATAGCCTCTTTGAGCTCAATAGTAAGGTAACTTATACACCGGCTGCCGTCTACTACGTAAGGCTGAGGAATAGCATCCGTAGGACATGCATCAATACAGCGGGTACAAGTACCGCAGTAGTCCTGTACAGGACCATCGGGTTCCAGTTCCAGATCAATAATCAGCTCTGCCAGGAAAAAGTAACTACCCAATTGCCGATTGAGCAGCAGACTGTTCTTCCCTATCCATCCGTTACCAGCTCGCTGTGCCCATTGTCGCTCCATGACCGGTGCAGAATCCACAAAAGCACGCCCCTCAATGTTTCCTATCTTTTCAGTTAGTTTTTCCAGCAGGGTTCTCAGCTTACTTTTTATCACGTGGTGATAATCTTGACCGTAAGCATAGCGAGCTATGTGGTAGGTGTTGTCCTCGGGTATGGACTGCTCAGGGAAATAGGTGTATCCTAGGCTAATGACTGATTTGGCCCCAGGCACAAGCAGGGTGGGGTCGAGACGTTTGTCAAAATGATTGGCCATGTAAGCCATCTGGCCTTGCATGCCTTGCTTTAGCCAAGCTTCTAGTTTGGGGGCTTCGTCCTCTAGAAATTCGGCTTTTGCAATCCCGCAGAAATCAAAACCCAACGAGTGGGCCGTTTCTTTTACCAGGGCAGAATGTCTCGCAGCTTGTTGGGACATGGGGTCAAAGTTACGAACTGGCCCCGACCTGTGGCTTTATTTCTTTTTATCGTCTTTGGGGCGAGTACCCATGTATCCCATTTCACGAAGTACCTCCATGAGGGCTTCATTTTTTGCCTCCAACACGACTACTTCTTTTTCTAACTCCTTAATCCGGTCCTCAGCTACAGAATAGTCCTTGAGATCTTCTTTTGCTTCGTTGGCCTTAAACACGTAGGTTTTCACCTTACCAGGCGCTTCTACCAACTCAAAACCATCTGCAATCATTCGTCCTTTGCCAAATAGCAACCAAGTAGGATTGAGCTCAGGAAATGCCTCATATATCTTCATGAGTTTATCGACCGAAAAGGTGCGATTCTCCTTGATGGCTCTCGATAATCCTCCACTAGCAAAACTTGCCATTTCCCCGAACCGGTGCAGGCTAAGCCCTTTGAATTCAATGAATTCTAATATTCGGGAATTTATCTCTTTTTGGACCTCACTCATGTTGTTGGGTTTTGGCAATGCGGCTTTAGTATACAAGTATTCAGAAAATACATTTTTTGGTCAGAATATTTCATGATGACAGAAAATAATACTGACACTGCATATCTAACACTCCCATTTCTACTAAATTTTGATTCCACCTTCCTCCACATAGCTTTTTGCTGATGCCAAAGTGAAATAATGCATCAAAAATATTCACTATTTGTATAACAAAGGAGAATAAAAACAACAATCAATTATCAGATAAGTACCTTAGTAATTCTTGAAAATATGACTATTGGGTCCTAATTACCTAAAAATTCTTGTTTTTTCTCATTTTAACCAGCCACAAGTATCACAAAAACAACGCCCAGTTCTTTCCATTTATAGAGTTAATATTGAACATAGTTAGAATTATTAACACGTTAATCTGAAGATAATCACTGTTTTGCCGGGATAGTATTCATGTTTTGAGATACTGTAGTGGCTATAAAATAAGAAAGCCTCAGCATTACAGACGGTCTGTAAACTGAGGCTTAAATGAGGAGTAGGCAGCTCTGTATTTCCAAGCTACCTCACGAAGAGGGCCCGGATTTTACTATCCTTGATTGCTTGCATTAAACAGCTTTTGCTTTTCTTCTTTACTTAAACTGTCGTAGCCACGATCCGCAATTTTATCCAGAATCGCATCAATCTCCTCCTGCGAAATGTTATCGTCTCCCGAACCCTTATTTGGCGCAGGTCGGCTAGAGGAGCGGCTCGTAGAAGAAGAGGAGGAGCGTTTTGTAGTGCGGGTTTTCTGAGTGCTCCTAGACGAAGAGGGATTGGGATTGCGGTAGGTCACTCTAATTTTCGGTTTGGGCCGAAATAGATTTTTGAACCACTCCATAGCCCGGATGACCCATGTGCCATAGTCCCGACCCTGTTGTAGTTGCCGTATGTAGAGGAACCCCATCAAGGCACCACCAATATGTGCAGCATCCCCGCCAGCATTGGAACCTACAAGACCAAAGAAGAAGAAGATTACGTATACTATGGCGATGTATTTGATCTTGACTGGGCCTAGGAAAATCAAATGAAATACATGGTCTGGCAAAAGGGTAGCAGCGCCCACTACAATGGCAAATACTCCGGCTGATGCCCCCAGCAGATATGCACGCGAGCCTTCAAATACGGGGGCTACGTTATAGAGAACAAGAAAGAGCAAACCTCCAACCAGGCCTCCCAATACGTATAGACTAATTACCTTTTGGCTACCCAAGTATTCCTGCACCAAGCGTCCAAAAAAGAAGAGGAAGAGCATGTTGCCCGCTATATGCCAGATGCCCCCATGCAAAAACATGTAGGTAAACAGGGTCCACGGTTGGCGAAACAAGAACGGTCCGGTGCCATCATCAGTAAAATTGGCTGGCAATACAAACCAGCTTTTGAAAGTGTCATATATCTCCCCTTGCCCCGCTAGAGACAGCGTAATACCCATCACTCCATCTAGCAACAAAAAGATAGCAACATTAATCAGGATGAGTTGAATGTATGCGTTGTTGGGTCGCCGAAAGGCATCCTTAAATTGATCCAATATACCCGGTCTATTATTCATGGGCCTTACCTATTTCCTCCAAAATTACCAAAACGTATTAGTAAAAATGCAATCAACATTCCCGCCAAGTGCGCGTTATGCGCCACATTGTCACCCGGAGTTGCTCTTAGAATGGCGAAATATTCCGCAATTCCTAAAAACCCTACCAAGTACTTTATCTTAACTGGTATTGGGGGAATGATTAACATAACGGTATGGTTGGGGAATAACATGCCCAGGGCAAGTAAAACGCCAAACACCGCACCGGAAGCACCCAACATTCTTCCGTAGTTTTTACGAGCCGAAAACCAATTGTCCATTAACAAAATGGCGTTGCGCTCGGCTATGGGGTCTTCAGGATGTTCATCGTACTGGTTTAAGATTTGATAATCCTGCCCATAACTGGGGTCTCCATATTCTCCTACAAATCCCAAGATGCCGCTTGGTGTAGGGTGATTTCTTACCGACTCATATTCCTGGCGCATACCTTGGTATTCCACATAGTTGATACTTGCGTATAGAACACCTGCACCCAAGCCGCAGATTAAATAGAAGATAAGGAAGCGCTGTGCACCCCATACCTGCTCTACCCACGAACCAAAGAAGAAGAGCATGAGCATATTGCCAAACAGGTGGCGCAAGTTGCCATGCAAAAACATATAGGTGATAAACTGCGAAGGAAAGAAGTCCTTGCTGGAAAGAGGGGCCAAAGCAGCAAAACTAGCGAGGGCATCGTCTAGCCCCAGAATGGAGGAGGCAAAGAAAACCACCACGTTGATTAATAAGATGCTACGTACGGCAGGGGTAAGTCTTGGAAACATGAAGGATGTTTAGAATAAACCAGCAATTTTTTGAAGATCAAAGATAGCAAAGGTGCGTTGCCCATTGGGAGCATACTGAGGCTGGGTACACGCAAATAACTGATCGATGAGATGATTCATCTCCTCTTGGGTAAGAGGCTGCCCCACCTTAAGAGAGGTTCTCTTGGACAAAGAACGCGCTAGGTTTTCGCGCCGGTCCAGCGATAGTTCCAATTGGTTCTGCTTGAATTGTTCCAGAAGGCCCTCCAAGGCCCGCTTGCCATCGCCATGGGGGAGGTCCGCCGGAAAACCATTGATGACCAAAGTATTTTGGCCAAAGTCACCAAACTCAAAACCCAAGGCCCGGATTTCGTCTTTCATTTCCATAACCAGGGCAAAGTCTCCGCCATTCAGGGCTAATGTTTCTGGGAAGAGCATTTGCTGGCAAGCACCCCGCTGCTTTTCTAGTTGCTGCAAAAATCGCTCATACAGAATGCGCTCGTGCGCTGCCTGCTGATCGATAAGCATCATACCGCTTTTCACTTGGGTAATAATGTAATGCAGATGCAACTGTACAGGTGTCGGTTTGGGACCTTGGGTTGCTTGCCAATCTCCATTCGAATCCAAAGGTCGATTGGCTCCGCTTTGCAAAGTCACCGTTTTTCCAGCTGATGGTGGAGTGTTGGCCACTTCCGGAGTTGGGTCCGGCTGGTTTTGAGGGTACAACTGAGGCTCGGGATATAGCTTTTCCCAGCCCTCTGCCGACCGAAACCTAGGTACATTGCTCATGGAGCTGTAGGTGCGCTCTTCACGAGAGCCTGCTGAAGTGCTAGGCGTACTCGTAAGGGCAGTATTTACCTGTACTGGTGGTGGCCCAGAAAATCCCTGCTGGAAGTTGACATCCAAAGAGAAATCTAACGAAGGCGTAATATTATGGGTAGCCAGGGCTTGCTTGATAGCCGCTTGTATAAGACCGTAAATGGTGCGCTCGTCATCAAATTTGATCTCCGTTTTGGTAGGGTGCACATTCACATCAATGTGCGCCGGATCCAATTGCAAATAGAGCACATAAAATGGGTAGGTTCCCTCTGCCAACAAATTATCGTAGGCATTCGTCACCGCGTGGTTCAGATAACTGCTTTTGATGAATCTGCCGTTGACAAAGAAAAACTGTTCACCCCGGGTGCGTTTTGCAAACTCCGGTTTACCAATGTAGCCCTGCACCTTTAGCAGTGGAGTGTTTTCTTCTACCACCGCCAACTGCTCCCGATAGTTAGCACCAAAGATGCCCACAATTCGTTGGCTTAGCTTGCCCGCTTTGAGCTGAAACAATTCCAAATCGTTTTGGAACATGGTCATGCTAATATCCGGGCAGGCAAGGGCTATGCGGGTGAACTCGTCCACGATATGGCGTAGCTCAACCGGATTGCTTTTCAGGAAGTTTCTACGCGCAGGCACATTATAAAATAGGTTCTTGACACTGAGGGTAGTGCCCACTGGTACCGAACAAGCCTCTTGTTTTTTTACTTCTGAGCCTTCTATACAAATAAGAGTGCCCAACTCTTCGTCCTGCACCCGGGTTTTGAGCTCCACCTGGGCTACGGCAGCTAT
>DMST01000418.1:19661-20653 GCA_003454975.1 Cytophagales bacterium | reverse complement strand
GCTACGGCAGCTATGGACGCAAGGGCTTCTCCCCGAAAGCCCATAGTGCGCAAGCGAAATAAATCATCGGATTCGGAGATTTTGGAGGTAGCGTGCCGCTCGAAGCTCATCCGGGCATCAGTTGCACTCATTCCCTTACCATTATCCGTTACCTGGATAAGGTTTTTGCCGGACTCCTTTACTACTAAAGTAATCTGGGTAGCCCCGGCGTCCAGGGAGTTTTCCAACAATTCCTTGACCACCGAAGCAGGACGTTGCACCACCTCACCGGCAGCAATCTGGTTGGCAATGGCATCAGGAAGCAGTTGAATGATATCGGGCATATACCTATTTAGACAACAACAGTACTGAAATTATCCCCGGCGAATGCGAATAAATATGTAAAGGGCGAGCGCTACTCCACCGATGTATAACACGGTGTCGCCATATTCTATCCATCCCCATACGGTACCCCCCATCAAACCCACCAATAAAGCCCGGTGCAGGGTAGCCTTGTCCATAACGGGCTCACGGGTATCACGAGCAGACCGTAAGTAGCCACTTTGTAGCGTACGGCCACCGCCTGAAGAAGTTGGATTTCCGTCTTTGCGTTCCCGTTCAGCGTTCAATTCTCGCTTAATTCGTTCCACTCGTAGGTCCAACTCTTCCTTTGCCGGATCATAATACCGGGGCTCAAAGTTGAAACGTTTATATTTGGGAACCTTGGTAAGAAAGGGAAACAAACGCATAACGGGATGATTTTTTCGTTGTACAGTTGTATACGGAAAAGAAGAAAAAACCGCTGCCACCACCTTCCTCTTTACATTACCTAGCTCTGCTGCGGGTGTTCCGTAGTCCACAAATCTAATCGGTAACAATAGGAATCAAAAACCGAAGGATGATGAAAAAAGTTTGGCTAGGGCTCGGTTTTGGGCTAATAGGCTTGTCCATATTGGCGGCACGGCCTGCCGCAGATAATCCCATCCCAGCATCGGAAGCTTCCCGCAAGTGGG
>DMST01000418.1:0-19626 GCA_003454975.1 Cytophagales bacterium | reverse complement strand
AAGTGGGTAGATAGTGTTTACCGTAAACTATCCGATACCGAAAGGATCGGCCAGCTGTTTATGGTAGCTGCCTATTCTAACCGGGACGCTGCGCACCTGAAGCAGCTAACGGATCTGGTTGAGAACCACCACATCGGAGGACTCATCTTCTTCCAGGGCGGACCGGGCCGGCAGGTAAATATGATCAACCACTTGCAACAGGCAGCCAAAGTACCCTTGCTCATTGGGATAGACGGTGAGTGGGGACTGGGCATGCGCCTGGATAGCAGCATCAGCTACCCCAAGCAGATGACCCTGGGTGCCATTCAGGATGACCGATATATATATTATATGGGTAAGGAGATTGCCCGCCAGGCCAAGCTGGTAGGAGTTCATGTCAATTTTGCCCCCGTAGTAGACATCAACAGCAATTCCAACAACCCGGTGATCGGGTACCGTTCCTTTGGAGAAGACAAGGAGCTGGTAGCCCAAAAGGGCATTGCCTACATGCAGGGAATGCAGGATGCTGGAGTTATGGCCAACGCCAAACATTTTCCTGGGCATGGCGACACGGGGTCAGACTCCCACCTTACCTTACCAGTGATCACCCACGACAAGGCGCGCATAGAGGAAACGGAGCTATACCCCTTTCAACGACTGATGGACGTGGGGCTAATGAGTACGATGGTAGCTCATATACATATGCCTGCCTACGATGATACACCCAACCGGGCTACAACATTAAGCCCGGCAGTGGTGAATGGCTTGCTCAAAGACCAGATGGATTTTCAGGGCTTGGTATTTACCGACGCGCTCAACATGCAGGGAGTAGCTAAATTTTACGGTCCGGGCGAAGTAGATCTACAGGCCATCCTGGCGGGTAACGATGTTCTCTTGTTTGCTGAGGATGTACCCAAAGCGGTAGAAAAAATTAGAGAAGCCATCAAGAAAGGAGACCTAAAGAAGAGTGATATAGAGCAACGGGTAAAGAAAATTCTAGCGGCCAAATATTGGGCAGGGCTCAACCGCTTCCGGCCTTTGTCCACGGATGGTCTAAATGACAGCTTGCACACTCCTGAGGCCAAGTTGATTCAACAGCGGTTATATGAAGAGGCCATTACCGTAGTGCGTAACCGCCGGCAGCAAATTCCTATTCAAGTACTTGACACTACTTCATTTGCTTCCATCACACTTGGCCAAGGACCCAACACCTTTCAGCGGTATCTGGATAAATATGCTGATTTTACACACTATCAGTTACCCAAGACTCCGGCCTCCGCTGAGGACTATAGTCAAATGCTCCATCGCCTGTCTCAATACGAACATGTTATTGTAGGCTTGCACGATTTGAGTAACCGCCCTAGCAAGGATTTCGGGGTGAAGAAGGAAGACTATTTATTTCTGGAGACCCTAAAACAAGCCACCAATGTCACCTTGGTGTATTTCGGGAATCCCTATGGGCTGAAGTATTTCGACAACTTCCCTACCATTATCTGTACTTACGAAGACAATGACCTTACCCAAAAGATAGCTCCTCAGGTACTCTTTGGGGCGCTCAAAGCCAAGGGGCGCCTCCCCGTTACGGTTTCAGAACGCTTTCCTGAGGGTTTGGGTGAGGATACCTACCGGTTGGGCAGACTTTTCTATAGTCTACCAGAAGATGTAGGGATGGACTCTCAAATTCTAGGTCAGATAGACGGTTTGGCCCAGCTAGCCCTCAACATAAAGGCTGCACCCGGGATGCAAATTGTTGTAGCCAGAAAGGGGGCCATCGTGTACGAAAAAAATTTCGGCTACCTCACCTACGAGAACGACCAGCCTGTAACCGACCGTACTATTTATGATTTGGCGTCCATTACCAAAGCCGCGGCTACTTTGCAAAGTGTTATGTTTCTGGAAGACCGGGGCATTATTGATGTAAAAAAAAAGGCCTCAACCTACGCCACGGATCTACAGGGCACCAATAAAGAAAATCTGATTCTGGAGGATGTGTTGCTACACCAAGCTGGGCTTACGCCCTGGATTCCGCACTGGAAACGAACTCAGGACGTCTTCAGCTTGGACGATAGCTTATATAGCATCTATCCTACCGATTTCTACACGCGCCAACTCACTTCAGAACTCTACATATCGGAAGCTCTGCAAGACTCGGTTTGGAAATGGACCCTGGATTCGAACTTAAGACCATCGCCCAGGCGGGGAAAAAAATATGACTATAGGTACTCAGATTTGGGGTTTTACATTCTACATAACTTGGTAGAAGAACAAGCTCGACAACCTATGGATGTATTTCTGGAGCAAAACTTTTACCGTCCGTTGGGGTTAGGTACCATGGGTTATTTACCACTTTGTCGTTTTCCCGCTGATCGCATCGCTCCTACCGAAGATGACAACTATTTTCGGAACGAGTTGGTCCTGGGGCGTGTTCACGATCAAGGTGCAGCCATGTACGGAGGCATAGCAGGCCACGCAGGCTTGTTTAGCAATGCCCACGACTTGGCGGTGCTTATGCAGATGAATCTGCAGGAGGGCTACTACGGCGGTACGCGTTATTTCCGACCAGGGTTGGTGACCAGGTTTTCAGAAAGGAAGGCGGAAGACAACGACAATCGGCGTGGATGGGGGTGGGACAAACCGGCAATTCCGGGTAATCCTACACCTACGGGGGAGTTGGTTCCGGTGGATGTGTACGGCCACACGGGATTTACAGGTACGGCAGCATGGGTAGACCCTAAATATGAGCTTGTGTATATCTTCCTCTCTAACCGGGTACACCCGTCGGCGGATAATCGTAAACTCATATCGTACAACATTCGTACACGCATTCAAGATGTAATTTATGCGTCGCTCGCTGATTATGAGCCTGCGACCGAGCCCGAAGAGCCAAAATGAAAATTGGAATTGTATGCTACCCTACCTACGGGGGTAGCGGTGTAGTTGCCACCGAACTTGGAAAAGCCCTTGCCAAGCAAGGCCATGAGATCCACTTTATCACCTACAGCCAGCCCACTCGCCTGGATTTTTTCAGTGAGAACCTGTACTACCATGAGGTGGACATTCGATCTTATCCTCTGTTCCAGTACCCTCCTTATGAATTGGCCCTGGCCAGCAAAATGGTGGACGTGGTAACACACGAGCAATTGGACTTGCTACATGTACACTATGCTATACCGCATGCTTCGGCAGCTTTCATGGCCAAGCAAATATTGACCACCAAGGGCATTCGGATTCCGGTGATTACCACCCTACACGGAACGGACATTACCCTGGTGGGGAAAGATCCTTCTTATGAGCCGGTGGTTACCTTCTCCATTAACCAATCGGACGGGGTGACGGCCGTATCTGAATCGCTAAAGCAGGACACCTTAGACCATTTTGACATCACCAATCACATAGAGGTGGTGCCCAACTTCATAGATCTTTCGCGTTTCCAAAGGCAGAAGAAGGACCATTTTAAAACTGCCATCGCGCCCGATGGCGAACGGCTAATCATTCACACCTCCAACTTCCGCAAAGTAAAACGGATCGAAGATGTGATGCACATCTTTGACAGATTGCGAAAAGAAGTACCCAGTAAACTATTGCTCATTGGAGATGGACCCGAGCGTTCTAAGATTGAGAACATGTGCCGTGAGCTAGGCACTTGCAACGATGTACGCTTCCTGGGCAAGCTAGATGTAATTGAAGAGGTACTCAGTGTAGGAGACCTATTTCTCATGCCTTCGGAAAAAGAAAGCTTTGGCCTTGCTGCTCTGGAAGCCATGGCTTGTCAGGTCCCTGTAGTATCCTCCAACGTAGGTGGTTTGCCCGAGCTCAATGAGGACGGTGTCAGCGGTTTCACCGCCAACGTAGGCGACATTGAGGATATGACGGCCAAATCCCTCACCATTCTTGACAAAGACAACCTAGATAGATTTAAGCAGGGTGCATTCAAGGTGGCAAAACGGTTCGACATCTATAATATTGTTCCAGAATACGAGGCGTATTATGAGCGGGTCATTTTCGAAATGAAGGGAGCTGCCCTCGCGTAATTTGAAAATTTAACTGGCCGTCTCATTTTTGCAGAATGACTTGGCCTACTTCTTCCCGTGATCTTTGGCAATTGCTTACCGACCAACTGTCGGATACACGCCCTATTGAAGAGGCAAAAACCCATGCCTATTGGATTCTGGAATACTTCTATGGCATAGGCCTGGTCGACACCTTAATAAATAAGGTGATCGAAGATCCCGGAACGGCTCCTCTACAATCCGTTCTTGATCGGCTCTCGCAACACGAACCCATTCAGTATGTACTAGGCCATGCTTGGTTCTGTGGCTATCGGTTTCGAGTAACCCCGGAGGTACTTATTCCGCGCCCAGAGACAGAAGAGTTGGTGCAGTGGACGCAGGAAACTGTAAGCGAGCCCCAAGCTCAGGTGTTGGACATAGGTACCGGCAGCGGTTGTATTGCCATCAGCCTAAAGCTGCGCCAACCTGCCTGGGAAGTTTATGGCCTGGATGTATCTGGAGGTGCCCTGGAGGTAGCCCGAGAGAACGCAGAAGCCCTAAAAGCAGATACTCGCTGGCTGCAGGTAGACATCTTACAATCACAACCTACCCTACTCCCACTAGATGCCTTAGTAAGTAACCCACCCTACGTGCGCGTATCTGAAATGGAACAGATGGAAGCTAATGTACTGGACTATGAGCCCTCTCGCGCCCTGTTTGTAAATGATGCAGCTCCGCTCATTTTTTATCAGCGTATAGCATTTTTAGGAACCCGCTTGCTCAAGCCGGGTGGTTGGCTTTTGGTAGAAATCAACGAAGCCATGGGCCCAGAGACCCTTGAACTTTTCCGGAATACGGGATATCGTGATGTTACGCTTAAGCAGGACTTACAAGGCAAAGACCGCATGGTACGTGCACAATGGCACTAGTCTAGTCCATTGGGACTTAATTGACGCCTAATTGACATTTTTCAAGACAGGCCCAGAAAAGGTGTACGTTTTAGTCTAAAACTTACATCCGATTTAACAGACAAAGACGACAACTCCCCAGCCAATCTGCTCTTAATTTCATTCAATGGAATTTTGTCTGGATTCGACGAACTATTGTTATCGTTCGATAAATAGAATTGCCTCGAAAAGGATCGGTTTTGGTAATCTATTCTCCACTGAATTTTCCTAAAATTCGCCAAAAAGCCCTTCTAATAGTACAACGTATAGGTGTAACCACCCTATCTATCAGCCGTTGTTCGAGAAAAGGCATTACTGCTATTCTTGCACTCATACGTTGGCCGAGTAATAGATAGCAAACCTTACAAAGCAATAAAATATTTGAATAATACAAATCCTACTGTCATGCGTTTCTTTACTATTACCTTGTTATCGTTGGTTCTATTAGTAGCTGTAGGTAACACTGCAGTATTTGCACAATCTAATGAGGCTTCCTCTACTGCTACTGTAGAGCAAGCAAAGCCTACTCCCGGATCGGCCCGGATCGTCTCTTTCCGCCGCCCTATTCCTGAGTACGGGTACAATGGTCATCAGTACCAGCCACACCGCATCAACCGTGATTTGGTGAAAGCCTTTGGTGAGTTTGCTCCCAATCGTCCCAAACCCAAATTCAATGGTGCAGTTATAGTAGCACTAGATCGTTTTTCCGGCAACCACACGAAGGCTACGCGCAAACAGCGCTTCCGTCGGTTCAGGAAGAACAACAACTTCTCTGGCTATTCCAGCAGCTCTTACTTTGTAGCTACACGCCGTTAATTTCATTTCCACCTGTTATTACCTGCGATTTATGTGGCCAGCCCAGTTTTGGGTTGGCTTTTTTCATGAAAAAGGGGGACTCCGGCCCAGCAAGAATCCCCCTTTGTATCGTAGTTGCTATCTAGTGCTTAGCCGCTATTCTTTATTGAAGTTCACCATACCGGTGCAGTCCGCCATGTACTTGTCTACTGTTTTCACATCTATCAGCACCTCTTGGTCACCAAACTCGGTATAGACATAGGTCATTATTTCGGCAATCTCCAAATTGGTCAAATTGGTTTGACCAACCATCACTTGGTTGTATTCAGTCCCGTTTACCATTAAGGGCCCCATCATCCCGTGTTTAATGCCACAGGCTACCTCTGCCTGATGATTAGGCAGATAATCAGAATCCTTGAGCGGAGGATACAACGCTCCCAAGCCACTACCATCAGGTTGATGACAGTTTTGGCAATAGGTAGCGTATAGGTTCTTCCCTTGCACAAAGTACTGCCGTTGCCGGTTTTTGTTGCGTTCAGCATTAGCCGCATTCTCAGCACCAGCAGGGTCCGCCACTTGCACGTCGTCTACCGGCTTTTGATTGCTCCCACAGGCTGCTAGTAGAGCCGCCAGGCACAAAATTCCTAAGGGTCTTTTCATATGAGCGTGAGTATTTTAGTCAGCCAACAGCAGGCGCATATCGGCCATCAGCCGATCTACCTCTACAGGTATGGTTCCATCGTATTTTCCACGGATGCGGCCCTCGGTATCTACCAGCAAAAACGCCCCACTGTGTAGCAGGCCATCAGGTACAGTTTCGTCCGCCGTAGCCGTTACAATGTACCCTTGCTGTCCGTGATTAAACATATCATCTTGACTAACCCCCGTAAGGAAGTGCCATTTCTCACTTGAGACACCCAGCCTGGAAGCATACTCTTCCAGTACTGGTTGCGTATCGTATTCGGGATCAATGCTATGCGACAACAAAGCCACCCGGTCATCATCCAAGAATTCTTCATACAACCGCATCATCTGGGTCTTCATGGCCGGGCATATGGTAGTACAGGATGTGAAAAAGAAATCAGCCACAAACACCTTCTTCCCAATGATATCTTTTTGGGTGACGGTGGCACTATCCTGGTTAACAAAGGTGAAATCGGGAATGGTGTGGTAAATGGTAACACCATCCACCTCGGTACGCCGTCCGTAAATGGGTAGCTCACTTTTATTGGGAGTACATTCTGACAGAAGCGAAAGGGCCAGAACAGAAAGGAAAATGTTTTTCATGCCTTCGAAGAAGCTTGTCGTGCCTCACGGGCACGTTTATACAGTCGAATGATAATCATAAAGGCCACCATAATACCCAGCAATATGACCATGCCGGTACCCATGCGGGCGGCGCTTTTGGTTACTGCCAAAAATACAATGGAGATCAAGAAAAGGGTAGGAATCTCGTTGAGCATTCTCAATTGTGAAGAAGTAGCTCGGAAAGGCTGTGTACGCGACCTCACAAACATACGGTGCACCAGGAAATGATAGCCATATAGAGCCAACAGTATTCCAACTTTTACCCAGAGCCAAGTAGGCATGTTTTGGTAAAATCCTCCCTCGATTATCAGACTCAAGCCAAATATGAACGTGAGGATAGCCGATGGCCAACCAATGATGTACCAAAGCCGACGTTCCATCATACGGTACTGAGGTATAAGGATATCCTGCTCCTCACTGGGCCGGTCTTGCGCCTCACGGTGGTAAATGTATAAACGCATAATGTAAAACAAGCCAGCAAACCAAGTAACCACAAAGATGATGTGGAGGGCTTTGATATAGAGGTAGTCCATAAGGCCGTAAAAGTAAACAACTCACCTCATTAACATCGTAACAGCGAAAAGATGCTGGATTTGGGAAACATTTTACACAATGAATGATGTTTTTATACTAAAATATTTTAAAACTACTGAGTCGTCAATCGGTAGTTTAAGCATCTAGAACGTCAGGTGCTTTACAGTTTTGGCATATTGACGGCATTTGTCTGTATCTTTTACAGTCGAAAACAAAATGTGTTCGTACACACAGTTGATCCCAAAGTTCCTTTTTATTATTCGCTACGTGAGTTAATTGATTATTAGAATGGACCAAAACAGTAACATCTGGTATCTGGAGAAGGTGGACTTGTATGAGATGCTTTGCCCTCACAAGTTTGCAGAGTTCAAAGATCGGCACACGTTCAACAAGTTTGACAAGGGTGAATTCATTTACCTGAACGATGAGCCATCTACACACATTTTTATGATTGCTAAAGGCCGTGTGAAAATTGGGAGTTATTCCGATGATGGTAAAGAGATCATCAAAACCATTTTGTCCGAAGGAGAAATATTTGGTGAGCTCTCCCTAACCGGAGAAGAAACCCGTGGTGACTTTGCCCAAGCCATGGATTCCGAAACCACCGTTTGCCCCATGCCACTGGAAGACATGCAGCAGCTCTTGCTCGATAACAAGAACTTGAGTTTGAAGATTTTCAAAATCATTGGCCTACGGATGAAGAAACTCGAGCGCCGGCTCGAATCCTTGGTGTTCAAGGACGCACGCTCCCGCATCATCGACTTCTTGTACGAGATGGGAGTGGAAAAAGGCCAAAAGGTGGGCTTTGAGATGATGATCAAGAATCACCTAACCCACAAAGACATTGCGAATTTGACAGGTACTTCACGCCAAACGGTGACTACCATCTTGAACGAGTTGAAGGAGAAAAACCTGATCAACTTTAACCGTCGTCAGATTCTGATCAGGGACATGGAAAAATTGAAGGACTCTGCTATGGCAGTAGCCTAGCCAAAAGTCAACGATACCTGAATAGATACGAAAGCCCGGCTTGGTAAGCCGGGCTTTTTATTTGTGTTTAGATCCACTTACAGCACCTAAAATATCAGCTAACCCCTGATGCTTCGGATTACCAAAAAGGTCATTAGTACTCGGGTTGCCCTTTCTTGTAGATACAACCTCTGGATTGACCTCGCAAAAGTGATCATTCCTTAGGGTGAGTTGGTAGAACTGAATATTTCTGGAAGGGTCTTTAATGTCAAAAAACGAAAAGCCCTGACCGGAGACTAGGGCTTTTCAATGCGTCAGACAGGTTATATAGATTGCGTTAGCGGAATGAATCTACGTCAAGCGTACCTACAAAGTATTCGAGTAGTATTTCCTGGAACATTAACCGATACTTGGCACTGATCAGCTCTGCTTCAGACCTTACCAATAGGGTGTTGGATTGATTGTAGGTAAGCAAATCGGTATTGCCCAACTCAAAACGTTCTTTCTGAATTTCAAAAGCTTGCTCTGCGGCTTTCAATTGCGCTTCTGCAGCCGTTACAGACTGCTGAAAGGTTTCGAAATTGAGGGTTGCTTGCTGGACCTCGGTAAAGATGGTCCGCTCTAGGTTTTCCAAAGTGAGTCGTTGATTATCCTCAATCACCCTGGCCCTTTGTACGGCCGATTGGTTCCTGAACTGGCTGTATAGGGGGATGTTCAACGAAAAACCGGCAGACGAGGTGAAGAAGGCATCCAATTGAGACCCCAAGGGAATGATCACATCTGCCGTGTCAGTAACGGAGGTGTTGTACCGCGAGCCAGCATAGGCATATACACTAAGGTCAGGGAAGTACCCTGAATGCGCAAAGCGGGTACCTTGCACTGCGCTAGCAATACCTGCTTGCTGCGCTAGGAAATCAGCCCGGTTTCTCATGGCTTCGTCAAAAAGAGTGGCCAGATCCACGGGTCGGTTTACCAGCTCCTCTATGCTCCATACAGGACGTTGCAGTGAAACCGCCGTTCCAGGCTCCAGCTGTAACGTCTGGATCAACAAAGCTTCGTCGTTAGCCAGCTGATTTTGGGCCTGCAATACTCCGATTTCCAGGTTTTTAATCTGAGCATCCCGGTCATATTTATCGCTAATGGGGCGGATACCTGCTTCCACCTGCGCTTCAATAACCTTAAGGTTATCCACTTGCTCGCCCAGGTTGCGCTCCGCAATGGTCAAGAGTTCCTGGTCCAACAACACCTGCAGGTATTGACTTGCCAGATTGAAGAGAACGATCTCTTCTGAGCGTTTGGTGAGCTCTTTTTGCTGTTCCAGTTGGTACTTGGCCTGTTGATGCAAGCTCTGCCGCCCAAAACCATTGAAGAGTGTGTAGTTTGCCTGCACACCACCCCGAACCTGAGCGGGGTTGCTTACCACATTACCCGTCAGCTGGTTGAATTGCACTCCTAACAAATAGTCACCAAATAAGCCGGCGCTTATGGAAGGCGTATATGCGCCAAATCGCTCTTGCACGTCGGCTTCAGCGGATAGCAAATTGTTTTGCTGCTGTTTCAGGTCAATGTTTTGATCCAGAGCAATCTTGGCGGCTTGCTCAAAAGGAAGCGCCTCTTGTGCCCAGGCTCCGGTGGTGGCCGCCACCAGACCCAGGGCCAGCGCCCATGATTTTTTTAGCGGATTCATGCGTTTTGGGGTTGTTGCGTTCTGGAGGTTGCCTCGTCGGACTTCACGGCCCCATCCTCCAGGCGGATAATGCGGCTGCCGTACTGGGCGTTTTTCTCCGAGTGAGTTACTTGAATGATGGTCATCCCCTCGCTGTTCAGCTCCGTGAACAAGTCCATGATCATCTCGCCTTGCTCTGAGTGCAGGTTACCAGTAGGCTCATCAGCCAGCAGTAGCTTGGGGCTACCTACAATGGCGCGGGCAATGCCCACCACCTGCTGCTGACCACCCGATAGTTGTTCTGGGAACAGATCCTTCTTGGCTACGATGTTGAACCGATCCAGCATTTCAGCTACCATGCTTTTACGCTCTTTGCCCTTAATGCCCTTGTAGATCAGCGGCGTTTCGATGTTCTCGTACACCGTTAGTTCATCGATCAGGTGGTAGGCCTGAAACACAAACCCAATGTGGTGCTTGTGGATGTCAGACCGCTTGCGCTCGCGCAGGGTATGCACAGGCTGATCGAGGAAATAATATTCTCCGGCAGAGGGCTCGTCGAGCATGCCCAGGATGTTGAGTAAGGAAGATTTCCCAGCACCGCTGGGGCCCATGATGGTGACAAATTCGCCTTGGTTTACCTGCAGGTCGATGCCTTTGAGGATAAACGTACGCTGAAACTTGCCGTCTACGAATTTGTCTACGTTCGATAAGCGAATCATACGAGAGGGATTTTCATCTGCGGCCAGACTATGACAAAGCCTATGCCAACCCAAAATAGGCGAAAATTGCTCAAAAACAGAGTTTTTAAATCGCCGGGTCGTCCGATAACGGCATAAAGGTGTTCGCTAGCGAACACAATTCTGTAACGCAGGATACATCGGTGTACGCTATTGGAACTCATCTTTCCCAAAATTACTTTTCAAAGTGCCCTCAGTGCCAATCATAAGTGTCCTTCAGTTTCCAAGATCAAAGGGCTGCGGGAAGGCTATGGGGCTTACTAACATGGAATCAACGTCCACACACATAAAACAGACATTTCCCGTGGCCGGTATGCACTGTGCAGCCTGTGCCAGCAGTGTAGCCTCTATGCTCTCTAGCATGCCCGGGGTGAGCCAGGCCCACGTTAATTACGCCAATGCGGAAGCCTGGGTTGAATATGCTCCTCAGCAAGCCACCCCAGCCCAAATGGCCACGGCAGTACAACAGGTGGGGTACCAGCTCTTGTTAGAAACGCCTGCTGACGATGCCGAGGCACAATGGGACCGTCAGAAGAAAGCAGCCCTCCAGGTGAAACAGCAACTAATCGCTGCGACCCTGCTTACGGCACCCGTCTTCGTACTGGGTATGTTCTTTATGGGTTGGGCCTATTCGGCCTGGGTCTCGGCCTTACTTACCCTACCTGTGATGTGGGTAGGCCGTGGATTTTATATGCGAGCCTGGAAACAGGCACGTCACCGCCAGGCGACCATGGATACCTTGGTAGCCCTCAGCACCTCCATTGCCTTTCTTTTCTCGGTTTTCAACACCTTGTATCCTAGCTGGTGGACGCAACAAGGCTTACCCGCGCAAGTATATTTTGAGTCGGTAGCGGTCATCATCACCTTTATTTTACTAGGCAAGTGGCTGGAAGCCCGCGCCAAGGGGAATACCTCGCAAGCTTTGCGTAGTCTATTGGAACTACAGCCTACTCACGTGCTACGGATAGGCGCTGGGAATGAAGAAAAGGTGTCTATATCCGAGGTAGCACCTGGTGACCATATCCGCATTCGGCCCGGAGATAAAATTCCCTTTGACGGGTCAGTTTTGGAAGGCAATAGCTCGGTGGAAGAGAGCACCATTACGGGCGAACCGTTGCCTGTTACAAAAACAGAAGGCGACGCATTATTTGCTGGTACCCTTAACCAACAAGGCACCCTGGTGATGCAGGCCGAAAAGGTAGGTGCCGCTACCGTGCTCGGCCAGATCATTGCGCGGGTACGGGAGGCACAAGGCAGCCAGGCACCCATTCAACGGCTAGTAGACCGAATTGCGGGCATTTTCGTACCCATCGTGATCGGCATTGCATTAATCACCTTTGGAGTGTGGTTGATTTGGGGAGGAGAGAATGCCATAACCTACTCACTGCTCAGCAGTGTAAGCGTCTTGGTGATTGCTTGCCCTTGTGCGCTGGGACTGGCTACTCCTACCGCTATTATGGTAGGCGTGGGCAAGGGTGCCGCAAACCACATCCTAATCCGAGAGGCGGCTAGCCTGGAACAGGCACGGCAGGTAACCGCAGTAGTGGTAGACAAAACCGGCACTTTAACCGAAGGAAAACCTCAAGTACAAGCTACTTTTCCAGATTGGTCCGAATGGAGTAAAAAGGATCGTGCCGCCTTATACGGTTTAGAAACTGCATCGGAGCATCCCTTGGCGCAAGCCATCGTTGATTTTGTGGGTACGGGCGCCGTCACACGGATTACTGATTTTCAAAACGAACCCGGCCAAGGTGTAATGGGAAGGTTGGGCAAGTTTACGTATCGCATTGGCAAACGAACCTGGTTAGAGAAGGAAGGTGCGGAGTTTTCCGATTCAGTGCTGCAAGGTGTAGCCAATTGGGAAACGCAGGCATTTACTCCGGTTTGGGTGGCTCGTGATGAAACCGTAGTGGGAGCGCTGGGCATTTCGGATACGCTTAAGCCAACGGCCGCTAGTGCCGTTGAAAGTCTGCAAGCCCAAGGCCGCAAGGTGTACCTGCTCACGGGTGATGCGGAAGCTCCTGCCCTGGCTGTTGCTCAGCAGGTGGGGATACCCATGGATCGAGTACTGGCGCAGCATCTCCCTCAGCAGAAGTCCGACTTTGTAGCGCAACTTCAAGAGGGTGGGGAGGTAGTGGCTATGGTGGGTGATGGCGTGAACGACGCGGAGGCTTTGGCCTTAGCGGAGGTGAGCATGGCGATGGGCCATGGGGCCGATGTAGCCCGTGAGGTGGCGGATATTACCTTGATCACTTCCGATCCGCAGAGAATTCCCATGGCTTTACGTCTCTCCGAAAAGACCGTAATGGGCATTCGCCAAAACTTATTCTGGGCATTTTTTTACAACCTCATTGGCATTCCAATCGCCGCGGGCGTACTTTTCCCCTTTACCGGATTTTTACTCAATCCGATGATTGCCGGAGCGGCCATGGCCTTTAGCTCTGTGTCCGTAGTATTGAACAGCCTGCGCTTGCGGGCCCTGAAATTGTAATTCAAATGGAACGAGAATATACCTCCAACCTGCACTGCACTAGCTGTGTAAACACCTTGGCCCCACACTTTGACGGCGAGGAGAAAATAGACTTTTGGTCCGTAGACCTGGAAGATCCTAAACATGTCATCACCGTGGAGGGAGACATCAGTCCTGCTGAAGTACAGGCCCTGGCAAAGAAAGCCGGTTATGAGGTAGCGTTGAGGGGGTAGGGGTTTTATCTATATCGGGCAAATTCTATTCCTATGCCTGGATCGAGTTTTAACCTCCCGCGCTCAATAATATCCCTACCAAAAAGAATGGACCAAGTCCCTAGATATTGGGCATTAATTTCTACTACTAACATGGGTTGATTTTTGAAGAGTAACCCTCCTAGTTGGATGTCCAATAAGTACACGGGTCGTTATTAAGAACCATATAATCCACTGATTCTAATCCTTTCCAGTGGAAATAGGTCCATTTGTTCCACCCAACGCAGGTCAACTAAAGATTGATTACTTCCTGTGTCCCATAGAGCAACTGGGTCAGTTGAGGAACCCATCTCGGCAAAATCGTCTCCAGGATGTCTTTATATAGAAGCCGTTTGGATGATACAAGGGGTTCGGTAGCTCACTTTTCCCTGCTCCATTACCGGGTTTTTCCAGAGATACTTGTAAGTGCTCATTAAAATAAAATACGAACAGGTTCGGGTTCTACCACCGACATGATCAAATAGGAACCTGGTCTTAGCCCTAAATCCTGGGCTGTTCCTACTCCCTGAACGTATTCCCTAATGCATTCTTTTAATATGCCTTCCTTAGTAACTATAACCATTGGACCTGTAACCTCCTCGCGCCAGTTCGGGCGATTTTCCTCCAATTTTGATTTGATTACGTTCATCCATCAGTTTTTTCCACAAAAAAATCATTTCATCACTGAATCGATCTTAGCCATACCTCTGGCTTATTCAAAACAAGAAGGGCTCGAATGATAACACCCGAGCCCTTCTTGTTTACTTCCTGTGGTCAAATCAAGGCATATCATCCGGTTCTGCCTGAGGAGCTACGGAAGAAGTAGCAGGAGCCGTTTCTACATCCGTAATTTCTTCCTCATCGGTGTCCGTTTCAAGAGGAGCCGACGGGTAGGCAATCTCTGCTAGCCGATCTAGCATGGCTTGCTTGGCGATGGCATAGGGAGCAGCGTGATCCTCGCTGATGGGCTCACTGGCGGGTAGCTCCTGCTTGGTAGCGTCTACCTGCACGCCATTCTTCCAGAAGCGGTAGCAAAGGTGATAGCCCGTAGCCAGGCCCGTTTTCCCTACGTAACCGATCTCTTGCCCTTGGCGCACCCGCGTACCGGGTTTCATACCGCTGGCAATCTTGTTCATGTGCAGGTACTGCGTGGTATACACGCTGTTGTGCCGAATCTTTACGTAGTTGCCGTTGTACTGACTGTATTTGGCTTCGATGACTACCCCATCGCCTACCGAGCGGATGGGCGTGTTTCGGGGAGCGGCGTAGTCAGTACCCAGGTGCGCTTTGTAGCGGCGCTGTACTGGGTGAAATCGGCGTGGGCTATAGCGTGAGCTGATGCGCGTATAATCCAGGGGAGCTTTCAAGAATTGTTTGCGCAAACTTCCACCCTCCTCGTCAAAGTACACGTCGCCTTGCCCTTGGTCATAATATACGGCGTAGTAGGGGCTGTTTTGGTGCTCGAAAACCGCACCCAATATCCGGCCAATACCTACGGGTTTACCCTCGATGCGGTACTCCTCGTAGACTACCTTGTAGCGGTCACCCTTTTGCAGATGGAAAAAGTCTACCTGCCAGGCATACACATCGGCCATGGTATTCACAAGCTGGGGGAGTGCGTCCGAATCCATCAAGGTTTCGTACAAGCTGCTGTAGATTACCCCGGAGCTAATTACCTCCACGGTGTCCACCGGGCGTCGCACCCGCGATACGTAGATGGAGTCTACGAAGTTGAATACTACGTATTCGAAAGGGCTGGGCTCGTATACAAACTGCTCGGCGGGCAGGGTAGAATCAGGATCAGTGATGAAGGCATAAGGTTTGTTGCTGGCAAAACGGCGTACATCGAATACCCCTTCGGCACGGTTGACGGCCGTACGAATGGCTTCGAAGGGCACTCCGTGGTCCTCTAGCAGGTCGCCGAGGAATTGGTTGCGCTGCACGCGTCCTTCCACTACCCGTTTCCGGTCTACATCAAACCCATACATCACCCGTAAGGGCTCCATCACGGGCACGGTGGTCAACGTATCGGGGGTGCCCACCCAGTGGGCGTCTACCGCCTCCGTACCTACAAAACGAGTACCTAACCAAACCGTCAATCCTACCAGGCCAACTACACCAGCCAGGGCCAATCCTTTTTTCATCGTAAGCTATTTGCTTAGAAAAATACCAAACCTAGACAAAGAACGAAAAAGTTAGGTAATAAAAAAAGAGGATTAATACATAACCCTCTTTATATCAATATTTTAAATTGTTTTATTTAAAGCAGTGCTTCTATGATTTACTGCGCTTGGGCCAGCTTATCCATCTGTCCCGTGCGGAAAGCACTATGCCCGGCATCCAGGTATTCCACAAACTCGTTCACATCAGGAGTGTACCCAATGGGGTCAATCAGTACCTTCTCTTCGTGGTCCAGAATTAGATAATAGGGCTGGGCGTTGTTGTTCGCCCGTTGCAATTCTACATCCATGTTCTGCAAGCCCAAGGTTCGCTTCAGGCGGTTGTCGTAGGCCGAAATGTACCATTGGTCCTCCTCTAGGGTGGTTTTGTCATCCACGTACATAGCCAGCACCACAAACTCCTCCTTCAGACGCTCCATCACAGGGCGCTCAGACCATACATTGTCTTCCATCTTCCGGCAGTTCACACAGCCGTGCCCGGTAAAGTCAATGAATAACGGTTTGCCTTGGGCACGAGCACAAGCTAAGGCCTGTTCGTAGTTGAAGTAACCTTGCAAGCCGTGAGGGAAGTGCAATATATCAGCATATAGAGGATCCTCGCAGCCTTCCTGAGCATACAGGCCGGACTGGCTCGTTTCTTCTCCACGGATCAGGGCTGCCAGATCAAAATCATGGGTGGTAGTGGGCGGCAACAAACCAGCCATGGCCTTCAAAGGCGCGCCAAACATGCCGGGAATCAGGTATACCACAAAGGTGAAACAGAAGATAGACATCACCAGCCGGAAGACTGAGATGGTTTCCAGTTTGCTATCACCAGGCAGCCGCAGCTTTCCGAGCAGGTAAAAGCCCAGCAGGGCAAAGATGGTAATCCAGATGGCAAGGTTGATTTCGCGATCCAACAAACCCCAACCGTAGGCCAAGTCCGCAATGCTGAAAAACTTGAAGGCTAGGGCCAATTCTACAAAACCCAGCACCACCTTAACGCTGTTGAGCCAGCCACCAGACTTGGGTAGGTTCTTTAGCAAACCAGGAAAGAAGGCGAATAGCGTGAAGGGTATTGCAAAGGCCGAAGAGAAAGCAAGCATACCCAAGATGGGCTTGAGCCGCTGGCCACCTGCCGCTTCTACCAAAATAGTACCTACAATGGGTCCGGTACAGGAGAAAGAAACCAGCACCAGGGTAAAGGCCATAAAGAACACCCCGATGAGGCCCTTGCGATCACCTTGTTTATCCATCCGGTTCACCATGCCCGTGGGCAGATTGATCTCAAACAGACCAAAGAATGACAACGCGAACACTAAGAACACGGTGAAGAAAATCATATTTGGCAACCAGTCGGTAGACAAGCTATTGGCCGTACTGGGTGTCATAAAGGGAGCCAGAATAACTCCGAACATCACGTAGATAAAGATGATGGAGAAACCGTAGAACAAGGCGTAGCCTTTCTTTCCCTTGTTGGTAAAGAAGCTTACCGTGAGCGGAATCATGGGAAAAACACAAGGGGTAAGCAGTGCTGTGAGACCGGCTAAAAAGGCAATAATCATGAAGCCCCAGTAGTCCACCTTTTCTTTGCCTTGATCCTCGCTGGTCAGAAAGGTATCCATCTCCACCACTGGGCGGCCTTCTTGGGTATCTACCACCCGGCGGCCAACATCCCCTTGAGCCAAGCTCACGGAGGGTTCAGAAGTTTCTGCTGGCACTTCGTCTACCGGTGCGGATTCTTCAGCAGGAATACTAGTTATTGCGTTGCCCAAAGGCGACTCGTTCGTTTCGGGGACGGAAGTAGGTTCCGTTTCTGCCGGAGTGCTACTTTCCGGTTTCGGTACTTCGGTTACGTTAGGCGAGAGATTTTCGGGTTCCGGCTGCGGGGTAGGGGCGGGCTCGCCAGTTACCGTAATACCGGCCAAAGTAAAATCTCCGAAGAAGGGGATGCACTGCCCGTCAATTTCGGTACAGACCTGGCCAGTGTACTCTCCGCTTACTCCCGCGAAGTCGGTAGAGAGGATTTTGATCTTCTGCCGAAATTGGGCCTTTTTGGTAAAATAGGTGACGTCTCCCTCCCAAACTTCATCGTACTTCTTCTTCGGATGTTGAGGTACTAGCCCTCCTACCAATTCGTACCCTGCAGGATCCAGGAAGGTCGTTTCCGTCAGCATAGGGCCCAAATCGGGATCGAAGTCGTTGCTGTACATATACCAGCCATCCTCAATATCTATGTTGAAGATCACCTCGATCTCATCGCCCACCTGAGCCTCTTTTACCGAATACTCGTACTGCCAGGTGGCAGGCTCGGCCAATTGACCCCAAGCCAGGGCTGGGAAAAGTGCAATCGCAAAAGCAATCCAAGTCCGCATCTTGATGCTATTCAATGGTTTTAATACAAATACTACTAGGGTAACGAAATAAAGGTTCCGAAGTTGAGATTCCTAGCCGACCTTTTAGATAACAGTGGATGAGTGGGTTGAACGCAGTTTGAACCTGGTAAACACCAGAGCAAAAAGAGCAGAAACCTGATAGTTACAAGCTAAAAATAATTTCATTCCATCTGTAAGTCGTATGAGTGCAGCGCACTTTTTCAAAACCTGTGACCCTATGCCGCACCGCTTATGGGCTAGAAATACTGCGCCTATTCGGTACTGTATATCATTTTCCCAAACCCGATTATAGAAACTGAAGGTGGGCGTGCCTCCCGTAGGGGCTTCCTCTCGCTTCGCTTCGCTCAGCCCCCACAGGAGTCGCGCTATCCGCTCATACTCCTCGCCCCATCCCATTGCCACCCCGCTGCGGGGTATCCGCTACTATCGCTCACGCAAATGGGCCCCCAGTTACTCAATCACTTTCTCCTGGCCGCTTCCGGAGTGCAGGAAGAGGATGTTGGCAAGGCCTTCGTAGTCCTGGAACATCTCGGCCCCCTTTTGCTTAAGCTGCTCCGGCAAAAAGCCTACCATCACCAAATCGGCCTCGGCCGACCGCTCCTGAATCACATCGCGCTTGCGGGCGGTTTCTTGCCGAGAAACTACCTCAATGTTTTGGGGTGAGATTGGAATACGACCATCCTGGGTGAGGGATTCCAACTTTTTGCGTTGCTCGGCCAGCTCCTGTTCTGGGAAGATGGCGAAAATCTTGATCTGAGCTCTTTTCCAGTCTGGATGGCCCAGGATGATGTAGGCAAGCAGAATCATCAGGTTCGCGTTCTCGTAGTCGTTTTGCCCAATCCAGATATGCACCGAACTGCGATAGCCGAAGCCCCGCTCGGTACTGCTAAGAATGCCGATGTCGAAGTTGGAGGCTTTCACCAGCTTCATGTTTTCCAGAATGATGTTGAGCTCCTCTTCCCCATCGCGGGTATATTCGAAAAGGAACATATTGTTATCCTTGCCAGATACGCCCGGCATCTGAATGGATTGCGCGATGGCCGTAGTATAGGAAGGCGAAATGAGGGTGTTCAGGTATACATTAGAACGGCTAGCTTCTCCCAAATGGATAAGCCGCTTGAGGGTGGCCCGAGCCTCCGTGGTAGTTTCGCGGCTCACGTAGCCGTTGAGGTAGTGCAAGTAAGTTCCGAAGCCGTAGCGGTGCGAGATGTACCGGATCATATCAAACGCGGCGCTACGTTTGAAGGTAGAGTCGGAGATACAAATAACCGAAGGCCGCCAGTGTTCAGGATCGTCCTTATCCGTCTTTTGCAAAAATACTTGTAGACGTCGGCTCAGCTGAAAAATTACGCCCTGGAAGATCCGTGCTAAGCCCTGACGGTTGGGGTTGTATCGCGTGACTACCACGTACAGAATACCCATGATG
>DMST01000386.1:32727-33566 GCA_003454975.1 Cytophagales bacterium | reverse complement strand
AATACAGAAGTAAAAATAAAAGGGCCACCTCCCAAGAGGTCGCCCTGTATCAATTAAGGTTTTGGACAGATTAGTTCTGCAAACTATTATAGAAATCAAATACCTGGATCGCGTTTTCAGGCTTCGTATAATTCAAACGGTTACTCGTAATAAAATCCAGTACCGCGGGCTCTCTTGAACCTAGCAACTTCTTCAGGCTACGCTTAGAAAGGTAAATCAATGCAGGAGATTCTCCTTCAATCTGAATATAGTACTCTTGTTTCAGTTTGTAAGCATCCAAATCCGCACTTACACCATAAGCAGCGTTAGCTCCGGGAGAATTTGCTTGCACCAAGTAGTGACGCAACAATTTGGCCTTACCATCGGATAGCACTTCCATGAATCGGGGCTGACGAAAGTTTGCTGCGGGAGCCGGAATAAACGTACGAGGCTTTATCTCATCTGGGTATTTGATGGAAAAACGGTCGGTAATGTGCGTTGTGTAGTATGTGGTTCCACCATTGGCAGACACCGTTTCTATCTGATTTGCAAACACATTCATTTTGGCCTTTGATAAGTTGGCCTCTAGATTGTCTTTGTAAATCACCACATCTCCTTCTACATCTCGCAAGTACATCACTCCACCTTGAAGGCGTTTTCTACGCTCTTCGGCAGTTTCATTATAACCAGCGCCTACAAAGCCCGTATCCTGGCGCAAGTTGACGCGACCACCATCGATGGCTCCGGTTTCAGCACCCGACTGTGCCTGTACTTCTAAGAAAATTCCAAATAGGGCTGCGGTGGTGAGGACAATATTTCTCATTTTTTGCTGCTTTTCAATTAGCACTTCTATGTATGGG
>DMST01000386.1:30494-32670 GCA_003454975.1 Cytophagales bacterium | reverse complement strand
TTGTCAATAAATGGACAACGAGATTTTTCTTGAAATCTGTCGGCGAATTACCAAAGATTGCCTAGTCGACAAACTAGAATTCACCTTAATCGATCATCAGACACCCTAATGACAAAAAAAGCTGGAAGTTGTTTATTAAAGGTCAAGGCTCTTCATCGGATCCCAATATTTACTCTTGAAATCATCTATCTTATCGTCAAAAACAGTTACACCTTCTGCCTCCAATAATTCTTGCATAGCCGTGGGGGTACCAAAATGGTGCTTGCCAGTAAGTACGCCATTCCGATTGACAACCCGATGAGCCGGTACGCTATCATCCGTATGGGCAGCATTCATAGCCCACCCTACCATGCGTGCACTCATGCCGGTTCCCAGATATTTTGCGATGGCACCGTAGCTGGTCACTCGCCCGGTTGGGATCAATCGGACTACCGCGTACACATCCTCAAAAAAGTTGTGCTCTTTAGCCATTCCCGATTCCGGTACTTTACAAAATGTTAAGAGACTGTTCTTTGATTTTCTCTAACTCCTCCTTCATACCCACTACCAGCTTTTGGATCACTGCGTCATTGGCCTTGGCGCCCATCGTGTTGATTTCGCGTCCGATCTCCTGAGCAATAAAACCCAACTTCTTACCTGGGGCCTTCCCCTGGTTCATGATTTCCATAAAGTAGTTCAGGTGACTTTGGAGGCGCACTTTCTCTTCCGCGATATCCAACTTCTCAATATAGTATATCAGCTCTTGTTCAAACCGGTTTTCATCTACCCGCTCGTCGCTTATCCACTCATTCATATGGGTACGCAACTTCTCCCGAATATGGGCCGTACGGTGTGGGTCTTGCTCTTCTACTCCCTGTAGGTTTTTCCCGATAGCTTCTATATAAGAGCTGAGCTTTTCAGCTAGACCAGCCCCTTCGGATGCTCTATGTTCGTTGCAACGTTTTAAGGCTTTCACTATTTCTGCCCGTAGTGCCAGCCAGTCTTCATCTGGCACTCCTTGATCCGAACCGTTCATTACCTCAGGTGCCTGCAGTGCCAACTTGAACAAATCCTGTCCAGAGGCTTGTACGTCATTGGCTAACCGTGAAAACTCTTTGAAATAGGCCTTGAAAAGGTCTTCATTCACCACTACCCCCAAATCCGCCTGATGGCGTTTGTATTCCACAGACAGGCTCACCTTACCTCGCTGAAGATGTTCTGACAGAAGATTGCGGATCTCCAATTCCTTTTCAGAGAAACTCCGCGGGATACGAATATTGGCATCCAAATACTTCGAATTCAGAGTCTTAACTTCTACGGTAATGCTAACGGCCTCAGTGTCCAAAACGGACTTGCCGTAGCCGGTCATGGAGTGAATCATATCTTCTGTGGGTTCCGGTAGGGAAAAAGTACGAAGCAATAACACCTTTCCAAGGCCAATTGCCTAATTTTGCCGCATGAAATTTGGAGTAGTCATTTTCCCCGGTTCCAATTGCGATGCAGATACGTTGCACGTGTTGGGTAATGTAATGCAGGTAGAGGTGGTGTCTTTGTGGCACAAAGACCACGATTTGCAAGGCTGCGATTTCATCGTATTGCCGGGCGGCTTTTCCTATGGCGATTACCTCCGCTCTGGCTCTATCGCCCGGTTTTCCCCCATCATGAATGAGGTGGTAAACCATGCCCAAAAAGGTGGGTATGTGATGGGTATCTGCAATGGCTTTCAGGTGCTTACTGAGGCAGGCTTGTTACCAGGAGCTTTGTTACACAACTCCAACCAACGGTTCATCTGCAAAAACATTCATTTGAAGCCGGTAAGTCGCAAGGGCTTGCCGTCTCAGCAAATTAGCACTGACGCTACACTAAAAGTGCCCATTGCTCATGGCGAAGGTAATTATTTCATCCGCCCTGAGAACCTGAAGAAGTTGCAGGACCAGGATCAAATTTTGTTCCGCTACTGCGATGCAGATGGCAATGTGACCGAAGCGGCCAACCCGAATGGCTCGGTGTACAATATTGCCGGTGTTATGAATGAGCAGGGCAATGTGTTCGGCATGATGCCACACCCGGAGCGCGCTAGCGAGCAAGCCTTGGGCAATACAGATGGCCGCCAAGTGTTTGAAAGCATTCTTTCCCTAGTGAACGCCTAACCAAAATAGTAAACGAACCTACCGAAGGCCTCGCCACATCTGCTGGG
>DMST01000386.1:15285-30456 GCA_003454975.1 Cytophagales bacterium | reverse complement strand
CCGAGGCCTTTTCTTTGGGTTAGCCTACAGGGCCACTTCCTGATGAGGTTTTACCTCCTCTGCAGGCGCATGCCGGTATTGCGGTTTGGGGGCATCACCAGCCAACACCTTTCTCTGTATTTGTAACGAACGGTATGCCTTGTGATACCCTTGAATAGGATCTCGGCGAGCCGAGAGGGTCCGAATAGGAGTATAAAATAGCGGCAACGTACCCTTAGGAAACCCCTTACTCGGCAATCCCAATATTCCGGCTACTTCGGACCCCATAAAAGCACCCATTATCCGTTCTGCCACCTTGCCAAAGCCCGGTACAGGGCTGCTTTCTTGCATATAGTCCAGCAGAGATTTTGTGAGCGCCTGCCCTTCCATAGAGGAACGGAAAGTAGCCGCAGCCAGGGATCGCTCTAACTGATAAGCCTCTACCGATTCATCCGTGAGGTATTCTTCGCTTACTCCCATCCAGTAGCCCAGCACTTTCCAGGTATGAAGGAATGCCTTCTTCTGATCAACACCTAGTACAAAGCCTAACTTTGCGAGACCCTTTAGAACAATCCAGCCGAAGGCAGCATTGGTACCCGCCATATCCGCTTGGTTGATGGGTACTCCATAGGCCTCAGAATCCCAGCCGTGTTTCGTTAGGTGGAAGCGAATGCTGGCATGTAGTAATCGTACTTTTTGCAACGCCCGAAAACCCTTTTGCTCTGGCTCAAAACCACGAGGATGCATTACATTCAGCACAAACTCGCCAGTATCGGTAAGGCGCCGCCCGGGGTTTTTCCGAATCTGTTCGGAAGCATACAACACTTTGGCACCATCAGCTCCTGCATAGCAATAGGGCAGGGAATACAAACTCAAAACAGAAATAACCTCTTTGGCATAAGAACCAAAAAAACGAACCCCTTCATCAAATAGACGCTTATCTGCCCAACTAGGCCATTGAGTCGTTTCTTGCAAAAATTGCTGAAATGGCTCTGGCGCAGCCTTCGGATTTCTATCCCCATTGAAAGAAACCCGATCCCACTCCGCTCGCCATGGAGTCTCACGATCTGCTGAGAAATAGGTAGCGATAGCCGCGTCGGCCAATTCATCCCCTTGGCTACGCGCCAAATTCCAGTCTGCTTTGCTTATTTGCATATATTGGTCAAGCGCTTGTAGAAAGCGTTTGTTTGACACGAAACTAGAAAGTATTCCTTTGATAGCTGCGATTCGCCACTAGCCTAAGTATATAAGAACTAACCACGGAAGTTTTAGGAACGCTCACCTAATACCTCAGTGCGCAGTGTATTGATTAATCTTCGTTAGCCTACCTTCCCAGACGCCACCGCCCCTTAACACCCAAGAGAAGATGCCTAAACTCCTATCGGTGTTTTATAATCAAAAAGCAATCCTATCATTAGGCCGCTTCACTAGCTGTGCATAACTTTTCATTGCCATCCCTCAGTGGTTCACGTATTTTGTAGTGAGATGTATGCAGTAGTGGATATAGAAACAACGGGTGGCAATGCCCGATTTGGCAAGATTACCGAAGTAGCCATCTTTCTGTTCGACGGAGAAAAGATCGTTGATGAATACTCCACTCTGATCGATCCTGAATGCCCCATTCCTGAATTCATCACCAGGCTCACGGGCATCACCAATGAGATGGTGGAGGATGCACCGAAGTTCTATGAGGTAGCCAAAGAAATTGTTGAGTTTACGGAAGGCCACGTATTTGTGGCCCATAATGTGAACTTTGATTACAAATTCATCCAGGCAGAATTCAAGAGGCTGGGTTATGAATATAAGCGAGAAACGCTCTGTACCGTAAGGTTCAGTCGCAAAGTGCTACCAGGGCATGAAAGCTACGGGCTGGGTAAAATCACCAAAGCGCTCGGCATATCTCTTGACAATCACCACCGTGCTGCGGCTGATGCCCGCGCCACCGTAGACCTACTAAAGGTAGGGCTTAACCAACCTAATGCTGAGAAGATATTAAGCTCTTTTCTGAAAGGGCAGCGTGTAGGTAAGGAAGCCAGAAAACTACTACCCGAAACCACGATCAGTGAATTACCGGAGACCTGCGGAGTATATTATTTCCATGACTCAGAAGGGGAAATACTATACGTTGGCAAAAGTGTGAACATCCGCCAGCGCATCCTGCAACACCTCAACGAACGGACCCGCAAGGCTACGGACATGAAGCGGATCATGGCAGACGTGACTTGGGAAGAAACGGGCAGTGAGCTGGTAGCACTCTTACTAGAAAGCCACGAAATAAAAAGGCACCAGCCGCCCTTCAACGTGAAACAACGGAGAAATGCCTATAACTACGGCATTTTTCAAACTCTGGAACTCGACGGCTACATCCGCCTGCACCATGGTCCGGTGGTAAAAGGGAAAGAACCTTTGGCTGTGTTTGCTACCGAAGGCGCTGCCAAAAAAGTATTAGAAAAGCTCACGGAGCATTTCGAGCTTTGCCAAAAGCTAAATCACCTGGACCCTTATCAAAATCAGTCCCAGAAACCGTGTTGGCATTATAACCTAAAGGAGTGCCAGGGAGCCTGCATTGGTGAGGAGCCACCCCAATCTTATAATCCTAGGGTAGTGAAAGCCATACGGGCCATGAACTACGGCATGGATGATTTCCTGATCATAGACGAGGGACGAACGGCCGAAGAACGTGCTGTGGTACGCATCACACAAGGACGTTACTCCGGTTTCGGCTTCGCCGATCTTAACTTGCTAGAAGGCCAGGTAGATGAACTCACCGCCTGCACCAAAACCTATTCTGACAACCGTGAAGTGGTCCGCATCATTCGCGGATATCTCAAGACCCACAACGTAGAGCAGATCATTCCTTTGTCAGCGTAAAGTTCGATGCTGGAAGCTAGAGGTAAGGCCATCTTATCTCTCATTAATTGCAGATGAATCTCCCCTAGGTAGGATCCACAAACCGACTGATCAATTGTAAACTCATCGAGTTATCCCCCATCGCCCTCTTCCCACTCAAAGAACTCCTCTTCATTAAGCTGAATTTGTTTGGGTTCTCTATCACGGGTTTGAAATAGGTCGCGTAAGCGAAAAGGATTGGTCTTACGCTGCTCCTTGCGGTAGGCACGGGCTGCCTTACCATCATATTCTATTTTATAATCGTCCAGCGTACCGTGCACACGAATGAAGACATTCTTGAGCCCTGTACCATCGTCTTCCACCAGCCCAAACCGGGCATCTGCATCCGGTTTTCTAAACTCTTGAAGCCCGAGCCGGAATCGGTAGTCAATATCATCATCGAAACTCTGGATTCCGCGCAGTCCCACCTCTGCAATATTGGTCTTGATGAGCATATCCGGTATAAATAGCTTCCCTTGTTCTATCCGGAGGTTATTACTCAACTCAGAAAACCGCAGATTGGCGAGTTCCTCTTCCTCTACAAAACGGGATAACTCCTGCAAAGTCTCAAAGTCATTCAATTCCCCATTTTTCACGGACATACTGATGTCGCCAATCATTTCATCCATCTCCATCTCTAATTGATTATTCATAGGAAGCAAGAGATCAATGTCTGCGAATAGCTGACCTTTTAGGTTCTCATGCGTGAGGTAGTCCTGATCAAAGTTCTCCATCACGTAAAAAATACTATCAATATCTACTCGCTCTAGCCGCACCTGCGCATCTATGGGTACCTTTAGCGAATCTTGATTATTGAGGGTAGCCTTCATCTGCATCCTGCCGCCCATCGTCCGTAAGGAAACGTCGCTCAAGTCCACCACCTGATTCTCCATACTTAGATTCCCCGTAAGATTAGAAGCATGGAAATACCGGAAATTGAGCTGGTTGATATCCGCGTTAAAGTCCAACACCACACGCTCTGGCAATGAGAAAGAGTACTCCTGATCCTCCTGCACTTCACTTACCTCATCCTCGTCTATCGGGTCACCCGAAAGCAACTCATCCAAATCCAGGTAATCGGAGAACAAGTCTGCCTGAACTACAAAATCTTGGTCTTCCAACAGCAAGTAACCTACCAGGTTGTTCAATATCCCATTGAACCGCAGATGACTTTGCCCTACTTTCCCTTGTACGTTCTGAATCGCCAAATCCGTACTATTGAACCGAAAAGTACCGCTAATGCCCTTCAACGGAATGGGCCAATCCGCCAGGGTTACGTCCATATCGCGCACCCCCAGGGTTCCTGAGGTGTTTACACGGCCGATATTATCCGCAGATTCGAGATCTGCCAAACGCCCTTTAAAGGACACCTCTGCATCCAAATAGCCATCAGCCTCTTCTACCGCCTCCAATTCTGCGATTCTTAACAAGGCAGGCACATCCATTTGTCCTGATAAGCTAGCCTCTACCTGATAGTCCTCAAAGTTGCACAGGGCAAAACTGGCCGTGATAGGTTTACCATTCAGCTCTCCTTTCAGATTTCTGATGGTGATAGCACTGGTATTCAGATTTAACCGGCGGCCGTTAGTGAAATTACCTTCGAAAAAGACGTGGTCAAAGGTTTGATCATAATCGGGATGGGAAAGCGAAACATCCTGTCCGCCGAAATCCAAATTGATAGCTGGGGTTGCTGAGCCACTTACCCCACCTTTGATACTGCCCGAGAAATACATCTGCCCGCGACTGCGGTACTGGGAAAGGTCGCCCGCCAGGCTTTCCGGCAACAGGGATACCAGTGTGCGCAAATTGACCTCATCTGCCGAAACCACCAGGTCGATCTGATCGACCGTGCCTGGAGTATAGTTGCCCCTGAGCTTAAATTCCGAATCACGAATTACCAACTCGGAAGGCAAAACCTCTACTGCTCCGGTGGAGTCTTCATAAGTAAGCGTGGTGTTGATCGACAACGGTTTTTCCTTCAGGTAGGGTTCACCACCCAAGGTGATGTTTCTCGCTTGCAAGTCTCCATTCAGCCGAACGGTATATACCCCCTCTTTTATTTCCAATCCGGCGTCGGTGCTCTCTATATATATGGAGTAATCATCTTTTACCTTTTCATCCGCATACCGAATGAGAAACTGTTTCATGGTAAAAGACTCCAAAGCCAGTTCCAACGGTTGACTAGTACCATCCTCTTCTTGGGCCGTATCAACCTCAGTAGACTCTACCGCCACGTCATAGTTCACCTCTCCATTCGCTAAAGTCCGCAAGTACAGCTCTCCATTTTCCAGGTGGATGGACCGAATGTTGTAATCTCCCCGAATGACATCCATGATATTGAGAAGCACTTGAAACTTACCCGCTTTCAGCAAGGGCTCCTCTTTGTTACCCGCCCCGGGAGGCACGGTGATACCTTGCATTGTTACCCCCATTTGCGGAAAATTGGTGAGGGCAGAAAAAGTAACCTCTTCCACGGTTACGGGTTCCTTTAAGGATTCATTTACCTTATCAAGTACGGCTTCTACAATTTCATCCTGAAAAACATAGGTAAGAATAAGCGAGCCAAAAAAGAGGATACCTAGAATTGCGAAAATACCTACGAAGGTTCGGAGTCGACGACGAGAACGAGGTTTAGCCACGGAAAGAGGATGTTTGGATGTGCAGAAGTAAAGATACTAAAGGCCTCAGGAAGATTTCACTTGAAGCCGCTCTAACTGATGCATGTGCCGCTGCCCATGGATGATGATAAAATGAACCAATTCGTACCGCGTGAGTGTCCCGAACAGGGGATGTTTGAAAGCCGTAGACTCCTGCGACAGATCTACTCCCCCAAGGTTACTCATTAGCCGGATATACACCGCCGTAAGGGCTTCATTTGCTGCAACAGGAGATTCAAATTTTCCCTCGGGTATTATTTGGCCCCAAGCTGAAAATTTGCGCTCGAATTGAAGGAATTGTTCTTCGATCGTCCGAGCCTTGGCATCATACTCCCGTTTTGTAGGCTGAGCTTCCCCCTCCAAAACCAGTCGAGTAATCCCCTTATCTACCCGATAAACATGTTCTGCCACCAAAGCAGCTGACCACCCTCCGGAATCGGGCAATTCCAAAAATGCTTGGGGAGAAAAAGAAGCTATCAGCCGTTGGATATCCTGACTATGTTCCTCTAGTCGGGTTGTCAATCTCGAAAGTGCGTTCATACCGTGATCTTTGTAGAAAGATAGATAATCACACCGTTCCTAAAAAAACCAAAAGGCGTCCCGGATTGGGGACGCCTTTTATGGTTGAACAAATTGGAGAAACGTACTGGTTGATCTTGGTTGAGATGAAATGACGCTGGTTGTATGAACTAGTTAATGGTTAGCTGAGAATCGTTTATGAATTACTTAACTGGTTGGCTGTAGATTGTTTCAACACTTCAAACATATTCTGATCGGGGGAGGCCACAAAGAGTTTGGTCAGGTTTTGAGTATTCTGGCAGCTATGATATGGATTCCGGCATAATACCATGAAACTCCAAAAGTTTACCATCTCCGCCCTTACTTATCCACACCCAACCCAAGCTAAACCAACGATTTTTAACAAAGCAAGAGGGTAGCAGTTGGACAACCAATGGAACAATACTGTAGTATCAGATGGGGCTAAAAAAAGAAAACCGCACTTAGTAGCGCGGCCATCTCTCTGCAAACAATCACTCTATATGAGAACCATGAAATAAAATTCTTTGGGGTAGGTTACACCCCATAACAGTAGTTTTTAGTTAGTACTCTCGTTTCGGCAGTTTATCTGCTCATCAGTTGACATTACAATGTTACTCCCAATTCTTTCCGAATTTGTGTTAACAAAAAACTTGACTTTCTGAAAGTTTTATTTTTAAACTGGATAGTCAAAAAAACACTCTCCCGCCAATCTAAATCGGTTGCACTAGGGAATGACCTCACAAAATGTCCCTTTGGCAATGTAGAGTTGCTGGAGGTCCGGAGTATACCAGCCTTGTTTTACCGCAGGAGCGTTAACTCCCAATTCTTCTTTCGGATCGTCCGCATAAATCAACAGCATGCCTTCGCTCCCCTGGTCATAAAAACCTAACGTGACATATTTGACCTCCAAATCAGACAGGTAGCCAATTTGTTCTTGAAACTGTGCTTCAGTCCATGCCATACCGGTGGGGGAAAAGCGTAAAAAGCTATAGGTGGTCATTTCCGTGCCTTCAGGCTGCGGACATATAGAACCTACCGAGGGTCGCCAATTGAATTGTTCCACCCGCCAGCGATCTGCCTGCACTGCTGGGTCAGTCCGCACCAGGCTATCAGTCATCTCCTTGGGCGTGCTAAACACAAAGATACCCCCTTGCTCATAAAATGGGCCTGCAGCTAGCAAATGCCCTGCCTTGGCCAACGTACCCATATTGGCAAAATGGAGCTGCATTAAGCTATCTATCTGTCCCTGGGGTAGCTCCTCTTTTTCAGGCCGGTGATTGAGAAAGACCCACTCGAAAGCATCCTGACCCCAGGCTGCACTGGAGTAAAAGGAGAGTATCAGCAGAAAAAATCCAGTTCTCATGATAAAAAGTTATGATGACCTCAAAATATAGCGGGGTTAACCCCAAAACACAAAAAGCCCCGAAAACCGGGGCTCTCGGGGCTTGAATAAGAAATCTTGATTTGATTAGTAGCGGTAGTGAGCAGGCTTGAAGGGACCTTCCTGGCTTACACCGATATACTCAGCTTGCTCCGTGCTCAACTCTTCCAGTTCTACACCAATCTTAGCCAAGTGCAGACGAGCTACCTTCTCATCCAAGTGCATGGGCAGGGTATATACTTCGTTATCGTACTTCTCACCGTTGGTCCACAATTCAATCTGTGCCAAGGTTTGGTTAGTAAACGAGTTGGACATAACGAACGACGGGTGACCAGTAGCCACACCTAAATTCACCAGACGGCCTTCCGCCAACAAGAGGATGTCGTTACCATCAATATTATACAGGTCTACCTGAGGTTTGATCTCATCTTTGGTATCACCGTAGTTTTCATTCAACCAAGCTACGTCAATCTCATTGTCAAAGTGGCCAATGTTACAAACGATGGTTTTGTCGTTCATCAGCTTAAAGTGCTCACCGGTGATAATGTCTTTGTTACCAGTGGCAGTCACAATGATGTCAGCACGAGGAACCGCACTGCTCATTTTCTTCACCTCAAAACCGTCCATAGCGGCTTGCAAGGCACAGATAGGGTCGATCTCAGTTACAATCACCCGAACACCAGCACCACGCAATGATGCAGCAGAACCTTTACCCACATCACCATAACCCGCTACTACGGCTACTTTACCGGCCAGCATGATATCGGTACCACGACGAATGGCGTCTACCAGAGACTCCTTACAGCCGTACTTGTTATCAAATTTCGACTTAGTAACGGAGTCGTTTACGTTGATGGCGGGCATGGGTAGCGTACCTTTTTTCACCCGCTCATACAGACGCAAAACACCGGTAGTAGTTTCTTCAGAAATCCCTTTTACGCCTTTGGCAATTTCAGGGTAATGATCCAATACCACATTGGTAAGGTCACCCCCATCGTCCAGAATCATGTTCAAAGGCTGACGGTCGTCGCCTTCGCCAAACCAAAGCGTTTGCTCAATACACCAGTTATACTCTTCCTCAGTTTCACCCTTCCAGGCAAATACTGGGCAACCCGCTGCCGCTACTGCCGCTGCGGCATGGTCTTGAGTAGAGAAGATATTACAAGAAGACCAGCGTACATCTGCACCCAATTCAATGAGGGTCTCGATCAGTACCGCCGTTTGAATAGTCATGTGAAGACATCCGGCGATGCGAGCCCCTTTCAATGGCTTACTTTCTCCAAATTCCTTCCGCAATGACATCAAGCCAGGCATCTCTGCCTCTGCCAATTCAATTTCTTTCCGACCCCAGCCGGCAAGGTTGATATCCTTTACTTTATACTTCAAATCGGTACCTACCATGGTATCAAGCTTATTGTTAAAATTTCGCGGTGCAAATCTACCAGAATTGCCTGCCTTCGCCAAAAGCAGGCTGTTTGGGGTCAAATTGTTGACAATTCCTTAATCTGGATCCTCAAATACCCAAGAAATGGATCCATGGGGAAAAGCCTCAGTAGACCCATCCGGCATCATCAGCTCTAAATACCCTTGTTTGTTAACGCCCAATATCTTCCCTGAAAACACCCCGGCTTCGGTGGTAAACTCCCTCACCTGCCCTCTTCCCAACAGAAATTCATGGTATTCAGCCCATAGCCCTGACCAATTCTGTCGTTTTAGTTGCAAATACCGTCGTTCTAGGCAAAGGAGTAGCTTTTCCAAAGAGGATCTAAGCTCCAAAACCTCCCCGGTAAGCAACCGGAGGCTAGTAGCCCTGAGCCCCTCAAAGACCATTTGATTGATGTTCACTCCAATACCAATGACGGACCCTTGTAGCTGCTTTCCCTTCAAGGTATTCTCTATTAATACCCCTCCCATCTTTTTTCCGCCTACATATAAGTCATTGGGCCACTTCACTTCCGCTTGTGGGGCCACATAAGAGGCAGCCCAATCACGAAGCGCTAGCGATACAAATAAGTTGAGCCCGAAAGCCTCAGAAATGGCGAGAAATTTGGGCCGGAACACGATGGAAAAGGTCAAATTTTCCCCGGGTACGGCATTCCATTGGTTCCCTCTTTGGCCCCGGCCGGCCGTCTGGCGATCTGTAATTACGACCGTCCCTTCTGGTCGATTGCGTGCCAAAAGGTCGGAGGCTATGTCATTTGTAGAATGACAGGATGGCAGATAGACTACCTCTTTGCCGAGAAATAGCGTATTGGTAAAGATTTTATACACGAGAAATGATTAGCTTTATGCCCTAAATTTTGCTTTAAAAACCGAATAATTGCGCATGACCGCAGAAGATCTGAGTAAGCTTGTGGTGCACGGGATGCAAGAGAAGAAAGCTCAGGATATCGTGATTTTAGACCTCAGGAACGTAAAAAATGCCGTTGCCGATTTTTTTGTACTGGCATCCGGTTCTTCCGATACTCAAGTAGATTCGATCGCCGACTCCGTGGAGAAGGAGCTTTCCGAGCAGGCAAATGAGAACGTTTGGCACAAAGAGGGTAAGACCAATCGGGAATGGATTTTGCTCGACTACGTCAACGTGGTGGCTCACATCTTCAAAAAAGAAACTCGCGAGTTTTATGGTTTGGAGGAGTTGTGGGGCGACGCGAAGGTAATCGCGGTGGAACCTGAGGGCTAAGAACCTTCTAGAGACTAAACCGTTGTAGAGTAGACATTTATTTAATTTCCTTAACTGTTAGCATGGCTGATAAACCCAACCCCAAAAAACAAGGGGCTAATAAGCCGCCGCAAAGACCCAATTACCAGATGTGGGTAATCCTTACCCTACTCATGGTAATTTTAGCGTTCGCCTTCCTAGGCAACGGTTCTTCTGCGGTGGAAACTTCACGCCAAGAATTTGAAAACATGGTCCTGGCGGGCGAAGTCAAAAAAGTAGAACTCGTTAATGGTGGCGACAACCGCATATCCAAAGTCCTAATCACTTTGACCGATGCGGCCTTACAAACCCCGGCTTATCAAACCCGGCTGAAAAGTAATAGCCCATTCTTTAACCGGATCTCTGCACCCCATTTCCAATTCAACGTTCCTACGGCGCAAATATTCGAAGAGCGTTGGCAAGAGCTGATGGAGAAACTTCCTCCAGAAAAACGATTGGATTATGATGTAAAGGAGGATAACAACTATACCAACTACGTCTTCCAACTAGGATTCCTACTCCTTATAATATTTGGCTTCTGGTTCCTGATGCGTCGGATGGCCGGCGGTGGCGGCCCTGGCGGTCAAATCTTCAACATTGGTAAATCCCGGGCTGCACTTTTTGATGCTGAAAGCAAGGTAAAAACTACCTTCTCAGACGTAGCTGGTTTGGAAGAAGCCAAGGAGGAAATCAAGGAGATTGTTGATTTCTTAAAGAACCCAAGCAAGTTTACCAAGCTGGGAGGTAAAATTCCCAAAGGTGCGCTCTTAGTAGGCCCTCCCGGAACGGGTAAAACGTTGCTGGCGAAAGCAGTAGCGGGTGAAGCCGGCGTACCTTTCTTCTCTATCTCCGGCTCGGATTTCGTGGAGATGTTCGTCGGCGTCGGCGCCGCACGGGTACGCGACTTGTTTAAGCAAGCCAAAGACAAAGCGCCCTGTATTGTATTTATAGATGAGATTGACGCTATTGGTCGTTCACGGGGACGGGGTCAGATGCCCGGCGCTAATGACGAACGGGAGAATACATTGAACTCTCTGCTGGTAGAAATGGACGGTTTTGCTACCGACAGTGGAGTAATCATACTGGCGGCAACCAACCGCCCCGATGTACTGGACTCTGCCTTGCTACGTCCTGGCCGTTTTGATCGTCAGATCAGCATTGACAAGCCCGATATCATTGGCCGTGAGGCTATCTTCAAGGTGCACCTGAAGCCCTTGAAACTGAACAAGGATGTAGACTCCAAGAAGTTGGCCGCCCAGACTCCTGGATTTGCGGGGGCGGAAATAGCGAACGTATGTAACGAGGCTGCCCTGATTGCCGCTCGTCGGAATAAGGACTCCGTAGATCTGCAAGACTTCCAGGATGCGATTGATCGGGTGATTGGTGGTTTGGAGAAAAAGAACAAGTTGATCTCTCCTGAAGAGAAGAAGATTGTTGCTTTCCACGAAGCCGGACACGCCGTAGCCGGTTGGTTCCTGGAGCACGCTGATCCGTTGGTGAAGGTGAGCATTGTCCCACGCGGTGTAGCCGCATTGGGGTACGCCCAATACCTGCCGAAAGAGCAGTTCCTTTACCAAACAGAGCAGTTGGTAGATGAAATGTGCATGACACTTGGCGGCCGGGCTGCTGAGGAGATTGTATTCGGGAAAATTTCTACCGGTGCCCTTAGTGACCTGGAACGAGTGACCAAATTGGCGTACAGCATGGTGACGGTGTACGGCATGAACGAGAAGATTGGTAACCTGTCCTTCTACGATAGTAAGGATAGCGAGTACGCTTTCACGAAGCCTTATTCGGATGCCACCGCAGAGCTGATTGATAAGGAAGCGAAAGGCATTGTAGAAGATGCTTACGAGCGCGTGAAAGCTATGCTGAACGATAAGCGGGAGCAACTCGATTTGATAGCCAACGAGCTGTTGGACAAAGAGATTATCTTCCAGCAGGATCTGGAGCGGTTGATTGGTGAGCGTCCTTTCCAAAAGGAGACTACCTATCAGGCCTTTACTAGCGGTCAGCTAGAGCGCGACAAGGAAGAAGCGCGTAAGGCAAGCGAAGCGAAGGAGAATGCCAAGAGCGAAGGAGCGGATAAGCCATCTGAGAATGGTACGGCGCACCAAGGAGATGAACAACCCAAAGAGGACGTAGCTCCTGAGAATACCTAAGACTATTCTAAGTCAAATACACAGCCCTGCGGGAAATCCTCGCAGGGCTTTTTTTTGCTATTTATCTCGGCTGTTGGTCACAGAGAAAGGTAAAATAGTGGGTAAGAAACTCTGATACATCAGCCATAGCCACGTTGAACGCTTCTCTTCCTGCCTCTGCCGATGACCGCGCAAACCCTTCACCCGCTGGCAAACTCTCTTTAAAAAGGAGTGCATTGTCCAGTGTCCGGTATACACGCACTTCAGCGCTGTAATTGCTCTCAAAGCCCATATGGTATCGCTTATCAATATCCTTGGTCCCAATCACCATAATGGTATAGTCTGCAGCCTGGGGTTGTAATGCACGACGTAGACCAATCGCTTCTCCAATACCATTCAGATACTTGGTCAAAGGTTGATTGGCATCAGGTTCACCCCGCAAAGTCTCCCGGATGTCATAGTAGACGGTGTAGGGCATGAACTCAATGGTGACTACATCCGACTGGTATTTGGAAAAGATGCCCGGGCTGAGCAACTCCTTCACCGAAGGGGCGATGGGCACATCTACTGTAAAGTACAGTTTGGCTACGCCATCATGGGGTACAAAACCGTAGACCGAAAGCGCTTCTCCGTACTCGGAATGGGTGATCTCGTAGTGAAAAAGATCGCCGGAGACCATATTTACGTCCATGGGTGGGCTCTGCAACGGTTCTCCTGTCCTAGCATCGTGCAAGTGGGCCTGTATCTCCAAAGGACTACCCAGGGAGGCATTGAACTCGTGATGCCGTTTGGGCTGGAAGACCACCGACGAAAGCCGTTCTTCTAAAGCGGTAATGGCTTCTAGTCGTTTTTGCTCCAACAGCGTAGCAAACTGAGGCTCCAAAGGCCCCGCCAGCTCTTCATTTAGTCGCAATACGGCCTTGTTGAGGATATCTACGCTACCTACCCAATCCGAAGCTGCCATGCGCAACTCTGATTCGGTCAACTTCTGAGTAACCAGGGCATTCAACTCTTCGAAGTACTTGGTTCGGTTGCGGAGGTATCGTGATTTTTCCAGCGCGAACAGCACGTAGTATCTACCATTGAGGGTGCTGGTCCAATCAGCGCGTTTCTCGTAGCCCGTCAGTAAATTGGAAGTAGCCGTAGCAATTCGGTCTTCTAACCGGACATCAGAAGTCCGGCTGCTCGAATAAGTAGTGCGCATTTCGGTCTCCGAATCGATAGCAATGAAGAGCTTCTCGGCAATTTCGCGGAGGGCCATCTTTCGGGCCTCAGCCCGGTAATCTTCTGAGGGCGTGATGGCCGCCATGCCTACTCCGTACACCCATTGGCTGGAAGTAGGCGTTTTCTTGACCCAGTCCGGCGATTTCCACTGGCTGTGGGCTGGCAGGGCCATCCAAAGAAAAGTGAGTAATAGAAGGGATTTACCCAGGGGAACCATGTATAGTTGTAGTATAGGCGTATATGATCGATGAGTAAGAACATGGGAAGGTCCGGGCAAGGTCAAGAGACCCCCCGCCCGGATTCGTACAGGCAGTTTACTGTTGACGCTCTTTCTCGAACTGGTCTAGCTCTTCCTGAAATACTTCGCGGAATTGCTCCAGATCGAAATCCTGCCGCAGCTTATCATCAGACTGAATAGCCTCCGTGAGACCTTCTTCCAGCGCTGTGGTGGGCATTTGCATAGCTACGTAGTGCACGTACTCGCCGCGTTTGTTTTGATAGCTGGCGCGGTCAAATACCTCTACCCCGTTTAGGGTCTCGCTAATCACCGTACGGGTAATCTCTTCGTACTTACTGGTGGTCTCCAGATCATTGCTGATGGAGCGGTTTTGCAGGTACTGCTCGGCTACGCTACGTACCGTTACTTGCAGTTGTGAGGCCAACGATTGGCGGGCGTTGGTGTCCGCGATACGCTTGGCTACGGTAAGCTCCAGGGCTTTGCCCTCTCCGGTAGAACGGAAATGTTTCTTGTCAGAGAAATACTTGTTGCCGGAAAACGGCTCCTCGATTCGCCGAAGCTTGGAGTCAGCCAACCGAATAGAAGAACAGCTAGACGCGCCTACCAGGATGAGGAGGCTAAGCAAGAGAGTAATGTGTTTCATGGCAATTGCAGATTTAGATTTCCTTGCCCATGTGGGCAATGAGAAATAACCAAATCGCGTGCCGAAGACGGATTTCCAGACTACCTTACCACCATAGCGGATGTAATCTTTCCGTCGATCACTTCAAAAATAACCGCCAGTTCTACCACGTCCGTTCCCGCTCTACCAGTAATTCGCTCATGGTCTATCACCTTGGTTCCCAGCACAGTACGTGTCACCAACTCACTGTGAAGATTGGGAGAGCTTTCGAATAAGCCTTGGTATAGAGCTTGAGTAGCCTCGAAACCTTCGGCTAGTACCTTTTCCCCAGGAAATTCCAATATTCTACAATCTTCAGAGAACAAAGCCATGAACGCCTCAATGTCTCGATGGTTGTAGGCATCCAGCTGTAACTGAACAATGGTAGCAGGATCGGTGGTGGATTGGGCCATGGCTATAGGGCTAAGGCTGCACAGCAGCAGTACGAGTACAGGTGTTTTCATAGGAGTTCATTGGGTAAACCGGAAAGGAGGTGATGGGTTTCGAGTTTCAAGGCTCGATAGGCACTTTTAACATTTGAGCGAGGGAGAAAGTTGGCGGTATTCAATATGTAGTACCTTACTAGCACGAAAAGCTGCCTCTGAATAATCATACATCATGCGACGTACCTACATACACCCACATCACCTTTTTACTCTTCTTCTTTTGATGCTACCCGTACTGAGCTACGGGCAGCATGCCAAGTTGGATAGCCTACAGCACGCCTTGGAAGCAGCCCCTGAAGCAGCCGCCGCTACCT
>DMST01000386.1:12583-15250 GCA_003454975.1 Cytophagales bacterium | reverse complement strand
GGCGGCCTGGGTAGCCGCCTTGGAGGAATCACCGGCTGACAGTACTTCAGTGGCACAGGGGTATTACCTTTTAGCACAAGTACAAGCCCTGGCCGATAAAGGCCTGTTGCGGCGAGTACATCATTTGCTGGGGCAAATGAATACCGATACCTATGCCTACGATACGGCTATTTCCCACTTCCAGGAGGCATATGCCTTGGCCGTAGAGGCAGGAGATGTTCGGAGCCAAGCGGAGGCGCTGGCAGGAAAAGGCGATGCGGCCTCTTTCAACGATCAAGAACGAAAGGCGGTAGGAACCTATCAAAAGGCATTACTATGCTATCAGGAATTGGAGGATGAGGAACAACAGGCCACTATTGCCTACTATATGGGCATAAGCCTTCGAAGACTTGGGGTCGTAGATAGTGCGGGCATGTACTTGGAGCAGGCTCGCATGATGGCGGAACGCCTAGAATTGAAGGCCCTCTACGTGGGCATACTCAACGTATTGGGACTATTGAACGAGGAAAAAGGTAACATAGTCGGGGCGCTTGACCTGTATCAGCAGGCCTTGTCTGTGGCCGAAGGAATGAACCTTGCGCGGCGAATATCAGCCTTACATAACAACATTGCCATTCTTCATAAAGGCCAAGGGGATTACGCTAAGGCGATTGAGCACTACAAAAAAGTAGTGGCCATTAATGAAGCAAAGGGCTTCGATCAGATTCATTTGGTACAATATAATTTGGGGGTGGTCTATGCAGAAATGGAAGACTACCAAGAAGCGATTCCTTGGCTACAACGTTCCCTAACTAACCGCCAACGGCTCGGGTTGAAATCACGACAACTGGCAGCCGCCATGATGCTGGCAGAAGTTTTCGAAGCCACGGGCAATCCAGATTCTACGGACTACTATATGGGGTTGGGTCAAGCGTTACTTCCTACCATTGATCGCCCGAGAGACCAAGCCTTTGGGTACGAGCAGCTGGCCGAAATCAACATGCACCGGGGCAATTTCACCTTGGCTGAGGAGCAGTTTTTGGAAGCAAGAGCGATCTATCAAAAGACAGAAAACATCCAGAATCAGTCCTATATCGCTGAAGGGCTGTATGAGCTTTATCAAGCCATGGGCGACGCAAAAAATGCGCTGAGATATTACCAGGAGCATATCCTCTTTCAGGATAGCCTGGTAAACGAAGAGCAAATTCGGGCCCTGGCCCGCAAAGATGAGCAATATGCCTACCAGCAGGAGTTGATCAAAAAACAGAGCGAAATTGACCTGCTAGACGCCAACCAGCGGATTGCCCGTTTGCAATATCTGACCATGGCCATCGCCTTGCTGGTGCTTTTACTAGTGGTTTTTATGGCCGCCCGACAACGAATTCGGCGACAGAAGTTGCAGGCTGAAAAACTACAAGAGGTAAGCCGATTCAAAGAAGCCATGACGGGTATGGTAGCCCATGACTTGAAGAATCCCTTATCGGTTATTTTAAATCAATCCAACCCTGACGCCCCCGCACACCATATGGCCCAGCAAATGCTGCACCTGGTCAGCAACATGCTGGACGTACACAAGATGGAAACGACCGAGGTGGTACCCGATACGCAAGCGCTCTTACTTCCATCCTTCGTGATGAGGGCCGCCAATCAGGTGCAACCCTTGGTAGCGGAGAAAAACCTGAAGGTGAATCTGGATATACCGGCTGAGGCCGTGGTGCAAGCGGACCCATCCCTTTTGTACCGGGTCTTTATCAACTTCTTGACCAATGCCATCAAGTTTTCTCCGCAGAACCGTACCCTTACGGTTAGCGCCCGGGCAGTCGTGGCTGGCTACCAAGTAAGCATTCGCGATGAGGGAGTGGGTATACCCGAGGAGCAATGGGAATCTATTTTTGAGTCTTTTGGACAGGTGGAAGCACGAAAGAGCGGGGGAATTGGTTCCACCGGGCTGGGCCTTACCTTCTGTAAGCTAGCCCTAGCCGCACACGGTACGGATATCCAAATAGACTCTACCGTGGGAGTGGGAACTACGTTTAGCTTTGTACTGCCCAAGGGCGAAGAAACGGTGGCGGCTGCGGCACAAAAGTCTTCACCGACTGAGGATCGACTAAAAATTGCCCGAGAGGACTGGAAGGAACTGAGCGTACTATTGCCCCAATTAAAAACGCTGGCGGTATACGAAGCCGTAGCCATAGAAGCTATGCTCGATAAACTGCGAGCCGAAGGCCAGGAGGAAACCCGCCGCTGGGTAGACTCTGTGCTCAATGCCGCCTACACCGGCAACCAAGCGTCCTACGATGCCATACTTTCGGACGTAGGTGAGGTCCTTACCTGAGTGAATAGGTGCAGCGTGGAGCGTCTAGCCAGTCAAATCCTTGCCCTATTTCAGGGAAAGCCGGGCTGGCGCACCAGTGGCCGTAGGCGGAAAGGGTTTTTCTTCATCGGCAGGTTCAGCGTAAACTAAGAATCAGCTTTGGCCCCATGCTCACAGCCCCCACCAACGCCAAGCTAACCCATGAATTCTCATCGCGTCGGTAGCTAGGGGAGTTGTTGATGCTATAAAACTGGCTACATGCGCTCGTGCTGAACGTTGCGGATAGAGGCATTATTAATGCCTTTCCAAGGTTGCGATCACAATACCATTGTGACCGAGCAGGGCACTGCTTAACAACCTTGGGCGTGTCCCCC
>DMST01000386.1:12256-12453 GCA_003454975.1 Cytophagales bacterium | reverse complement strand
ACGGTGCGGGAGAGCTCAGACAATCACTCAGTCCCTCAGGCGAAAAACAGGATTTACCTATCCCAAGCTTAGCTGGCGGAGAATCTATCGGGTGGGGGTTCGCTATCCTATAGCTCCATCAGTACTTTACGCAGGTCCTTCTCCGGTGCTAGGTGCAGCTTTTTCTTGAGGCGGGTCAGGGCCGTGCGGGTACTAGA
>DMST01000386.1:9019-12187 GCA_003454975.1 Cytophagales bacterium | reverse complement strand
CGGGTACTAGAAGGAGCAATGTTGAGCAGGCCTGCAATTTGCTTGTTTTCCATCCCCATGCGTAAGTAGGCACATAGTTTCAAGTCCTTGTGCCCCAGGTCGGGAGCCAAGGCTTTTACTTGGTTAAAAAAGCCGGGATGCACTTCCTCAAAGTGCGCCTGAAACAGCGACCAACTTCCGTCCAATTCCAGATGGCTAGTCAGCTGATTCCGCAGGGTTTTCAATCGTTCGGCAACGTCGGTACGGCCTAGTTGCCATCCCTTTTCAATCTTCTGAATTTGTTCTACGGCTTCTGAAAGAATGTCATTCTTCTCAGTCATAAGCATAGAGGTGGTACTTAGCTTTCGGTTTTTCTGCTGCACCTCTTCAATCAATAGGTTTTCAATGGTTTTGTGTTGCTGACGAATCCGAAGGGCCGTGCGTACCCGCGCAGTGAGCTCCACAAAATCAATGGGTTTTCGAACATAATCGGTGGCTCCTTCGGCCAAGGCCTTGCTTAAACCTTCGGATTCGGTATGGTGCCCGGTAAGCATGATAATGGGAATTTCACGGGTAGTGGGTTGGTCCAGCAAATGATAAAGGGCCTCCAGGCCGTCCATTTCGGGCATGTTCCAATCCATCAAAATGACATCAGGTAAGTGCAAGGTGGCCACTTTGATAGCCATCTTCCCCTGGGTGGCAATGAGGAGCCGGGCTTCGGGATAATGCATATGCAGCGTAGAGGTGATCAAGCGGATGATCTCGGGTTCATCATCTACCACCAACAGGGTAACGGAGGATGGATGGGGAGGTGTCATATTAAATGTGTAGGCAGGAAGGTAAGATCGGAGGGTTGACCAAAATTCACAATGCTAAGCATACAGATATTTCTAGACTTATGGGAATGGAGGATAAGTTTGGCAGGGCAATCGGGTTTAAAAACAGAGTCAGAATTATATTCCGAACCGATAAGTCTCCCCTTGCCTAGACGTAATAGAATTTGGGCTACAACCTTTCTGTAGTGGGCGTAGCATGCTACGCCCACTACAGAAAGGTTAAACCCGATTGCCCTAATAAGTTTGGCTGGAGGTTAGTACGGACAGAATACAGAAATAGGATAGGAAGGAAAAGATAAAGGGGCTAGCTGGGTTACGTAGCATACGAAACGAAGAGGGCGCGGCCTCACCCATTTCACCGGTCACAAATGCTTTCCAGGAATGCAACAGGGAAGGCGATGCCTCAGCTTTGGAAGAGATGGGTGTTAGTAATCTGAAAGATTCCGAATCCTCCGGTCAGATTACCCTTTTGGCCTCATCCGGTTTTCCCATTTATAGATAGGATTGGTCTTCCTATGTCCTCCACTGTGCGTCATGGAAATATTTCACGCTCTTTCACGGCATTTCCTTTGAACCTGATGCATAACAGCCTCAAAACACTGTAAATCAACACATTGTGTGTTTTTCTGACCCAGCTTAATACCACTCGTGTAACGGTTTGTTAACGATCACCATGACCCCTCGGAAGCGTTTTGTGTACGGTGTCTACTGGTAAATGCCTGTCCATAGCCCCCAACTTTGCACTGTGAGTAAGGGAAAGTCCACTCCCAAACTAGGTGGACCTACCGAACAGAACAACATCCTGGCGGCGAGTATACCTAAGCCGGAATCTGCGTATCGCGGGTGGCTACAGTCACCCACCTCTTCATTTTTAAAACAAAAAAGAAACAGTGTATCATGAAAAAGTTTACCCAATACACATCTAACCCTTCCCGCCTGCTCCGCAGCGGAATATTTCTGCTCACCATTGGCCTGCTGTCCCTGGCCAATGAAGCCCACGCTCAGGCTCACGTGGGTTCCTCTCATTATGAGGTGATTGCCAATGGAGATGACGCTTTAGGGGCTGCGGCACGTACTCAATTATATTTTGGTTATTCAGGTTCGGCAACTAATAATGCTCATACCTTCTACCATGGGATCAAAACCCGCCATAATGGTGGGGCAGGGGCAGGGAACGCCATTGATTTTTACACCTTTAATCATCTCACGGATCATAGCGGTACCCAACCCTCCAAATTTGGTATGACCATCAACCACGGAAAGGTGGGTATTGGGAAGTTGAACCCTGCTGCCTTTCTTCATGTTTGGGATAACACAACGGTCGGCCAAAGGCTTGCGCTTTTTGATTTAGATCCTTCGGCGGGAGGCGCTACTACCGCGCATGGGTCTTATATTGAAGTGAACAATCCTTCCAATACCCAGGCCCTTTTTGGCACCGACGGCGACGCTACCGGAGGGAATGTAAAAGATGTATTTATTGGTAACTGGACTTCTGGCGGTGGATTGGCTTTTTATTCAGGAGGAGGGAATAAGAATATGTTTTTGGATGCAAATGGCCACTTTGGCGTGGCGGATGCAGCGCCCTCAGCCATTGTGAGTGTAGTGGGAAATATTCGGGCTTCTAATGAAGCCGCCGAAACCAACTACATAGAAATCGACCATTCTGGAAGCCATGCGTTCATTAACCGAGGGGGTGCCGGTGATTTGCTCTTCAATATGGCAGGCAGTACCCGTATGACGCTGAAGTCTAATGGTAACTTGGGGATTGGGATTGATCCTACAGAAGCATTAGATGTTTCTGGTAATGGTAAATTCTCGGGTAACCTTACCGTCGACGGTATTGCTGCATTTGGTGGTAACGTCCATGACTTTGGTAGTAGCCCCAGTGCCACTCGGTCCCTGCTACGCATCGTGGCCAATCAGGAGTGGGCGTATATACAGGCAGGATCACTGCCAGCGGACGGAGCCCCGAAAAAGTTGCGGATCACTCAGTATGCAACCGTGAATAGTGAGCTCACCGACTTTGAAGTATATGCTGCCAATACCACCTTTAGCGGCGCAGTAACCACGGGAGACTTGACCGCTGGTGAAGGTACTTTTACCGGAAACATCGGTGCGGTAGACGCCACCTTTAGCGGAGCCACCACCTTGGCGGCCACCGAAGTCGGTTCAGCAGCCACCAACGCCAACCTGACCGTGTACGGCACGGCACGGGTGAAGGGCCTCTACATCGATGAAACCAATGTATGGGCCGACTACGTATTTGCACCCAGCTATCGCCTGCGTCCCTTGAGCGAGGTGGCCGCCTTTATTGAAGAAAACCAACACCTGCCCGAGGTACCCTCGGCCGAAG
>DMST01000386.1:2799-8985 GCA_003454975.1 Cytophagales bacterium | reverse complement strand
TCAGTTAGCCCTCAATGCTACCCTGCTCCAAAAAATCGAAGAGCTTACCCTCTATGTGATTGAACTGAAGGAGGAAAATGAGACCCTCAATGCCCGTCTTTCTGAAGTAGAAGCTAGAGACTAATAGCAGATCGCTAATCGCTTTTAGACACAAGATGCAAGACACAAGACAAGCTCTTAGTGGTTGTTGGTGCCGAACCTGTCGGTTCTAAAACACCAACAACGGCAACAGAGACGTCACCCGTCTTGACTCTTGATTCCTGACTCTTGACTCTAAAAAAATGAAAAACTTAGTCCATATAGGGCTATGCCTGGCCGCGCTTTGCCTGGGAATTACTCCCCAAGCCGCCTGGGCCCAGCCCACCCAGTTTGACGAGCCTACGGACGTCATCCTCTTCGACCCGGGTACCGGTGATACGGTAGCCTTGGTGAGTGCCCACAATACCCTGACCCAAGGCCTGAGTACGGCTGCCAGCGGGGTAGGGGAAACGATGTATCTGGGCGACCTGCTGGCCGCCGACATCAATGGCAAGAACCCGGACCGGGTCTACGTGTTTGCCAATAGGTTTGAGCAGGTAGGACAGGTGGACCTGCAAACCACCTCCCGCCCGGTTATTTTCGGCCGCTACGACACGTTTACCAACGTAGAAGTAGTGCGGGCCAGCGACCAGGCCTACCTCAGCAAAATTGACGTAACCTGGGTATCAGTAACCGGCGCAGATGGTTACCTCATCTTCCGTGACGATCAGCCCGCAGGTAAACCTTACCGGGTGATTACCGATGAGCAGCTCACCACCTTTACCGATACCAATCTGGGCATTGACCAACGCTATACCTATTCGGTACTGGCCTACAGCCTGGATCCCGCTCGCCCCTTTATCACCGAGGTACTCAGTGATGAGGGTTCTACGCAGCCCTTCACCTTTGCCTACGACAACCAAACCGTGACCGAAGTCTCGGTAGATTTTAATTATGAATTTGACAACCACCTACTGGTAGGCCTGGACAACCAGGCGGTCTACGTAGAGCTGGTGGATGAAACAGCTGGCCAGGTTGTGTTCGGTGATCAGCTCACCCTGACGGACATTGCTGAGAACGACCTGCTGTTTGACAACTCGCTGAAGGTAAGCGGCCAAGACGAAAAAGGGGTATCTGCCGAAACCAATATCGGTAGCTTACCCCAATGGACGATAGAAATGTGGGTAAACCCCTCCTTGGATGCCGGACAGGATCTGTATACCTACCTGTTTCAGGATGGTGATGTTTGGTCCGTCATTACGCCTACCGGGTATGTGTATTTCACCGATCAAAACGACCTGACCCTGCACTCTCAGGATGGAGCGATTGCCTGGGACACGTGGAGTCACATTGCCATGACCTACGATGGGAGCGAAATGCGCCTGTACATCAATGGTGAACCCATGCCATGGAAAGTGTACAACGGCGCAACTCCTTTCGATTTGGGCGTGGCTACCGCTAATGGCGGCCTCATAGGCACCCTCAATTTTGGGGGTGTACGGTCAGATTACCAAAGTGCAGCCTGGCACCAGAACTTCACCGGAGCCTTTGGTATGCTGCGCATCTGGGACAAGCCCCGGCTGGCGCGCCAGGTAGCCGAGGACTATCAGGATGTATTTGATACCGATGTGGAAGGCCTGGTGTCTCAGTGGACCTTCGACCAGGAAGACCTAAGCCTGGCCGATGATATTCATGGCAATATCCTGACGCTATCCTCCAATGCTCCGCAGGTGCACCCGGTTCGCTGGAAACCCGCCTACGCCTTCGTAGACCAAATTGTAGCCCGTACAATTTCCCTGACCCTGGAAGCACCCCAAGATGATAACGCCCAGCGGGACTATCGCCTATTTATGTATGAGACTGGCAGTAGCAAGCTGATCTCGGAGAGTGCCACCACGGTTACGTTTAACCACCCGGGCGCACCCGGTCTGCTAGCCGTACCCTCCAGTGGGAACCTGATGGGAACAGAAGCCTACACGGTGTCGCTCACCGTAGACCCGGCCAGCCATAAGGTAGGGGCCTATGACATCACCCGTACGGCTACCAACGGTGAAACAGTGCTGCTTACCACACTGGTGCCCGACACCACCAACGGAGACTACGATACCACGACTGTCCTGAATTATACCGATGTATATACCGAATCGGCCGCCCAAAGCATAACGGGTGGGCAGACCTATACCTACGAGGTAGTGCCTCGCTATACGGACCTGGCCACCGATTTTCGCGACCAGGCCAAGGCTGTACAGGAGGATGCCATGATTCTGGATCTGCTCACGGATTTGGCCCCCACCGCGGATGCCGTAACAGTAGACTGGGATGAAACGGCCCTAGCGGCCGCTGGCTATACCGAGGTACGCCTGGAGCGGGACGGGGACGTGCTCAGAACCCTGCCCGTAGCCGAAGGTAGTTTTTTGGATACCCTCACTTTGTACGGGGTTGACCATGCCTACCGGGTTGTGGCCTTGCGCGAGGGAGCGCCTATGCTCTCCCAAACGGCCACCACCCAGATAGCCCCCAACGGTTCCTTTGCGGGTTTACTGCACAGCGCCACGGGCAACTATGTGGTGCCCAACACCCCGCTGATGTTGGAAAATCTGACGGCAAGCAAACAAATAGGTACGCTACCTACAGATGCTTACGGTAGGCTAAATGCCCCAGGCATTTCCTACGGAGCGTCGAGTGATTTTACTTGGACCAGTCCCGTACAAACCAACCTGACCGAGGCAGACTTTACCCTGGGGCGGTACAGCGCTCAGGTTAGCCACCAATGGATGCACTATGACACGGCCTATACCGTTTTGGATGCCGTAGGTTTACTCACCGATTCGGCGGCTACCTCCAACGATCAGGGCCTTGTGTTGTCCTGGACGGCCGTGCCGGATGCCAGTATTTCTCCTGCCCCCACGGTATTTGCTTCGATATACCGCGATGGTGATCTGATTGGAGTGGTGCACGATGCAAGTGACTTCACGGATAGCACCGCCACGGTGGGCCTCCATGATTACCAGTTGGAGCTCTATTACTTTGCCTCAGGCTCGGTACACGCACAATCCGTTGACTTCAAAGGTCAAGAATTCAAGGCCCCCGTTGCCCCCAATACCTATGTGCTGGATATCACCAACTGGGGTTTTGATATCTTCGTGCATGCGGCCTATCCGGCTAGCCCCAAGGTGGACTACCTGGCGGTGAAGCGGGTAGACCGGGCTACGGATATTCCCTACCCGGTGTTAACATTCACGCCAGGTGAAACCATTGATTTTTACGATAGCCTGGCCTGGCCGCAAACTGAATATGATTACTACCTGGAGGCTCACACCCACGGGGGTGATGTGGTGGTGCTAGATCAAGGATATTCCTTGTCGCAAAGCTTGACGGCCAGTACCATTATCAGTCAGGGACAGGCCCAAGTGGTGTCCTCAGGAGTGGAACTCACCTTTGAGACTACCCGCGACTACTACCAGGGCACTAACTGGGATGGGATTCGCATCACCAGTGATGTGAGCGACTACGAATTGGTGTTGGACAAATCCACGGTATTGAACGTGGCTAGCCGAAGCGTAGGACATTTCACGGTGAACTACCCGGCGGTAACGGTCGCCGATGGTCAGCTCTTCCTGGAAGTGTACAAGTATACCGATCGGGGCTTCTATTTCACCAACAAACTGGCCTATAGCTTTACCGGGGCTACCGTGGCCATGCCTGCGGGTACTGTTCCCACTGCGCCGAGCTTAGCTACTTCGGGTACCATCGTACAAACCCCTGTTTTATCAGCGAGTAAGGATATCCGTGACCGAATCATGGTAACATGGACCTACCCGGACTATGCTGATGTAGAATTCCACCTCAAATGGCGCGCCGTGGGTACCACGCCGTGGACGGAGCTGGTGTTGCCCAATGAACAACGGGCCTTTTTGCACGAAAACCTTCCTGCCACGCAGATCGAATACATCCTCTCGGCAAAAACCCGCAAGAGCGATGAGTTTTCGGATGAAGTTTGGGACTACGGACAAGCCCGCCAATACTATACGGTAGAAGGCTTGGTGACCAACCCACAGGGGATACCCCAGGCCAGCACCTTTGTGAGCCTCAACGGGGCCTGGACCCTGACCGATAGCGCAGGCCATTACCGCCTGGCGGATTTGGAACTGGCCACGGGCAGCCAGACCCTCGAAGGGTACTACGGTGGCGAAGCCTTCTCCAAGAGCTTCACCTTTGCGCCGGGCGAAGGCACGATGCAGCGGGTAGACTTTACCTTGCCTAGCACCACAGTAGCGGGTAGAATCCGGGGGCATGAAGCGATCTGGGGCCTCAATGCCTATCCTGATCCTGACCGCATGGCCAACGAGTTACGCTGGACCCTACCCAATATTCCCTATTCGGGCGTGAAAGTGTACCAGCACAACGGCGACAACGAAGTAGCCGACATCGCCTATGGCGAAGAGATGGTCTGGGTAGATTATTTGACAGAGAGCAATCCCGCAGGGGTACAGTACATGATGGTGCCATACCTGACCAACGCGCTAGGGGAGAAGGTGCTACAGACCGACTACCTGGCCGTTACGACCCCGGTGGACTATCCCGTATTGCAGGCACCCACCTACATGGATGCCTTTACCAACGTGGCTCAAGGCTACGTGGAGCTTACCTGGGGCCACACCCGCAACACCGTAGATGGCTACGTGATCTTGCGTAACGATGAAGAAATCGGCCGCGTGTCGGCTTCCGAATCGGCGCACTTCATTGACGAAACGGGCATCCCTAATCAGGTGTACCGCTACGCCATTCATGGCTACCTCACGCGCAACGGGCAAGACCTTTGGTCTACCCGGGCCACCACCGCCCTGGCACAATATCCGCTTACCGGAGATGTGACCAACCTGGTAGCAACCGTAGTACCCGTAGAAGGGGGAGCAACCGACGACAACTACGTGCAACTGACTTGGGCGTATCCTACGGATAACGACATCGACCGGATTGCGCTCTTCCGCGGGCTGGACAGCGTGGGGTCGGTACCTTATCCTGAAACCTTGATCCACGACAAGCACGGTATCCCTGAGACCTATACCACCTACACCGTGAAGTCCTACATCACCCGTGATGGCGGCACCTTCGGTTCGCGCGGTACTTCGGTAAGCTTGGAGTTCCCCAAAGTACAGCCGGTGGAAGACCTGCTGGTGACCAACGTGGATATTGACGAAGTGAACCTTACCTGGAGCTACCCCGAGCGGAACATTGATTCGCTGGAGGTAGTCATCATCCAGAACACGAGCCCTAGCGTGGAGATTATCCGGGAGCGCATCGCGCATACCCAAACGGACTACACCTACACCTTCCGTACGGGCTTGAGCAATGTGGAATACGTGTACCAAGTGTACGCCATGGCGCATCGCGACGGTCAGGACTACTACTCGGTAGTCGATGAGCAAACCCTAACCTATCCTACCTTGCCTACGCCCGTGCTCAGCCACAACTATGAGGGACCTTCGCAGCAGTTGGCTATTTCGTGGAGCTACCCTCATCAGAACTTCGACGGCTTCAAGATGACCGTGAAGCGCGGAAGTACAGTATACACCGGAGAACGCATGGGGGCCAGCGGTTCTTTGGAACCGTATGTCTACCAGGATATTGTGCTGAATACCGAGCAAGAAATCTTTGAGTTCATTGCCAAGTTTGAGGACTTGGCCGAAGATCCGGCGAGATCCAACTTTACCTTTGAGTTGGAAGCCTTCCAAACCGAATCCATCGCGCAGTCGGCTACCGGAACCACTACCGTGACGATGTGGCGGAAGAATCAGGCGCGCTATCCTTTGGCCGTGGCCGCTTCCATCAACCAACCCGGCGTGGTCAATATCACCTGGGACAAGCCTGCCAGCACGTCCTACGGCAGCCCTGTGGTGACCCTCAACAAGTATGAGGTATACCGCGATGGCGTGAAGATCATCACCCTGCCCCACGTGAGCAACCAGAACAGCTACCTCTACGAGGACCGCAGCATCGACCCCGGTATCCCGTATGTGTACACCGTACAGTCGGTGTATAGCGATGCTAGTGTATACGACCGCTCTACCCTGGGGCAGTCCGAAGGAGACGGGGTATTGACTACGCACATCCTGACCCGCCAAGGACACCCCGTGGTGGGCGATTCGCTCACCCTCACGGCCAACC
>DMST01000386.1:859-2756 GCA_003454975.1 Cytophagales bacterium | reverse complement strand
CTCAACGGCCATGCCTTCCACACCGTGGGCTACGCCGATGCGGAGGGCAAAGTGACCTTTGGCAGCTTGGGCTATACCAAAGAGGGTATTCGCTACAACGTACGCCCCGCGGGCAACCCCGCCGACTACCAAGAGGACCTGAAACAAGGCTTGGTGAGCCGTTCCGTAAAGAGCAACCAAGTAGGCGTATTTGTGAACCTACGCCAGCGCACCATCATGGGCCGGGTAGCCAACCTAAACACCACCGGGGGCTATGCGCGCGACAGCGTACTGGTGACCTTGTACGAGGAAGCCAACGGTGTGCGGAGTAAGTCTACCGAAGTGAAAACCGACCATGAAGGACGCTTCTCCTTTGCCATCCCGTATTTCTTGGGCAACGTAGATGCCTACACCGTAGAAGTGGCTACCGGAGCTACCGATTCGCTGAATCAGCCTACCGAACCCTTCGCCTACGAATATTCGCTCGGCACCAATCAGGAAATCCTGCCGAACGGCGTGGTGCGTCGTCGATTCCCCAAGGCGGAGTTGTTGGGTGAAGAAGTGCATCGAATCCTGGCCGAAGATGACATCAGCTATCCGACCAAGGTGCTGGTCACCGGACCGGGTACCTGCGATGTGTTAAGTGGCTATGAGTTCCTGCTTCGTATACAGGATGACCGGGGTAAGCTGGATACCTTGTTGTGGACCGGAACCAACGGTACGGCCCGTGAGCTGGAAATCAATTTGCCTCCGGCCCATTGGCAAGTAGACGTGATCAAGGCCAACAAGGCTGATGCCTTCTCGCAAGCGGTATTGGACTACTTCCGTACCCGTACCCTCTCCATCAATCAGGTGGCCGCGTACGACACCTGGGAGAATGCAGGCAAGCCCACTACGCATGCCTTTGAAACCTACTACTTCCGCTACAGCGAGCGTACCCAAGTGGCTGTCACGGGCTTCCCCGCGGCTACCTGTGGTATCATCGTGATGGATGGAGAAAAAGATAGCGTAGGGCAAAAAGAAACCCTAGTGGTAACGCCCACCCAAACCATCAACGGAGTACCGTGTGCGGTAACCTCAGGCTACCTCTTGGCACGTTTCCCTGGCGGTACGGCTACCGACGCCACCGGCACCAACGATACCATCGAGTACAGGGGCGGTGCTTGGGAGGCCATCGAACTGACGGCTTCCGTGCCGAACCTTTCGGCTCCGTATACCCAGCTACTCGAAGTATACTACTACGATGCCGGCGATAACTTCCAGGGCATGTTTACCCAGGAAATCCTGGTAACAGGTAAACAACGGGCCGTGGGTAGCGACGTATTTGTGGTGCCCGATGCTAACAATACCGCCATTGTGCCGCTGTACGTATTGCGCGATCCTCCCGGGGATCAGAGCTACTCCTACATTGAGGAAGGTTCCAGCTTTAGCTTTTCGCTCGACCGTGCCTATGGCAACTACGGCGGCCTCGACATCGATGGGCGTATAGAAGGCCTCTTGGGCGGCTTTGGCGTGGTGCTGGAAGAACACCTGGCAACCAACTTTGGCAACGAGTACGGCGATTCGCGCAGTTACGAACTCACCTTCGGCACCCAGTTGTCTACCTCGGCGGCCTCAGAAATGAGCACCAACACGGGCGGCTTTGTAGACGGACCTGATGCCGATGTGATCTTGGGTACCAGCGTGGTGATGGCCTACGGCGTGATTGAGCAACTCAATTTCACCAACTGTACGCCGGCCAAAACCCGCCAATTGGACGTAGTGCCGCAACAGATCAAATCCATCTGGGCCTATACCCGGAGCCAGATCCAGAATACTGTGCGGTATTATGACAACCTGATCAATGGTACCCCGGGCAACTACAGCCTGGAAGCGGACATCTCGCTCAGCCAACGGTCGCCCGCCAACCTGGCCGACT
>DMST01000386.1:0-795 GCA_003454975.1 Cytophagales bacterium | reverse complement strand
CCAACCTGGCCGACCAGTTGGGTGCAGCGCGCGACCGCTACCAAACACTGCTCGATGATGTAGACCGGAAATTCACCCCGGTATGCGAAATGTGCTCGTTTGACTATACCAGTGCCTTGAACACCTTGCCTGCAGGGGGCAATACGCCCAGTCTGGTAAACAAGGCCTGGCAAGTGAGAGTGTGGTGTAACGCCATGAAAAAAGCCAACGGCGATTGCAAAACGCTCAGTGAGCTGCAGTCGGCTATGACCGTAGAGGAGCGGGCGGCGTACGACGAGCACTACCGCACCTTCGTAGCCTTGCGCGAATATGTGGCCCTGTACAGTGCCGTCAAGGCCAAACGCGGGGTGCTACAAGGACCTAGTGAGGCGGTGGAATATGACAAAGAACTCGCTACCCACCTGGAAGACATGATCCAGGTTACCCAATCCTTCAATCCGGTAGAGAACATCACCTTCAGTGCCGGAGCGGAAATTGGCCGGAGTATATCTTCGGACCGTAGCACCGAGGTATTTGATAGCTATCAGTCCGAAACCCACCTGCAGGTAGGCGTAGGCTTCCAGTTGAAAGGGAATATTGATGTCTTCGTTGTACCCTTGGTATCCGTAGCTTCCTTTACCGAAGCCGAATCGGAAATGCTCTTCAGCCCTCACTATACCCATACCGCCAACCTGGTGGAGCGGGGTACGACCACCAAGAGTCTCACCACGGGCTTTGTGTTGAATGACGACGACGACGGTGACCACTTCAGTACCGACGTGTACTATCCCTTCAACGGGGGCGTGACTACCTATT
>DMST01000458.1 GCA_003454975.1 Cytophagales bacterium | reverse complement strand
GCGGGGTGGTGGCGGTGCAGAACGGCACCCCCATCTTCAATATGAGTTGCTCCTTCCAAATAGAAGAGGATGGCTTGGAGCACAAAGACGAGATGCCCGAAGTCACGCACCACTCAAAACTCATGACGGATCTGGAGCTAATGGACGAGCACAACATTCAGGTGCCGCCGGAGTTCAAGCGGTTCCTTTCCAGCCGCTTCTTCGCCTTCAAACCCGTGCAGTTTATCAACCCCTTCGATGGTAAGAGCTACCCTGCATCCCGCTCTATCTGGCTCAAGTGCTCTGAGGAGATCCCCGATCACCTAGCCTTCCACCAGGAGGCCCTGGCCTTCGTGTCAGATTTTAACCTGCTCACTACGGCCACCTTGCCGTACGGCGACCGTTTTAAGTTTGGTCAGCTACAGATGGCCAGCCTGGACCACGCCATGTGGCTCCACCGTCCGTTTCGGGTAGGCGAGTGGTTGCTCTACGACATGGAGAGCCCCAGCGCCTCCAACTCCCGGGGCGTCAACTTTGGGAAGATCTTCCGCGAAGACGGTACCCTTGTTGCCACTGTAGCCCAAGAGGGGCTCATGCGGGTAAGGAGTTGAGCATAAAATCGGCTGTTTTGGGGCTCTAGGGGTGGGCATAACAAATACCCGTCAAAGATTTAGACCTCATCCGGAAATGAGATCGAGCTTAGGGAAAACTGTTTCAGGCTTCCAGGCCTGGAACTACTACCCGGTAGAGCCTCCTAGCTCGGGTCTCTTATCGCCTTTCTGCCCAAGCTCGGCCGGGATATTCTGCTTCAAATAGCTCAAAACAACCCCGGTCGGCCAGGGTCACGTACACCGTTTTGCCCTCTGGGCCACCAAAGGTGAGGTTGGTGGGTTTTTCTCCCTTCAGTCTTACCGTGCGAAGGATCTCGCCCTCCGGCGAAAAGATGACTACCGTGCCGGATCCGTAGCGAGCTACGTACAGATTGCCTTGGGTATCACAGCGCATGCCGTCTAGCTCAAAGCCTTCAAACTGGTGGAAGAGCTGCTTGTTCTCAAGGGTGCCATCTGAGTTACGATCGTATACCCAAATGCGCTGCTGGGCGGCCTCGTTCACGTAAAACCGCTTACCGTCCGGGCTTACCTCCAGCCCATTGGTGGTGCCCATCCCTGTTTCCAGCAGCACCAGACTATCGGCGGTATCCACCATCCACAACTGCCCGGCGGAGTTAGCCCAGTCCGGATCCGAGGCATACAGCTGCCCGTTGGGCGCCATGGCCAGGTCATTAGGCTGGTGAAATTCAGGGCCGTGTATCCACTTGCTTACCTCCCTCGTGTCTGGGTCAATCTTCAGAATGTGGTGCCCTACATAGTCGGCCACGTATAACGTTCCGTCCGCTCCAATCCGGATTCCGTTCCCCGTGCTGCTATCGGGCAGGTTCACAAGAAGGCTCGCCTCTCCCTCCGGAGAAACTACCCCAATAGTGCCCTGCTCTTGGTAGTTGACGGCATATACATTGCCAGCAGCATCCACGGAGGGCCCCTCCATTCCGGCCGTGAAGGCACCTTCAGGCAACAAGTCGGTGGTGTCGTAAGTAGGGCCAGATTCACAGGCCCAAAAAAGCATGCCCAGGAGTCCAAAAAGAGAGGATTTCTTCACGGTGATTAGGTTTGGTCCAAATCGGAAACTACCTATCGTACCACGAAACGAAAAAAATATTCGCCGTTTGGCTAGAAATACACGCTAAGTCGAACCAAAGCCCCCCATTTCCCATGGGCAATCCGTAAAAATTCTGGCGATACTGCAGAAAAACAACTTCATGATTTTTATTGTGAAGCTTGAGCCACTGAACTGAATATTTGGCCTACATATTGCTAACTGAGCTTTAGAAACCAAGGTGTGCTGACCAACAGTTTTTAGGGGCGGGAGATCGATCCTAAAAGACACCCATGCATTGCCTTGGCAAGCTCCTAAATAACAAGGAACATCTAGCGCAACAACATCTAAGAAAACCATCAAATGAGGAAAGCGATCAGAATTTTAGCCAAAACACTGCTATTCACTTTGGCCACACTGCTTCTGCTAGGGGCAGCCGGCTATGTATACCTATATGTACTACCCAAAGGCCCTGACGTTTCCGAGGTGAAACCTCTGGAAGAAGGGAAAGACTCCTTCGTGATGATGGCCTACACCCATAACGAACGGAAATCCATCCGGGTGCATACCTACAAGCCCAGTACGTGGAAGGACGGAGATCAACTCGTCATGGTGATGCATGGCGGAGGCCGCAATGGGGATGACTACCGCGACGCCTGGGTTGAGCTTGCCGAGGAGAACAACCTCCTGGTGGTAGCCCCTGAGTTTGAGAATAAATTTGCCCACATAACGACCAACGACTACCAGGAGGGCAACCTGTTTACCTTCTTTGGGACGGCGAACCCTAAAGAGGAGTGGGCTTACACGGTGGTGGAAAACATCTTCGATCACGTGAAATCTACCAATGGCATCACCAATGATTCTTATGCGCTATTTGGGCATTCTGCCGGAGGGCAATTTATCCACCGGATGGTTATGCTAATGCCCGAGGCCCGGATAAGCACCGCCGTGGCAGCCAATGCCGGATTTTACACGCTGCCGGATGATAAGCTTGCGTTTCCCTACGGGATGAAAAATACAGATACGGAGGTGGCTGAGAACCTACCCAACGCTTATCAAAAGAGGCTGATCGTCCTCTTGGGCGAGCTAGACAACGACCCGAGCCTGGGTACCTTCCGCACCACGGAACAAGCCATGGCTCAGGGCGGACACCGTTTGGCGAGAGGCTCCTACTTTTTCCAGGCCAACCAAACGCTGGCCCAGGAAAAAGGCTGGCCGCTCAACTGGTCGATAGACACAGTACCCCAGGTGGGGCATAACTACCGAGAGATGTCTGCCCACGCCGTGAAATGGCTGGTAGAATAGGCGATTGGTACGCGTAGGAGCCATACCGGCGGCTTAACCCCGGCTAAGCCCCATCACCTTTTTCACCCATTGGGCCACTTGTTCCGGTTCTTCCATCGGGCTTACGTGCCCGCCGGGCACGATGGTAGTGTCCAGCCTGGGAGGTACCGGCACATAGTCTTCCTCGCCTTTCAGCGCAAGGGCGGGTACCGTCAGCGATTCTATCAGGGGTGTACCGGTCTCCACGTACATGATCACCGCTTGGTCCGTTTGACGCACGTGGGCGTTGGACACTTTTCGCATAGACTGGGTAAGCTGCCACGATAGTTCAGGACGGGTGAGTCGGTGAACCTTGCCATACATGGCCTTGGCTACCTGCTTTTCGTAGAACCCCCGGAAGGGCAGCAGCGTGTGCTGCATGCGAAACTGCCATTGGGTGCCCCGGGTACCGGCCTCAAAAGGCATGTTGCAGAACCCTAAAGCCACAAAGCGCTCCGGCGCCCGGTGGGCTGCCCGCAGCAAGGTCATGCTACCCCAGGAGTGGCCAATGCCGATCACTTGGCCCAGGTCGAGAGCATCAAGTACTTCTAGCAGCATGGTAGCACAGTCGTCCAAGGTCCAGTTGGAGGGCACACCCCTTTGGCTTTCGCCGTGGCCGGGCATATCTAGCCGAATTACGGTGCGGCCAGCAATTTTCGCCACCACCGAATCCCACAGGTGGTGATCGTAGTACACCCCGTGCAGCATCACGAGTGGTACCGCCGACTCGGGTCCAGGGTTGACGTGAACGGCAATTTCGCCCATCTTGATGGGGATAAATTCCGTCCGGATTTCGGTTTTCTCAAGAGGAACTTCAGTTGGGGGAAGAGGAAGGTCAATCATGTGCGTATGGCTTGCTGAAAGACCTAAAGATCGCTAGCCAAGAGGCCAGGCCCACTTATCCTATGATAACTTCGAGGTTCGAAGTTGGATGTTCGATGTTGGAAATTGGACTTGCATGGAGGGCTGGAGTTAACAGTTATTAATTATAAGTTGGGCTTTCAAGACTACACTTTGGGAAGTAATTTTCGCATCTCCACATTTACACATTATCCAATTACCGCATTCTTGAATTATCGTATTAGCTACTCCGCAAAAGCTTCGAAGGGCAAAGCATTAACTCATTGTCTCATCAGCTCACCAACTCATCCTTTACTAGTTCGGCGTTGTTTGCGTAGGCGGCTTAGGGATACGGGTGTGATGCCCAGGTAGCTGGCAATGTCCTTTTGGGCGAAGCGACGGAGTACCTCAGGGTGATTTTCTTCCAGGTGTTCGTAGTGGCGGGTGGCGTCCCAGTGGAGCAGCTGCCTACGGCGATCAAACTCACCCATAAACATTTGCTCTGCAAAACGACGGCCCACGCGCTCTAGTGCATGGTGGGTACCGTACAGCCCTTGCAGCAGAGGGTATGGGAGTATCTGCAGCTGACTTTCCTCCTCCATAAGGATATTGAATTCGGATGGTTCGCCTGACAGCAAGCTATGGTAGTTGGTAAAAAAGGTAGGCCCCACAAAGAAATGGGTAGTATACTCCTCACCGTCATGCCATTCGAAGAAGCGTCCGGCCCCGCTCACCAAATGCCAGATGGCGTCACAGACCTTGCCGTTCTCTAATAATAAAGTGCCCGCAGTGACTTCTTGCTCCACTATGATGCTCTGAGTAGCTTCCCAAGCTTCCTCCGAAATAGGCCCGCCAACGGCTTCCAGGTATTGACGCATAGGGGAATATAGGTAGGTTTCTTCTGGATATATCAAGTAGGGAACATCAAAGTTTTTTAAAAAGCATAACACTGTTATATTTGAATGTGGCAATACCAAAAGAAGAAATCATTCAATCGACCCTCAAGCTGGTTCACCAACATGGTTGGGATAAGGTATCCGTCCGGATGATTTCCAAGGAAATAGGCTACAGTACCATTAAAATATACTCAGACTTTGGTAGTAAAGAACAGCTCCTTTTCGAAATCCAGAAAAAGGGCTTCGCCAAACTGCGCCAAGAATACCAAGCGGCCATTGCCCAATCAGATTCTCCCGAATTGAAACTAGAGCGTCTTGCGCTGGTGCATGTTCGATTTGCCTTGAATGAGCCTACTTACTACGAGCTGATGTTTTCCTGGAAGTTCATCAACTGTAAATCGGAAGCAGCCCACGTAAAGCAAAAAACGGGAATGGTCATTTTCGATGTGGTCAAGGAACTTGGGGTGGCCGAGCCACGCATCGCCTTTATGCAATTTTTTTCCATGCTGTATGGATATGTGGAATTGTCCAAGGAGCTTTTAGATCAGAAAGGGCCCTCGGTAGAATCCACCATTGAAAAGTTCGTCCATAACTTCATCCACGGTATTCAATAATTTTTTTCTATAAAAAATAACACTGTTATATGAAGCTTTCGTTTCGCTCTCTTTTTAGGCAGGCCCTCATAGCAGCCTTGGTTGCGGTGGGCTTAAATGCCCTCCTGTACTGGTTATTTATTACGGCTGGCTTTATCTCTACGGTGCTTCCCATTTCTCCAGATGGGCGGCCACTATCCACGGTTCCGGTGGCCATGGCTTCCATTTTGCCAGTAGGATTGGCTGCGGTAGTGTATGGCTTACTAGCCCGGTTGGTCCCCGGCAATTATCGCAGGCTCTTTACCTTCCTAGCGATAAGCCTTTTGCTGCTATCCTTCCTTAGTCCCTTTTCCATTGCGGAGGTGCCCTTGACCATGGCGGTATCACTGAATGTGATGCACGTGGTGGTTGCTTTAGCTACCCTCTTCTTTCTTACCAAAACCCAGACCCAAAATGCATAATAAAAGAATCGTAATCCTTGGCGGAACTGATGGCATAGGCAGAGCCTTGGCCAGTACCTTGGTAGCAGAAAATGAAGTGCTCATTGTGGGCAGGAGCGCCCACAAAGGAGATAGCTTTGTAAAACAACATGGCGAGCAGGCTACATTTCTTTCTGCTGACCTGTCCTTGCTCAATGGCCTACCCCCTCTGGTACAAAAGATTAAATCGGTCTTCCCCTCGGTGGATGGTATCGTACATGCCGCAGATTTATTGCGGGTGCAGCGGCTGAATACCGCCGAAGGGTTGGAAATATCCATAGCCACCAATTATTACTCTCGGGTATTATTTAATCAGCTCATGATAGGAGAAGGACCCCAGTACCGGCCCGAAAGGATTATTCATGTCGCGGCCGCCGGTTTCCCTACCTCCAAGACGTTTATGGAGAATTTTCCGCTACCCGAAGGGGCCAGTAGCTTCAAGGGACACGGTCTCGGGCAGATTTCCAACGATGTCTACGGATTGGGAATGCAGCAAAAACTTGCCGGGATGGGTACCAAGATTAATATTCTGAATCCGGGAACGGTAGATACGGATATACGTAGAAAGGGCCAGTTTCCCAAAATCGTTAAAGTGCTTAGCCCCTTTATTGGGCTTTTGCTAGCGGGCAGGATTCGGTCACCCGAAAGCTACGCCGAGATTCCGTTGAGAATTCTGAACCGGAATAACCCAGAGGCTGAGAGTCACACGCTCATTAACTCCCGTGGAAAGGGAATATCCGGCAATTCCCGAGTAAACGACGTCGACATGCAAAAGGCCCTTTACGAACATACTCAGCTGGAGGTAAACCGGGTTTTGAGGGATGTTGAAATTACAAGTTGGCTGTAGGTCAATGGTCGGAATTTGTGAGAAGGTGCCCAAGTCTCAGTTGGTGGAGGCTTGGGTTTTCTTGATCTATTGAATGGGATGATTGCCAAGGGATCCAATTTTCATCATTGAGGCGCGGAGTGAGATCTAGCGATCGATGGCTCGCAACCCTCTATAGATCAGGCGGTTTTCTCAGGGTGGACAGCCAATCCTCTGCGCCTTAGGGAGAACTTTTCCTCCTAATTGATAAAAACTGCAATTGCGAATAAAATAATCTTTATTATATTTACTGCAATTACGAATAATATCTAATGAAGAAGACCAAACTGGGCGAATTCGAAGAGCTGGTACTCCTAACGGTCATTGTGCTGGGGGAGGAGGCTTACGGAGTGGAAATCAAACGGGAGCTGGAAGAACGGCTGAACGAGAAATTATCAGTAGGCTCTATCCAAAGTGCACTGAAACGGATGGAGGATAAAGGCTTTTTGACGTCTGAGTTTGGTGAAGCCACCCAAAAGCGTGGCGGTAAGCGTAAGCGCATTTATGGGGCTACGCCGTTGGCCCACCGGGTGCTGCACGAGATCAAAACCGTGCGCGCCGGGCTGTGGACCTCTATTGGTGATCTGGGACAAAGCCTAAAACCCATATGAGCCAGCACGCCTTGCCCCCCCGCCGGGCCCTGCGCATTCTGCAGTGGTTTGTCCGGGGAGAGTACTTGGAGGAGATAGAGGGAGATATGGAAGAGATATTCCAGAATCTGCTAGAAGAGATGCCCGAAAAGGCGGCTCGCCGCAAGTATAATTGGGAGGTGGTGCGACTATTCCGGCCAGCGCTGGTGAAACATGTATCCGAATTATTGTCAAAAACTCACGGAATAATGATTAGAAACAACTTGAAGATTGCGTGGCGTAGCATGGCCAAACAAAAAGGCTACACCGCAATCAAGCTGGGCAGCTTTGCCCTGGGCGTAGCCGCTTGCTTGCTGGTGGCGCTGTATTTGCAACACGAACTCCGGTACGACCGACAGATACCGGATCACGAACGTATCTATCGGGCCGCCTTCCACTTTCAGTTGCCCGACATGGAAGGGGTGTCAGCCTTTCACTCGGCCCCGTTTGCCGCCAGGGCCCAGGAGGATTTTCCCGAGATAGAGCAAGTGGGACGGGTCAACATCAGTACCATACACGGTGCGGGTGGAAACAACCTGAAAGCAGAAGGTATGGAGGTAAGCTTGTACGAGGAGCGGGTGGTCTATGCGGATCCGGAAATTCTACAGCTCTTCCAGCCTAGGGTGATAGAAGGCAACATTCGCAAGGCCCTGGCAGCGCCCAATACTTTGGTGCTGACCGAAAGCCGGGCCCGCAAGTATTTCCCGCGCGGCAATGCCCTAGGAGGTGTTATCTACCTGAACGGCAACAAAGAACAGCCCTGGACGGTGAGCGCGGTGGTAGAAGATGTGCCCTCGCATAGTCACTTGCAGTACGATGTACTGCTTACGCAGGTAGAACGGGAGCTGTGGCCCGGTGAGCAAGATGCATGGGATAGCAACAACTACCATACCTACCTCAAACTAGCGGAGGGCACGGACCCGGATGTATTTGTACAGAAGCTCAACCGCCTGATAGATGAGTACATGATACCCACCTGGAAACAGGCCGGCTATGTAGCGGAGGATTTCCCGAACGAAGCCATCCGGTACCAGCTCATGCCGGTGGCCGACATCCAC
>DMST01000194.1:439-4376 GCA_003454975.1 Cytophagales bacterium | reverse complement strand
CCCTCATGGGCAACGGCGGTAGCTACTAGAGGTAATGGCATCTTTGTCTTCTTATCCGGTTAATTTTCTCATCTTACTCACAAACCCGTCCACCTGGGCGGGATCCGCTCCAAAGAGCTTATTCAGCAACCATTCGGCGTTTTGGGGTTGTATGGATTGAAAAACAGCGTTCATTTGCTGCTCAATCTGTGCCGCTTCGGCAGGGTCCTCTGCCAACAACGTCACGGTAATACTATGCGGCTTGCGCTCCGGAGTTTGGGTCGCCGTGTTCTTCTTGAATAGGGCCATTTGCTTGAAGGTTTTGAAGGGTGTCTACCAGTGTGGATAGTGCCGTTTCCGGCTCAGGATGTACCAATAGGAATTCCATCATCCCCCAAAAGGGTTGGTGCACAGAGTCCCTTTTGTGGGTCTCTAGCCAGTTGGCAATCAGCCCCAGGTTTTGCCCCAGCTCGGTATGTAGCCATTCGGGGATATCTGGCATTTTGCCGCCCGAAGCCGAAAGGCCCGCCAGCATGCCCAGCGCCTCTCCGATACCATTCGGAAACAGGGTGCTAATGAATTCTTTGGTCTCCGGTCCGGCCAGGCCTCCTCGCTTAGCAGCTGCGGTTTCATACTCCTTTTTTTCTAGGGCGTGGGCCGCATTTGTCTTCTCCAGTTCCAGCTCACGAGTCAGACGGTTAATGGTATCTTTGTCTTGCCGTTCCGTCTGCCTCAGATTGTTGATCTCAGTATTCAACACATGATACTGCGCTTCGTAAAACTGCCGCATGGGGTCCGGGGATGGGGCCGGATAGATGCTTGGTGTGGCAGCTGGTTGTTGAGGCCTTACTGGTAAGCCTGCTAGTTGTCCTGTTTGCCCGTAGGACTCTTGGGGTTCATCGGGCAATACCTCCACCTTCAATGCATTTTTTCTACTTGTACCATTGGAGCCATAGTAGGTAAGTATGCCCCCCTCTGGCGGAACACGACCCCCTCCAGCTTCCATGGCCATTTGGAGGTCCATGTGAATCCATATCTTTTTCCCATCCCGAGTATGGAGATCAAAGTAGGGGTTCCTGTGGGAGGATTTGCCCACCTCCAGTGCTTCCGAGTACCGCATCGCCGTTGCTGTTTCCATCTTCCATGATTTGGGTGCCTTTTAGCACCAGTTTGCGGGCCGTGCCCGAATAGGATTCGTTGGGGGGTTCCCAGTTACTAAGACTATCTGCCATCACCGGTAGGGTGCGGAAGAATACCCGGTATTCGGTCCAGGCAGGAAGGGTATCACCTTCCCATACGGTGTACCAGTATTCGCGCGTTCCCATTTGGTCACTCTTGGTGCCCTTGTATTGTATGCCCAGCACCATGCCGGAGTCTTGTTTCACTACCTGGTCGATCCGGATGGGATACTCCCAGGTATCCAGGGTAATGGCCGCGCCGCTAACTTTGATCTTTTGCTCCCATACCTCCGGTCCGGGTTTGGCATCCACCTTCGCCATCAGGGTGTTGAAGAAGTCTGGGTCTTGCGCCAGGGCATCCGAGAACTGCACCATGGTGGCTACCCACTGCGGGTCGGCCTGGCTAATGAACGTACCCAGATCCGTGAATCGGCTTTGCACAAAAGCCGCAAAGGCAGGGTTCTCCAGGGGGTCACCGAATAATTCTGCCCATTGTTGCTCCAAGGCAAAACTTTGACCTGAAATATTCATTCCCTTGGTTTCTTAATTAAATTACCTACCCAGTAACAGCTGACTCCTTCCGGCACTTCCACGTAGAGTACACTGATACCCAAGGGGTTTAATTCCGAACCAAATACACGCCCCTTCTTAGGCCATACCGGGATTCGGGCACTACCCGTGTGGTTAAAGGGGCTGACCCATACGGTTTCCTTAGCTGACATATTCTCCACGGCAATATGAGAGAGATTATCACACGGTATTTCGTTGATCTGCCCCGGCTTTAGTGGCCCTCCATCCGGTATGGAATTACTCTCCGCCACGTGTTTTGGTTTTTACCCTAAACACGCTGGAAAACTTCAGTTCCGTACCCGCTGGTATTTCCTCCGGCAGGTGAACATGCCACTTAAAATTCCTGGCCTCAATGGGAATTTCAATGTTTAGAAATTGCTCGTCTGGAGAACCCTCGTAGAACTTATTGGGCAGGATGGGAATCATAATTCCGACATCCACTTTTTCCAGCCCGAGGTTGAAATGGCTGATGGGGAGGGGTCCGTGCACGATGATTTGTATGCCGGTAATCCATTTATCCCCATGTATAAAATCAATGAGTTCCCCTTTACTCTTATAGGTACCCGATGGGGTTCCTCCAGTATACGTGAAGTCTTTCCCTCGGTACCAGAGAATCAAGTCTTCATCCTGCATCACTTCTTCCATGGAATTCAATTTTGGGACCAAATGGGCACTCTAATAGTCGCCCACTTGGTGAATGATTGATAGGACCTACCCTTAACGGTTGGTCAATTCCAAATAGATACCCCGGCAGCTCCACTCAAAGTAGTGGCGGAAGCCGGTGACGGAAGCATCCGTTGGATCTGCCGAAGGACCCGTTTCAGGATAGATCAGCTTCACATCCAGCTTGATTTTCGGCTTAATGATGAAAGGAGTAGGCAGTTGCAAACTATCTGCCTGTAGTTTCAATCCCCGCTGTTCTACGCCGACCAACATGTTGCGGATAGCATAGTTAAACATCTGGCCTTGCCCTTCCTGAGCTATACGGAAGTTCGCATCCTTCAACACATTTGGAAAAAGGTCGTATTTGCTGGAGTAATTTCTTACCAGTTCCAAGGGCAAATTGCCGCCCGCTTCATTGGTGGTTTCCAGATTATACCCCAACCGAATCCCCTCAGTAATGAAATATTGGAAGGAGTTCAGCATGCCGTTGTTGATATTTCGGTGACCTACCACCTCTACGTCGGATACCTTCACCAATGGGGTTTCGGACGAACCCGCGGCAGGTTTGATTTCCTGGCGATAGTACACTTCACCGGGGGTAATCCGCATTCTACCCTCCTTAATGGCTTCCGTACTTTCCGGATCAAAGTATTTGGGACGGAGTTGTTTGTGCGAAAAAACCCGTTCAAAATGAAGCATCCCGGGTGTTTTATACGCGCCGTTGTCTAGAGCTAATACTTGCATGATTCTCTGTCTTTTTAAGTTCGTTTTTGTGTAATGAATCTGTTAAGCAGCGAGTAAAGAGGAATCAACAAAGAGATCACTTTCATTTCCACTCACGCCAGGTCCAGCCAATTGTGAAGAGTCGATCATACTGTGAGTTGACATATCCTCCATCTGCGCACCCCCATTCAGCTGATACTGCCCAGCCATGGGCTCCTGGTAGGTAGTAGGCACAAACATGGATTGGCCTGCCCCGTTCAGGTTGGTCTGGGTGGTATTGGCCAGCGTGCGGGCTACCGCATTGGTGGCAGGGTTGCCCTGAGCATCCAGCCCCAGCTCATGCACAAACTCCTTCCAAAACATGAAAGGAACCGCGTTGAGGATAATGCGCGTAAGGTCGCGAATGAACTTCTCAGTGCCGGGGGCATCCGCTTTGCCGCGGTTGACCAGTGAAGGCAAGGTGATGGAGGTGATGGCGGCCAAAATTGCCAAGGCAGCTTTGGGCGATACCTTGCCCGAAGCCCGGAGCTTGGCTACTGCCTTTCGGATGGGATTGGTGCCAAACTTGTTGACCACCAAGTAAATGATGGTAGAAACCGCACCCATCCCGATAGCAGTCCCGTAAGCAACCATTTTCTTTTCGTCCATTTTTCTATGGGTTAATGATTCAATTCGAGGTTTATACAATGATTTCGGCTACCCCCGGAGTAGGGGGTGGCGTAGGTACCGAGGTCTCCTCTTGGGTTCCGCTCAGCGAGCCTTTTTTCTTTTTCTTCAACATCTGGTACCCACCAAAGAGCACCAGCGCCGCCAGCCCAATCCCT
>DMST01000194.1:193-392 GCA_003454975.1 Cytophagales bacterium | reverse complement strand
CCTGCGCTGGCCGTGAGCTGGTACTGGCCGGTAGCCAGGTTGAGCCATTGGCCCAAGCTGGGGTGTAGGAAGTGAGTAGGGTTCCCTTGGCCGTCAAACTGCACTTGCAGCTGATCACCCGTGACTACGGTACCGTCGGCGAAGGTGACCCGGTTGGCAACGGGGTCGTACTGGGAGCCGTCAGGTAGGGTAATCACCC
>DMST01000194.1:0-144 GCA_003454975.1 Cytophagales bacterium | reverse complement strand
TAGGGTAATCACCCCAGAATCCACTGTAGTCACAGATTCCGAAGGAGTGACCGTGGTGTTTTCTGGTGTATCCAAGTTGGCTATACCAGGGGCGGTAATCGCCCAGCCACGCCCAGCCGCGTAATTGGCATGTGCCCGGGCAGC
>DMST01000350.1:2733-3293 GCA_003454975.1 Cytophagales bacterium | reverse complement strand
GGGCTGCACCATGACCTGGGCCCGGACAAAGGCCCCTTGGGCGACCGCCTGGTATTCTGCTATGCGGGAGCAGATAGCATAGCGGTGGTCTCGATGACTCCCGTAGGTATTGATGGCGGCCAGGCATTGGCTGCGGGGCGCTTCGTCTACCTCGTCCAGGCCATCCAGCAGGGGGAGTATGCGCTTTTCCGCCACCAGGCGGCGGGCCAGGGACTTGCTGTAGCCCATTTGGGGCAGTAGCTCCAGCCACCATGCCTCCAGGGTGTTAAAATGGCTGCGCCAGGTAGCCAGGTCCAGCACCAGTGGGATTTGCTCCGCTTCGGTGGCCAATAGCTGCTGGGCCAGCTCCAACAGCAGGGTGGTTTTTCCCGCCCCCGGGTCGCCGGTGATGAGCAAGCGGCCCTGATGCTGGTTAAAGAGGGTGTGCAAATTAGCTTTGGTGTATACGCGTTGGGTAGCCTCCTTATCAAAGTTATGTTGGGTGAGCTCAGAGCCTTCCTGGCTGTAGTGCAGGGTCAGCTGCACGGGGATCTTATCGCTGTGCTTTTGCTGTAGGCGGC
>DMST01000350.1:0-2635 GCA_003454975.1 Cytophagales bacterium | reverse complement strand
AGTACATCGGGGGCGGCTAGGGTGGTGGCTGAGGTGGTTTTTTGCTTTTTCCACCATCTCCGGCCTTGCAGTACCGTAGCGGTTACGGCCACCAAAAACACCCCTAATACTACTGGGAAGTAGTCATCGCCCAGCCGGGCGCGGAGTCGGTTCTCAATATCGCCACCCAGCAGCTCCGGGCCCAGGTTGAGGACCAAATACCCAGCCATAGCCACCAGGACGAGCCAAAGGGTAGTGAGTATGTTGCGTAGCCAGTGCGCCATAGCCCCGAAAATAAGAAACCGTACTTACAATACAGGCAAAAGATGTGTGCCGCATTACCCCCAGATGGACAAGATTACCTCTTCATGAAGTGTAGCCAACCGGGGGGTGGTGAATGGAAAGGGTGCTTGTTTTTGGTATACACGGTGGTTCCGACCAAAACGGAAAACGGACCACACAAACGACTAAAAACAAAACGATGCATACACTGCTACCCCTTACCGAACCAGCTCAATACGCTGCGCAAGAGTATAACCCCTGGCGGCCACACGCTACCCCTGGGATTCTGGGAATAAAACCCCGGGAATGTAACCTTACCATGACCGTTCACACAACCTTAATATGACCACTTGCTACCCTTCCCAAGATCACAAAACCCTATTAATCAAACACTTGTAAAATTACAAGCTATCCATTTTCAAAAAGCATGCTATCGTTCGGCTACCCGGACGCCTAACCACATACCACCTCCCGTAACCCCCTAGATACCCATGGCAAACCGGAAATTTATGGCGTCAAAACTGATCAATAGCATCTCTTATAAACATCAAACAATGCGTATTCCAATGTCAAACCAGAACGAGCGCTTAGCGGGTACATCAGCCCTCGTTCTACTGTCCAATTCCTCTATTGATAACCAAACACACGAAGCAATGAACACAACAAACCAACAACACTCCGGCGCACGCCGAGCTGTTTACATGCTGGGTCTAATTTTGGGCTTGGTGACCATGAGCCAGGTAGCCAACGCACAAACCTGGAATGGTACGGCCAACGACTACGATAAAGAAATGATCGTAATCAATGGTAACAATACCAATAATTCCGATGCAGGAATTCGGTTCAATGCCAGGACCAATAGCCTCAATCAGAATTTTATTCACTGGCTAAACTGGGTAGATAACACCAGCCGGGATATGCGCTGGAACTACATTTACGCTGAAAACGGCAGCTACGGTGGGCACACCAGCCTGGGTTCGGAAAGAATGAAATTGACCGAGCAGGGGGCGCTCGTTTTATACGGTTCCAATAATACCAACATGTTCACCATTTATGCTTCTGAGCATAACTCCACTGATGATTATGGTGGGATTGCCTTAGGTCATGCGGCCCACCACATTCGGGGCTCCTGGGGGCAAGGTTTACAGTACAGCACGCCCAATTACCACCGATTTGGAATAAACACGGGAGCGAACACGACTACGGTAGAAGCTATGAGAATTGATGGTAGTGGTAGAGTAGCCGTAGGGAGTAGTACCTTTAACGCTGCTAACACCTATAAATTAGGCGTAAACGGTACCGGATACTTTAGTGGGGCGTTAACCGTAGGTACCACCGTAACTACTGACGGTATCAAATTCGTCAATTCAGAAGGACTTGATTTTGGTAGCACTCCCGATGCCGGTACGATGATGTACGATGCCAATTGGGACAATGGGTCGGGAGATCCAGAGTATGCAACCGCCTCCTACTTTATTGACGGTTCTGGAAATGATGAAGATTTAGGCGGTATTTCTTTCTGGGGGCCAAATGCCACGGCAGAATGGGAGCATGTACTTACTTCTTACAACATGCGCTACCTGAAGGGAGACATGTATTCGCTGGATCTGGACAATAATATTGTGGCCCGAGGAACAGCCACCATTACCGGAAACATCACGTCAACCAGCGGAACGATTACGGGTAGCAGCTTGGTAAGTAACGGCACCTTCACCTCCTACGGTGATATGACGCTAAATAATGCGAGCAGTCATGCGATTCTAAACTTCCATGCCAAAGGAAGCACAGAAGCCTTTCGGGCGGGCATGAATACAGCGTATGACGGTTTTCTTTGGAACTTAAGGTCTGGAGCCGACATCATCTTTGGTACCAACAGCGGCGCTGGCGCTGCAGAACGGATGCAAATCACCGCAGAAGGATACGTAGGCATTGGGTCTGAAACTTTCAACGATGCGAATACCGCTCAGCTCGGAGTAGAAGGTACTTTATACGCCACCGGCAATACCACCATCGGTTCCTCTGCGTCCAACGCTGACCTCTATGTGTATGGTACCGCTAAGGTAAAAGAGCTCTATATCGACCTGAACGAGACTTGGGCCGACTACGTATTCGAAGACGATTACCAACTGCGCAGCCTAAGCGAAGTAGAAGCCTACATCAACGAAAACGGCCACCTGCCGGACGTAATGAGTGCCGAAGCGGTAGCCACCGAAGGGTACGCCATCACCGAGGTGAACGCCACCTTGCTGCGCAAGATTGAGGAGCTGACCCTCTACAGCATCGACCTGGAGAAAACCAATGCCGACAGCCAGGAACGCATCCAAGCTTTGGAAGCCAGCAACGCTGAGTTGCGGGTGATGTTGGAAACCATCCT
>DMST01000307.1:23789-39230 GCA_003454975.1 Cytophagales bacterium | reverse complement strand
CCAAATCAGCTTTCCATAGCTGGATTTGAGACGGGCTTCTCTCACGACCTTGATCCGAACAACCGTTGGGTTAAGCTTTCTGCCCTGATTCCTTGGGATGAGGTTGTTTCACTTTATGATCATTCTATTTCTAAAGATAAAGGCAGACCTAACCTCAACGGTCGGGTAGCTGTAGGGTCTCTGATCATCCAGTGGCTGGAAGGGTTTACTGACCGACAGCTGGTGCAGCATATCGGGGAGAACTTGTACATGCAGTACTTTCTTGGCTACACGGGATTTACTCCAGGTCCACCTATTGATCCTTCATTACTGGTAGAGTTGCGCAAGCGCCTGGACATGGAAAAGGTGATTGCGATCAACGAAGCCGTACTGCGCAAGCATGGTGTACTAAAGGCACAGCAAACTCGGCTTCCTGAAGAGTTTGAGGAAGAGGTGGCCAAGAAAGGCCGGGTGTTGTATGATGCTACCGTATGCCCACAGGACATTGCCTATCCTACAGACCTTAACCTACTCAATGAAGCTAGGCTGATTACTGAAAAGGTGATTGATGAGTTGTATATCCCCCTATCCGATGAACGTAAACCCAGAACCTATAGAAAGCTGGCACGGAAGGATTATCTCAACCTTGCCAAGAAAAAACGCAAAGGAAAGAAGGCATTACGGAAGGGGATTAAGAAGCAACTCGGATATCTACAACGCAATCTGAGTACAATTGATACGCTCGCTGAACAGAACTATGCCGGACAACTACCGATCAATTTGCTGGGTAAACGTCTGTACCGCAAGCTACTAGTGAGTAGCTCTGTGTATCAGCAGCAGCAAGAGATGATTAACAACAACACCCGGAGTGTTGCTGATAGGATCGTGAGCATTAGCCAACCTCACGTGCGACCGGTGAAGCGAGGGAAAGCAGCTGCCGATACTGAGTTCGGTGCTAAAATCAACGTATCATTAGCCGATGGCTTCGCCTTCTTGGATCAACTGAGTTGGGATGCTTTCCACGAAGGCAATCAGCTGATAAGCTATCTGACACAGTATTACCAAAGCAGAGGACATTACCCTTCCGAAGTACTAGCCGATAAGCTGTACTGTACACGAGAAAATAGAAATACGCTCAAGCAAATACGCTCAAGCAAATGGGCATCAAGCTATTGGCTAAGCCCTTGGGTAGGCCTCCTAATGACCCAAAACCGCCGAGTTTTTCAGCAGGAGAACGTAATCCGATTGAAGGTGTATTTGGACAGGCCAAGCGAGCCTACGGAATGAACCGGATTACTACCAAACTTAGGGAAACATCGCAAACGGCTATCGCTTTATCGCTTCTCGCAGTCAACCTAGTCAGGCTTCTGGCTAGGCAGGCTGCCTATGCGACGAATTTTGCTCCACTTTTAGCATTAATCGGAAAGACATTAGTCAAAATGAAGCAACTCTTGTCTCCCAATAGGCCCATCCAGGCCTATTGGGGGATTAACTGACCCCTGACTTTTTCAACAGGTCCTAATTCCATGAGATCGGAAGAGGGATAAGTTGGCATACCAAAAAGATTAATGTCATTCCATATCCAGCTAATATATAAAGCCTGAGGTAGAAGAGAAGTCAAAGTTAGTGCTTCTGATGCTCTGAGTGGTACATTGAGTGCAATGCCACCCGCCTGTCACACCAGAATGCGGGGTGGACTCTATCTTCGCAGAAAGCTTTATTCAGCAGACCCTATACTAGCTTCACCTGAGGGTAGTAGCTGAATGTCAAGGCTGCTATGCCTTCCATGTTAGGAATCTTATACCTAGGGGCGTATTTGCTCCAACTCGGGTTCAGGATCGATCTGAAGCGTAAGCTTTCGGATGCTACCTAGCTTGACGGGCTTGCCCATCAGATCCACCGAAATTTCTCCCCAGGGGAGTTTCCGAAGTGCAGGTTCGGTAGAGGTGAAGGAGAGGATAGCCCGACGTTGAAGCAGGTAGGTATCATGTAGTAGGGGCATGACCTGCTTACCGTGCAACTCCAATAGCGCCACCATTCCTGCTTGCAAGGCAATGATTAGCTCACGACGTGTCTTTCGGCTTGGCCTTCGCTGCCAGCGTTTTTGCCGCTCTTCCCGACTTCGGAAAGCTGCATCTATGATCTTACCTTTTTCTGTTCGGGGTAAGTCATCCAGAGATAGGTTTAACGGCGGCAAAGACGGTTTCTTTCGCGAAGTATTTACCTCCACCTTGCCTACGTTGCCGGCATTGATTTGTACGTTCTGGCTACCCAATAGCCAACCCCGGATACCCATCTGTCAGGCTATTTCCCTTGGTTATTGATGGTAATGGGCCCCTTAGGGTTGTTGATTACGTTGGGTTTATCGCCGTAGATGTTGTTGGTAATACTCCCCTGTCCCTGATCAGAAGGAGTTTGGCCTGCCTCGATACCTGCTTGAATAAACGCTTGAATCTGTTGGACTTGCTGCAACGAAGCAGAACGGTGCCACCCTACACAGGGCAATTCCTTTCGCCATCGCTGTACTAGTTGTTGGTCTCCTATAAAGAGTAAAGGAAGCTGGTGGAAAGCTTGCCGAAAGAGGACATCCCATCGGTCGAGTTCCGCTTCGGCTACCTCCTCCGGTCCATTGGGAGGTAACATGACCACCGCTCGGGTAGCTTGGCCTTCATTGATAATCTCCTCAATCGACTGCTCTGTCCATGCTAGCCCTGCTTGCTTGTGTAGTGCTCGGGACGGAGCTCCCCCTCCTAGTACCACGGCAGGAATCGATTCCGTATCCGCATCTTTCTCTTCCGTGCTAGGTATTTCTTGTTTCAACTCAGTAGTGGTTGTAGGTTCGGGTTCCTCTTTTGCTAAGGATGCTTGAAATTCAGAGAAGGTGTCATAGCCTACGTAAAGCGCGATAAGGTCCACCATCCGAGTGTCGAGGTTGAGTACCTCCTTTTTCCTCTCTGAGTAAATCTTTTTATAGATGTAGGTATCACCAATGCGGTCTGCGGGCTCTCGTCCTTCGTTGATTGCGCGATGAAGCCGTTTTAAATCACCAGGCACCTGTGGGTTAAGGTTCGCTAGAGTGCTTGCTTCAGCGATTAGTTTCATTAGGTCGGAGGAGGGGTAGGCAGGCATATATTGCGATTATTAAACAATTAATGTATCCCTTTAGCATGAACAAGCATTGAAAAACTCATTAAATAAACCTGAAGTAAAGGCAATTATAGAAGGTTTATGGCAAAATAAATCTCCCGAAGCAGATCATTAATTAGTTGTCCCTGATGGGCAATATACGGTATAGGTCCAAGAAGATTCAACGATAGGACTACTCACCTCTACAGTAATAAATTGACCATCGCTGAATAGAATAGATACCGCTTTATCACCGGAACCGTAATAGGTGTATATAGGTGTATTATTTGCCACCTCGTTAGACTTACAATTAAAAACATTGATATTATCGGGAGCTGAAAACAAATCAAAAACCAAAAGAAACTCACCCTTACTTAGGCCCATATCATATTGAATTAATGAATAATCATGGTCCCCTCCGTCACCACCAGTATTGCATTCCTGAATAGATGGTGGCATAGGGCCTGGAGATTTCATATTGGAATACCTAGAAGAATCAAACTTCATCGCTATCTCCTTAACTAGTACAGAACTATAGTTATAGGGAATCAATAGAAGTATAATTATCAGCAATGTAGATGTAAGAGAAATCCATATGCTCCGGTCACCAATGTTGTTGACAATTAATTGCATAATAACATTAGGAATCCGTTTAATTTTTTGCCCAACACTTCTCCATAAGTGAACTGTTTTCTTGCTATCAGAAGGCTTAGCACTAACTTCTTCCAAAGCCATTAACAACCCTTCCAATACCACCAACTCTTCGATAGCAGGATTTCCTGCCAAACCCTCTTTAACCAAAGACTTTACCCTAGCCTTAAATCCTAACTCAAAGGCCATACTAGCAGCGCTACCATAGAACACCCCCCGGGAGGGTTCCGCATCTAACTTGTTGCGGAATCTGGCAATCACCCTCAGCTCCAACCACAATCCTAACCGCATCCACATACCACTCCACCGAGAGTCTTCCATTTCTCCCTTATCCCAAGCCCATTGGGCCCACTTATGGAGTTTTAATGGATGAATCATAAAATTGAATTGCAGTATGAGGTTCACCAAAGTCCGTTACAACTATATACGTAGGAGCCATACCGGATTTAGGACGCGGACCATCCCAAAATTCCATAAGTCTTTCCTCTTTCTTTTTCAGCCGTTTTGATAACGAGTTATCTTCATTAGCGTGCAAAATTCCAGAAACCTCTACCAGTCTTCTTGCCTCTTTCAGTGGATTGTCTCTCGGTGGTTTCTTCCCCTTCGGAAATAACCAATAATCTGTATGCTTGCTCGCTCCTGTTCCTCTTTTTGTTTGTGATTGATACTCATAACCCGAATAGGTTTCTAACACAAGTAAGGCCATTCCACAGGCTCCACTTTCCGTATAGTCCACTACATCTTGAAAAAAGTATACCTCCTGGCCAGGAATCGGAATCCAAGCAATCATCAATTCTTCGGTTGGGATGTCAAAAAACTCAGTACTAGAGACTTTTACCCTTATGGGAGACGCGTGGGCTTGATTTTCTAAACAGAGTACAATGTCATCATGAAAGTTTTGCAATGCCCTCTTTGGTACATATTTACGGTACCTTCCAAAAAAGGCTTTGAGATCTATTTCAACCATCTTTGATTTTTCATCGATTGAGATATTAAAGTAATAATACCAATACTGTATTGTCAACTATACTATTCAAAATAGTAATTGATGTCTTAAACTAATACACAATCACTCCTTGAAAGCCTCCTAGGTTATTCGAATAATCTGCATCATTAACCAAAAACTCTAAGGTTTGGTCTCCAGAACTGGGTACTACGAATTCTGCCATACCTCCAACAAAATGCCAATCGGAATCTTCTTTCCAGCGCCCTATCACGGCTCCATGAGGAATGTTGGGAAAATAGCTGAACTCTGCAAAACCTAGAATTCCATCAGGTCCGCTAGATCCTGCAAAAAAACCTAATCCAATTTCCCCCTCAAACTGTATAGTGATAGTTTGATCCTTAATCAGGTCTTTAAGCCCTATTTCTGCACCTTCACGACTATCTAGAATTATTGTAAGTGAATCATGAACGATTTTAGATTTTTGAGGAGGCATTGCTTGGTTCAGTTGAAGGGTATCACGTAAATTATCTTTTTCGACTAGGGAATCTATCTGAATCGGGGATGCTTCTTCTTTAGGCAAAAACTCATAGCGCTTACCTGTCACCAGTATTAATATGGTCACCGACAGAACCACAAAAGGAATCCAAACTCGTTTTTGCCCAATATTATTGATGATGATCTGTCCAATGCTCTGGGCATTGATGATATTATTTTGATTTCCAATGGAAGTAATGCCTAAGGCACGCCCCATCCACTTGCGTAACGATTTCATTTTTCTCAAAATCATGTCTGGGGAAATGGCGGAAGGTATTTCACGTTTGCAGGATAGCTAAAAATCCACGGGTTATTCCATGGTGATGGTCCCCAGAAAACTGCCCTGATTATTGTCAACGGAAAGATCGTTGATCGCTAACTCCAAGACGAGATCACCAGAGGAAGGGGCTGAGATTTTTAAATGACTTCCCACCATATTCCACGTTTGCTCCCCCTGCCACCTGTACATGACCGCACCATGAGGAATAGCATTACTTCGGGAAGGTCTAGAAGCAATATCCGCCTCAAGGGCTAATAAATCCCACACGGAGACCTCATCAGGAACTGGGTAATCAGAAACATACCCGTCGGGTTGTACAATGCCTGAGGTAGATCCCATCTGAACCTTACCCTCGAAGTCCAGGTTTAGGCGTTGCCCTGCTACTAAACCCGGCAAGGATAATTCGACAATAGCCAACGTGTCACTTGGAAGCTCTACCAACAGGCGGTCAGGTATGGATTGAACTTCTATTGGTTCATCAACAACTGGAGAAGTAGAAAACTTCCACGTGTCCAGTTTCCACAATAAGAATACCATGGTTACCAGCAGCAATACCATGGGAATCCAAACCCTCTTTTGGGACAGTTTATTGATAATCACCTGCCCTATGTCTCGGGCATTGATAATTGTGTTCTGATCGCCTTTTTGAGTTTCTTTCATATCGTCTAGATTCCTCATTATCCACTGTTAGCGAGTATGTTCTAAAATATAAGTATTCAAAGTGGTCGAGATCATATTCAAAAGAATAGGATGGTATCCTTTTCAACTACTGTATCTTTAGGGTAAGAAATAATTCCATCGAAGCTTCCTTGGTTATCTTCAATCGATCGATCATTGACGAAGAAATGCAGCATTAAATTTCCTGTATTTGGAGCACGAATTTCTTGTTGACTCCCTACTACGTCCCAAGGCATTTCACTTCCCCATCTATACATGACTGCGCCGAAAGGAACGAACTGTTGTAGACTATGCCATATATGAATTAACAACTGCTCTTCTTTTGGAATACCATCTGGATCGAGATATCCAGTGATCGGGCCAAAGTAAGCACGACCCTCAAACTGTAATTTTATTACCTGACCATCTTCTAAATCTTCCAATAATACTTTTGTCGTAGTTACTGAACTATTGGGTAGTTTTAATTCATATTGTTGCCAAATTATTATTGTGTCAATGATAATTGTGTCTTTAGCAATCAGTGCCGTACTCGTTGTGTCTAAACCTAATGTATCTATCCATTTTGATGATTTATCACCTGTCTCGGAAGTAGTATCTTTGGAAGATAATGTTGCCTGCATCTCTCTGGTAGAGGGAGGTATCAACTTCTGCTGTTCTATCCACAGCCATAAGGCTACAATTACTACAATCAATAGAATAGGTAGCCAAAGCCATTTTTGAGAGAGGTTATTGATAATGACCGTACCAATACCCTCCGAGTTAAATACAGAGCTTTGGTCTCCATTGACCCGATTATTGGTTGCTTTCTGGGTCTGATTGGAAAGGTTAGCATCAGGCATACTATTTTTCCTTTTTTTATTACCCCGCATGATTTTAATTGTTTAGTTTATTCACATTAATACATAGTATTTATGATTTATACATTGACCTTTATATTCAATCTATAGCTTACTTGTTGCCAAGTATGACAACTCCTAAATGACTATCACACTAACTTTTTAATATTCTATTTTAAATAAAACTAAAGCCCCCATTCAGAAGGATGTAATGATTGGGATTTATTGTGGGCAATTCACCCAATATTCCCAGGCTGAATCTCCTTCAGGGCTTAACACCCATACAGTAATATGTGGACCATTATTAAATCGGATTAAAGTAGGATTTCCTTCCCGCCCACGGTACTGAAAAATGGGCTGATGATCCCAAATTTCTGAAGAAATACAGTTATAAACCCTTATTTCATCGGGATGAGAATATAAATCGTAGTTAAGCAGAAATTGACCTTGGTTTTGTTTTAGATCATATTGTATTAATGAACTGTGACTTCCATTATCCCCCCCTGAGTTGCAACCCTGTATTGGTATTGGGATAGGGGCAGGAGGCGCAGGAACCCCTAAATAGAAATTACTCCTACGGGTTTTAAAAAAGCCTAGTGGGACCGACTCAGTCAAATTCTCATAACCTGCTTTACTAGCCGTTACGTTGGCTTTGGGCTCACCAAATATCTGTTTGTAAATAGGATACCTTCCATAGGCCACGGATAGTTTGCCATCACTATCCGTTTGCGTTCCTGTCTGCAAGGTTTGAAAGATACTGGCTTGGTTATTTTGAATAAAAGCATTGGCGAGGGGCTGCTTTGTATAGTTATCCAATACCGTATACCGATGCCTAACCTGGGTAGGAATTAAGGAAAGGAGGAAAAAAAAAAGCAATACGGCCGGAATCCACCACCACAGAAATCGCCGGTGTTTTACAATGAACTGATACTTGGTTTCCCCCGTGTGTGTAAAGTCTTCCTTCCAATCGGCCTTTTTGTAGCGCATAAAGGCACAGTAGGCGGTATCGGAATAAAGAGCGTCCAGCGTAACCAACCCATCTTTGTCGGTGATAAAACTATTGTTATTGGGCAATCCAAATACCTGTATGGCTTGATTAGCAATCGGTTTTTTACGCCGATTTAAAAACTCCAGGGTAATGGGTCCATGATTCTCCTCCACCACAAAGGTATGCCGCTGCTGTCCTTGAGGATGAAAAAAGGTTTTTACCCAATCGCTCCCTTGATACGTCAAGGTAAGGGTATGTTCCGCATTGGGTGTTAGGTCATCCACTTGAATGATCCCGTCTTCGTTGGTGGTAAAGGTACGTGAGGCCCCAGCTTGCTCAATCCGTACGGTCTGACCTTTTAGCGGGGCTTTTTGTTGGTCCAGAAATTGGATTTCAACGGGTAATGCATCACTGGGGATGGGAGTAGGAATACTGGGCTGTGGCACCTCAGCAACGGGAGGGTCATATACCAGCGAATATGTTGCGTCTTCAGTAGGAATTTGAGTGTTCAATAGCTCCTCACCTTGCGACGAAAGGATCGTAAAATCCCCTTCGGCTTCTACCTGTTTTGTCTGAAACAATCCAGCTTCATCAGAAATCAAAGCCCTATCCGGTTGCCCAGGAGAAGAATAGGTGAAGGATGTATGAGATACAGGTTGGCCTTGGCTATCCTTCACATCAAAGGACAGGGTGAAAACCCGTTCAATTCTCAACGTATGTTCTTCTACGGCATCTAGTTCTAGCTCCTGCGTTTCAAAAACACCATCTGGACTGGTAATAGTAAGGGTACTCCCTCTTTCCAGATTGTTGAGCCTAATAGTCCCCTCTGCATCCGAGACAGCGTCTTGTTGCATGGCCTCCGTAGCAAAGTGACAGCTTACACCAGACAGTGGCTGCTCTGTACCCGAAACAATCCTAAGAATAAAGGATTTTTGAGTCCCTGGAAGCATTCTTTTCAGGATCGATTGACTTCGCGTATGTTGATCTTTAATAAACCCCCATTCGGTAAAGATGATCTTATATCCATCCTCCTGCTCAACATAGAATAGTGCCTTCTCGTCAGGAATTTCTATGATATTGTCTAAGAAGTCTTTGTCTGGATGATTGGCCAGAATCTGCTCCATTTTATCCAAACCTGCTTGCAGGGTAGATTCCAATTGACTCCTTGTCTGCTCTTCGGCAGAGAAATAGACTTGGTAAGGGCCAGGAATGGGGGTCTTCCAGATGATCTCCCCCTTAAGGGGTTGGAGTATTGGCTGGGCAAAGGCTATTTCCACTACTTTCCCATGAAAAGAAGTGTTCACGATATCATAGTAATGAACGTTAGTCTCATTGTCGTTGAAGACCGACTTCATCGATCCTAGATGCGATTTCTTTATCGTGTTCATGGCGTTTGGATTTTCTGTAATACCTCGTCGATCTGAATCAGTTTATCATCCCCCGAAGCATTGATGGGGATCCCAGTGTCATTCATCAGCTGGATGATGTCTGTAGCAGAGAGCGTGCTGTCTACCGACTTAATCAGCCCCACACAGCCTGCAACCATTGGGGAGGCCATGGAAGTACCATCCATCCTTTCAAATCGTTGATTGGGTACGCTGCTGTAAATGCCCACCCCGGGGGCATAGATATCTACCTTCTGCCCATAGTTTGAGAACCCTGCTTTCTGTTGATTTCTATCGGTGGCACCCACTACAATGGTCACACTGGAGCGTTTCATAGGGTCTAGCGAGGTTACCACATTCGAATTTCCGGCCGCTTGTACAATGACTGTATTCTCCTTTTGGGCAATCTCATATACCTCATTCCACATGGCCGCTTCATCCTGGAAAATCGTATTTGCGTATTGCTCTTGCTCCTGTTCCGAGAGCCAACCTACCAGATGGGCTAGATCCAGACCCAGTGACATATTGATGACATCGGCATCGTTTTTCAAAGCATAGAAAATGCCATCCAGAATAGAGGTAGTGGTCATTCTTCCCTGGGCATCGGCTATCTGGATGGGGATCAGGCGGCACCTGGGAGCTACCCCTGAGATGCCTACTCCATTATCGCTTTCCCCAACTGCCGTACCGGCTACGTGTGTACCATGCACCAATGTACGGTAGGTGTTGAGGTTAGGAGAATATTCAAATACATTCCATGGAGAATCTATTTGATTGATAAGCTCTGGATGCGTAGCATCAAACGAATCGTCGATGATAGCAATTTTAACTTCTGGCTTACCCATCGTCTGTTTCCACGCATCATACAGCCCTATCTGCTCATAAAACCAATGGTTATTTATATCACTGAAGCCGGGGTCTTGCGCCGTTTGCTGGTTGTTGAGAATAGACTCAAACACCACAAATTTCACCACGGCAAAGTCCTGTTTGAGCGATTTTTTGAGCGTATCTCTCCGTGCCGCCGGTATTTGAAATTGTATACGCTTGTATTCATCAGCGTAATAAGTCACCTGTATAGAATCCTGAGGATATTGATAAATCACTTGATTGGCAAAAACTTTCAAATCCACCGAGTCCTGTACATATACATTGAGCAAATTGGATATGATCGGTCGCTTGAGAGAATCTCCTGGAGGCACTATGATCTTGGTGCTATCAATGGGCTGTCGCAGACCCGGCTCCTGAGGCCACTGGCCATAGTGAGGATTCGAATTGCCATAAAAGTGATTAGGCGTATTACAATACCTCAACAGGAACAGCAACAAAAGGAAAAGGAGTGCTCCTAAAATAAAAGGCCATGGATTTGCTCCTCGCCTTAGCTTATTAAAACGAAAAATGTTGTTAGCCATAGGATTTCACGGTGTCGATTATTCTCACTATTTCCTCATTGCTTTGGGTGTCAAAATCATGGCCCAAGCCGTACTCATCTTCCACATTTTTTACAAACAACTCCTTCACACCCATTGAAAAATCAGCCATATACCGCTTCACTGTACTTTTTGCAATGGGTTCATTCACTGCCTCACGGTCTAGCAGTTCTGTTTGTGTAGAAAAAATGTGCTGCCCCAACCGCTCCGGTTTATGTTCTTCTGCGGCAAGGGCCCAAGTAGCCGAAAACACAAATTGATTAATCATGCTAGCGATACAGCCCGCAATCAAATTGAATTTCTCTTTATTAATACCCTCCTTCAATTCTTGCTCAATCAGCGCTATGATTTGCTTTTTGATGTGAACACGGGAATTGTTTTTAAGGATTTCCGAAAACAGGGTACTGAAGATTTCATTTTTCAGCGCCGCCGGTTTATTAGAAAGATGCGTGAGTACGAGTTCTGAAAACTCTTCGCCCACGCTTGGTCTCTTCGCATTGGAAGCTAGCAGGGCTTCCAGACTCAGCCCCAATTGGTCTTGCAGGATTTCGCTTAAACTGGCTTCGTCTACCCCAAAAAAATCAATCAGTCGCTCCTTTACTACCTGTAAATCTTCGCTAAACTCAATTCCTAAGTTTCCTAAAAAACTCTTAATTTCTGTATGATCGAGTTCCGGATCATCATCTTCCTCTCTCGCAGTAAATTTGAAATCATAGAGCAAGCGCCATACCTCTATTTCCGTAGTCACCATCTGCTTCAGGTATTGACTCAGCGGACTATTGAAATTATTGTTCAAAGACAGAATTGCAGCGAAGGACTTAGCACCTTTGGTGCGAGCAATCTTTAAATCTTCATCAATATTTCCCGAACGGCATTCATCGGCGAGCAGATCAATAATGCTCGCTTTGGCTTGCTCTGCGATATTCTGGAGCTGGGCCAGCATATTGATGGGGTGCGAAGAAGGCTCCAGGTACCGAGATAGGTAGTTCATCCCGGTTTCGTTGGGCGTAAGAAGTTCCTTCCAGAGTGCTTCCCGATCAAAAATGAATTTTTGAGTAATCTCTGATTCGTTAAAGGACTTTTCCATATCCTTTAGGATCTCCTCCTTTTCAGGCCTCACCCTCGTTTCTTGCTGATTCTTTGGATCATACCCCTCAAAAAAAGACTCAGAAAATCCAGGGTCGCGAATCGGGAAGATGAATTTGAAGGCATCATGTTTAGCCGTCCAGTTCTCAGTCCATTTGTCCTCCACGGGTTTGCTCATATAGGTACTGAAGTTCTCCTGAAACCGGGCAAACCACTTAGCATTATGCGATTCGGGTTCCCCCACCACTTCTGCTGCTCCCTTACCGCTTAGCTCCACATTGAACTTGGTCATCGCGAACAGCAACGGTGAAACATGCTGCACCTGGGTGGTTACCCCATTGGTTCGCAATAGTTGCATTACCTTGTCTTGATGCTTGGCGCGTGCTTCAGGCGTATCTCCCCCGGCATACTGTTTAATCCAGTTGCCCAGCAAACCTGGAGACTCCGAAACCAAAGGCGGTTCGTTGTCCATACAATACAGCAGCGTGGAGATGCCCATATCGCGGTTGTAGAGGTAAAAAAGGTAGGCCACCTTGCCGCGCACGTAGATGGAAAGCTTTGCTTTTTCGTTATTAGAATTGAAAACCGCTTCGGGTACTTTCTCCCGACTCTTGCTACCTGGAAAATCCAGGATATCCGCAAAGGCCAAGAGCTTTTTCTCTCCCCCTGCCTCAAAATCATTCGGTATCTGTAAGTGCAACTCTTTGATCAAGGCCGTGAGCTCGCTTCTCCCTACTTGTGCCTGATTTCCCTCGCTGGTCTGTACGGGCAGCTTGTCCAGCGACTGGGTGTAAAACATTTCTTTGATCCGCTCTACATCCAGAATGTTGGTGGTATTCCCAAACTGAGGCTGTTTCTTGCCATTGATGATGGCATCCGTATTAACAAATACAACTTTGGCAAAGCCCAGGCTTTGGAGTGTGCTGCTGATACCCTTAAAAATCTGGGTCCAGAAAGCATTTTTACCCCAAAAGTAGTGCAGCAATTCCCAGCGTCTTTCTTGAGGCAACTTGGGTAGCAAGCCTACCAGATCTTCAAAGAAGCCCAGCTCTTTGCAGTCTCTTATCCGGTAGTTATCCCGAAAGTGGATCGTGAGATAATCATTGAAATCGCGTATTTCGTCAACGGATACCCCGGGATAGTTTTGGCCCGATATTTCCGATTTTATGGCCGATACCTTCTGGGCTATTTCCTCTTTGGTTACCTCTTCCGCATAGTCCTGAAGGTCCTCCAAATATCCATTGATGATAATGGCAGCTACATCCAATTGGCTTAATAGCTCCAATTTGAAGGGAAATCCAGCGGGAGTCTGCCCTGGCGAGCTAGTAGAAAAGCGCGTGATAATGCCCGTAGACTCTCTACCTCCGGGAGGGTTGATCTTTTGCAGAAAATCAATCTTCTCCGCCTTCTCCGTATCCAGTATCTCCAGCTTTCCCGTCTGGGGTGAGCGGGCCATGCTGCGTACCAAAAACGATTTCCCTACCTGACTCTGTCCAAATATAGCTACCGAAGAGCGCTTTTGTGCGGCCTGCACTACGCGATTTAGCGTTCTGCGGTGCTCGCTGAGGCGCGTTTTTTTGGTCTCCCTTGTAGGGGCTGCACCATATTTATCAATCCATTCTTCACCTTTACCCACGGCCGTTACCATGCCGTTGGCTTCCTCCTGTAGTTGTGCAAATTGTTGCGTTATATTTTCCATGGTATTCAGGGCTATGTTGGACGATGGGAAGGACTTATGAGGGTACAGCTTCGGTGAGCTGAGGGGAATCCTCATCAATGAATTTTTTCAAGAGAAATTCACCACTGTCTTTCCAATACTCTAATTCTGGTAGGGTTTTAAAGAAGAAGGCAAAGTGCTTATTATCGATATCCTCACCGTTTTTGTCAGTCACCTCTATATCCTCTATCGATAGGCGCTCTTTATTATCTTCATCCCGGCTAATAGTGACCGTAAAAGGATATTCAAACTCCTCGTTGGCGAGTTCCTCTTTACTCAAATCATTCTTAAACCGGAAAACGTAGATGGGTGTGGCAATCCAATTGTCGGTAGGGAGCTGGCGCATCCCGATGGGTACCGGAACGCCGTGAAATTTGAAGGTGCCTTCGTAGCTACCTTTCTTAAAGATGATTTTGTCAGATTTTATTTTTGAATAATTATTATCCAATACACCCAAGTAATCAGCCGTAGACTGAATATTAGACAAGTTCTTCAAATCAATCCGCAGAATATCCAGCTTATTTATGGCGTTCAAATAGGCAATTAAGGCTCCTACACTTACCGTAGTTTTGGGGTCTTTTACCTGTCCAAAGGTGGCGAAGGGGTACCAGTCGCCAAACTTGTAATCGCCGAAATTGACAATCTTGTCGGGGCTCAGCACCAGTGATTTTTCGAAGAGCTCGCGAACCGCCTTCAGATTGCTTGGCCTGCCCGAGAGTAGCAACACATCGCAGTCAAACAAGGCAATCAGTTGCACCAGCTGCTCCGTTACGGGTTTCATCACGTCCGTAATGGCATGGTTGATCAGCTGCACATCGTAGGTGACTTCAATATCCAAAAACGAGAAATCGGCTACCTTGCATCGCTCCCGGATTACCTTCTCCAAATAGGGAATTAGATTGTTTTTGGGTTTGGGGTGATGTTGAAAAACAGACCCAATAGTTTTGGTGGTGCCAGCAGGCCCTTGTTGCGAAACAAAATCGACCGCATAGTAGGCACAGTAGATTGCTACCTGATTGGCAAACTGCCTGCGGTGAATGCGATGCGCTGCGGTTTGATTGCCCTGGTTAGCGCCGAACAGATAGTTGAGCGTTTCATTTACATGCACGCCCCCTTGCGATTTGATGTATTTCTCAATGCCCGGGAGCACCACATATTCAATAATGCGTTTGATGATGTCGTCTCCCGCGATATTGAAACCCTCCCAGAATACCGGTGTGGGCTTTAGTACCGGAATCTCTGCATTTTCATCCGTGTAGTAGTTGCAGATCATCAGGTCAGTAGTGCCTCCGCCAATGTCCACACTGGCAATAGTGATCGACTCTTTTTCCGTGGACGTATTGGCCCGCTTTTTACCCTTGTATTTGAAGAATAAATCATGCTTGCCCAAAAACTTGTCGGTAAGCTCACTATACAGATAGGTGATTTGAGAGCAAGTGGCCTCATCAAATCGCCAATATTTGGGTACCTCTTCATCCAGGCTCGCAGCGGCCTCTTGCGGGTATACTGTGATGTAAGGGTGTAGCAGCTGGTAACCCTCCAGATACTTATTACAGAGGGTAATGGCATCCTCTACGGCTTGCTTTAGCGACTGCTGCTCGCGGATGGTCATAGCCGTGGGGCAGCTCACCACAATGTTTTTCAGCACCCGCTTGAAGGAAGAATTACCCAGGTCTTTTCTAAACTGGTGATGGTTGATCTGCGATACCGCCTGAAAAATAATCTCCACCAGCGCAAAGGTCATCAGCGAGCCTTTGGCATAGGTGCTTTGGGTGGCTCCGGGCAGCATTTCATTGGTAAGGATGCTG
>DMST01000307.1:10852-23758 GCA_003454975.1 Cytophagales bacterium | reverse complement strand
GATGCTGCCATCATTATTTACCTGCGTGGCAATGCCGTACAGCGCCCGCCGTTTTAGTCCTTTACTGGTCGCATAGCCCAGAGCTCCTTCCGTATCCACCTTGATCCAAGGTATGCTCACGGGTTCTGTATCCCACAAGTAGCGCTTAGGGCTACTTAGCGTGGCCTGAGAGTCCTCACTTTCAAAGATGGAGGTAAGGCGCACTGCCTCTTTCCCAATCCGCAGCAATCCTGGCCATTCGAAGAGCCCCTTGAAGAAGTTAACCGCTTCATTGCCAAATTTTTGCTCGGCAAAAGCCACTTGCATCTCAAAGGGTTCTTCGTACACCCGGTAGGGAATCGAAAGGTCGCGTATCTGTAGCCGCTTTACGTTGGTAAAATCAAACAGCGTATTGTGCTGCGGGCTGGTGGTTTCCACAATTAGCCCGCAGGTACGTGAGTTACCAATGTCTAGCACTAGGCTGGTCTCAATGCGCTTATCGTCGGGTAGCAGCGCGATCTCAGGAAAACCTCCCGCCTGATCTAACAGATCAAGCAGGGCAAAGTAGGTGGTAAAGTGCCGAAAGGTTTGCTTGTGCTTTGTGGGAGTGAGGTCATAGATGTTCCCCAACCAAGTGTCTACCTCCTCCCGGTTATAAAACTCCTGACAGAAACGCTCTTTAATCACACATTTAAATCGCTCATTTCCTGTGTGGTCGGCATCTTGCGAATAGGGGGTGAGATAATCGCCACCCTCATTTTCGGTAGTGCGGGTATCGAAGGCCAATACAATCTTATAGGTGCTTAGGTCTGGATCTTCATCCTCTTGGGGCACTTCATCTACCCACATGCGGCACCAGTTCTGGGGCCCGGGGTGAAAAGGCATCACTTCATCATTTCTGACGCGATAGTAGGGGATCGGAATCCAATGACCGCAATACATATCCAAAGGTTCCTGCCCTCGAATCTTATAGATTTCTTTCTTTTCAATAAAGCGAACAAACTGCTCCTTAATCTCATCCTCAAGCACATTGCCTCTATGGTCGATCGCCTCTGCATTTATGGAATCATAATCAATGTAGCGCTCGCCCCATTTATAAGGGAAGAGCAGCGAACCAGAAAGCTCCTTACCGTTATCATCATAAATAATCTCCTCAGCAAAGCTCTTATCACTCTTCGCTTCCTCATCCAGCGTAATTTCAATTTCAATAAATTGAATACCTGTATTTTCTATTAATTCAAAGAATTGGTTCATGGCAGGTGGAAGGTTAGTGTTTTTATAGCAGTTACCTAAGTGTAGTTATTTAAAGAATGGAGCATATATCACTGTCTCCTTTGCTAATTCACTAGCATTTTTGTCATTGAACTCCCTCAGCATCCATTCAAAGTGCTTCAGTAAATCTTGCTCTGAGGCTCCACCATTAATTATCTCTATATCATTCCCGTTTGCCTGAGCGATAAATTGATAGAGATCGTTGTTTTGTGAATCGTTTAGATACTTGATCAATGAGGCACGGATATCATTCTGTATCCACCGAAAGTTACCATGCGTTGGCTTATCTTTAACAATATGTGATTGTAGATTTATGTAATAGGAGTCCTCATATGGGCTTTTCCATTCTTCTACCAAATTGGCATCTAAAAAATCAAACTCCCAAAACTCCCAATCGTAAGAGGTAATGAAGGCATATTCAGGATCACCCTCCGAATATTCATCACCTGCAAATTTTGTGAGTAGTTCATCAGCTAAAGGCCTAAATTTCTGATAATCGGCTTGGGTGCTATGTTTTTGGTATCGTTGAATGTCGGATAATAGCGAGACTCTGTTTTGAAAAGTTTGCGTGGCCACTTTTTGCTCCTGGATATCCGCTTTCAAACGTTCTATCTCGGAGTCAACAGAATTTCCTTCACCTCCAAAAAACAATCTCCCTGCTAGCACTAGAATAAGTACGGTTAGTCCAATTATGATACCACGATAGATTTTTGTTTGCTCCCTTCTTTCCTGACTTCGATGTTTTCTAAACTCAAAATAATCCTCTATTAATTGATGTTCGTTTAACGACCTACCGGGATGATAAAATTTATTAATTTCCTGAGCGGCAAACTGAACCGTCTGAGCGTTCTCATCAATATTAAGTTCCAGAGATTTCTTCTCTTTCTTTACGACCAATGACTTTATTTTTTGATCTAACTTCTCAATATCTGCCTGCTTCTCTTTGATTATTATTTCATCTTCATCAATTGTTTTGACCAATCTGTCATGTTTAGTATCTAAGAACTTTTTGTATTCGGGGCTTATGGCCTCTACAAATTTCAAATTCAAACTTCTGATGGCTTCTTTCAATTCTAATATGTGGCTTTCCTTTTGGTAAATACTACCTTCCAGTTGCTTTAGATAATTTGCCTTGGGTTGATATTCCTCCGCTAACTGTTTGAGTCTTCTATCTCCTTCTGCAATTCTGCGCTGAAGGTCTTGGTACTGAGCTATCGCCCTTTCATGCTGTTTCGAATGATCAAACAAGGCGGTGAAGCTCACACTGCCAAGGGCATTCTTCTTTAGCTTTTCAAATACTACCTGGGTATGGGTAGCATAGACATGTTCGAATTGATAAAAACTATCATTAAAGCACAAGTTGAAGAGTATATCAGAGGTGCTATGCCGAAGCGAAGGAGAACACAAGGCTATATTTTGAAAATCATTGTTAGATTTATATTGCCAGACTTCCTTTCTTAAAAACCCAAAATCTTGATTGGCATTGGGTAAGTTAATATTCCAAGATTTTGAATCCACACTTAAAAAACGATGGTTTTCATCAGTTTGCTTGCGGATTTCGTCAAAGAGATACCATAATCCATTCGCCATTTTGTCAAGACTAGGTAAAAATCGCCTGAAGCAGATGGCACTACCTACAAATCCGCCAGCTCTTCTTTCACCGTGAGGCCAGGCATGCTGATAAATGGCAACCAATAGCCCATCTTTCACGGTACTACTGGGTTTGGTAGCAATGCGCTTACACATAAGTACCTGCTCGCCTTCTTCAAGGATAATATGTTCATGCTTGAGATACAGGTGACTATCCAGTTGTAAGGATTGAAACAACCCATTAGAAACCACTTGTAACCCACGGGGCGAGCCGAATATCGCGTAGCCTATGGTATCATTCATCTTCAAAACGTTTTGAGAGTTTCTGCCACCAAGGCTTGGTTGGATTCAATTTCTTTCTCGGTATTTTAGAATTGTTTCCTTCCTCACCATCAAAAATAAAATCTACCCCAGATGCTGCTTTATATATCCATTTAAATAGCCGCTTCGAGTCTTTGTCTTTATACGCAAAGGTATTTTCCGTAACATTGACCTCTCCAATGGAGTAATCTAAATAGGCAATATGCTCCCGCTGCTGGTCTTCCAAACTGTTCATTACTGAGGGCAGGTTCTCTCTTAAATACCGTTCTATGTCGTCCCCATATTCTTCACTTACCTTATCCCATTTATTAACCGTAAGCAAGAGCGGGTTTTCCTGGTGCCCTTTGTCGTATAAATGATCCATAAAATCTCGAATGGCATCTTCGCTGCGCTGAGGAAAATCGGTATCTACCACACAGATAAACATCAACTCCACATCCGGATGGGTGAGGAAAGCATCGATACGGTCGTCAAACTCTCCACCATCCCCACTCTCCTGAATTTCAACCTCCTTAAGGTCTTCGCCAGCCATCTCCAAGAGGCAAAATTGTAATGGCGGCAGCTTAGGATGCTTGGGTTCAAACCGTAGGTTGATCTCTGTAACTAGGTTAGCACTTTGGGCATTTAGTGTCTGCGTACCTTCAATAAAGGTTCCACTACGGACCTTATCCCTCATTCGTTTGATGAGGTATCTTCCACGTTTTTGGTGAGATTCCCCTCCCTGTGGTCGCAAGACTCCTAACCGCGCTGTATCCATATAGTAGATCAACCCGGATAGCATAGCTGATTTCCCGGCGGTAGTCAGGCCAAAGACAAAGAAATACGTGTAGTCTTCATCAATGACCAACTCCACCGGTTTGGGCTCTGGGACAGACTCAACGGGAGTTTGGAGCGTATCTTCGGACGAAGTACGGGGCCCATGGCTCTTCTTTCCCGTAATGTTGGAGTCATTCGTAGCGGGATCACCCCCTAGCGGTTCAAAGGGATTATAACTAGGCAATAGACTATTATCAGAAGATGAGCTCTCGTACTCATTCTTTATTTCCTCTGCTTTACGGTCTCCGTCGTTGCCAAGCTCATCCCCAAAAGGAGTAGTAGTTGGCATTGGGTCTCCTTTTGTAGGAGGTGGCGACAAAGCCTGATTCTGAGCCTCTTCTTGCTTTAGATCATCAACCTTTTGGCCCCATTTCACGGTATCCTCTCCGTCCTGAGCATTCGGATCTTTGCGAGTAATCTTTTTCCTTCTTAATGGTATTTTAGCCATCCTTCTATATTTTTTAGTCGACCCGCTGTGGCCCCCGTATGATTCTCTTGTTAGAACTCCTTCTGCGTACATTTACCAATATCAGGACCACAAATCCTAAGGTGGCCAGATCAATGACTAGGCTAAGGATTGTAGAAATAAAGGTAGCGGCAGGGTTTACTATATCGATAAAGGCATTCTTTAATACCCCTTTGAAGTTTCTTCTATTAATGCCTTCATAAGGCATTAATTCTGTATAACTAAAATCATTTAATATAGGGGATGTATATAGTCCAATATCATCATTGGTACGTTTAATGTCTTTGATTAGCATTTCGCCTTCATTTAGCAGCCTGTCCCGGTTCGAAGACTTTAACAAATCAACTGCGAGAGCGATCTGTGGTACGAAATCAGTTGTATTATCAATATGATCTTTATGCCTCTGAATTATTTGCTTAATTTTTTCTATCTCCCTTTCTTCTCCTTCTTCTAGCTCCTCAAGACGACCCAAAGCCTTTTCTTCAAAAATGGAGTATTCTTTTGTAAAAGCATCATCTAAAGGTATTCCTGCTGATCCAGTCTTTCTAATATTATAATCGGTAAATAATTGTTTAATATCCTCCCATTTTTGATCGCACAATCCAAAGCACCCTCCATCATTTATTTGTGATTCTAAAGCACTCAACTCGCTCTCGACCATTGTTCTTAGGTTTTCAAGATCATTTTTTGCTTCTATTGAATCAATTTGGTTTTGCTGCTTCATCGTTAACCCTCCAATTGCATCGTTATAGGTCTTGGTAAGCGTAGTTCTGTATTTCGTTAGGTCTTCCTCCAGTAGCGTTCCTTCCATCTGTCCACCGTAGAAATAGGCGAAATTCCCAAAAAAGCTGATCATCAGTGGCAATAAAAACCCAAAGGCCTCCCTTAGATGAGGCTCTCCTTTCTTCCGCTTCTCACTGATAAAGTAGTTGAGGCCAAAGAACAGTAGCCCGGTTACTGCCGCCAATAGTATTGCCATGGGCTCTTCTAAGAACTCTTTATACCCCGCATACGTAGCGTAGGCGCTAAAGGGCACCAACAAAAAGTTGAGCGCAAAAAAGACAATGCTGAATCCTAGATTTTGCTGTTTACCCTTCGGGGACTTGGTTGCATGTTTTATAGCCATAACAAACTGTGTGAATTGTTTTTATACCATATACTGTACCTCCATCCACATCCACTCGCTATGTCAAGGGCGAAGATGTCTGGAAGGATATCTTTTCTAAGGTCATTCTCCTTCTTTGCTTTGCTTCCTAGCCTACGTTCCGTCTCCGTAGAGACCGATGATGGATAGCGTTTCATAAAGGTCAGGAAGCGAATGCCTAATAAAATCCAGTCTTTCCGTGATTTTGGGCTCCCCAAAAACAGGGAGATTGAATCGGCTTGCGGGGGAGCAGATAAGCCAAATGGGGCTTCTTTAACCCTAGGCTTTTTGCCCACGGCTAGACTCAATGCTTTTCGATATGTAGGGGATGTCCGCATGCTAGAAGATCTGAGTAATGTCCGTTACGTATATCACCAGCGTGAAGATGAACTCAAGTGCTAGTCTTCGATCTAGCCAGCGAATCAAGCCACTATATTGATCCAGCAGGTTCGGTGCTTTCTCCTTGGTACTCGCACCTTCCGTACGACTGATTTGCTCAATAGGAACATTCGCTCTGTTTTCTCCTACATCTTCATCGTCCAACTCGGCTTTTTTTAGCAAGAACCGTATGCTAAGCCCAATCGTAACGATGGCCGCATTGACTAGACAAATCCCTAAAGAGATGGCCAAGAGGTGAAGATTAATCGATGTGAGGTGGTATTCTTGGCTGTGTGTCAAAAGTCCATAATTGGTATACAAGGCCAAGCAAATCACACATAGAACCACCCATACTACGAGTAATCCGAGTACTTGGAGGCCACTCCAACCGTTAGTGTCACGAATTGAAACCTGAACTAAATCACGTAGCCAAAAAGTACGATAACGGTGAGTCTTGGTTCTTTTTGTGAGCAAATGATGTGAGTGCCACAAGTGATATAGGTGGGGGAAAATCACAATGACGAACAAGAGGAAGCCAATTGAATTCATGAAATTTGAACCGGTCAATCCAAGAGCTAGGAGAAAATGATAAAAGAGGCTTTGCATCCTACTCACCATCGTCACGTTGATGTGATCTTGTTGTAAAGCTTCCTCAGAGGTAGGCCAAGAAAAATTCAAATCGTTTCTTAAAGCCCGATGAAACCGTAGACTATCATTATGTAAGGCATAATCAAAGCCAATATTAAAATCCAACAATTGCTTAGCTTTTTGTGGGATCGCCTCATCACTCAACACCACCCATACCTCCTGGATGGCGTAATTTGTGCCAGTGTTCATTTTTTGGTCTACCCAAAGACTTTCACTTACTTGGCCTATTTCAAAAGAATGAGTGCTGGTTATTCTGGGGCATACTTTTATCTTTTCATTATATCTACTATAAAACTTTATTAATAGCTTGAGAGAATCCCCTGGAATAATCTTGAAGGGATACTGTTTGTTAAGTACTTCAAATTGCAAGCGATCTTCGTAAGAATCACGTAGGACGTGAATAGTAAGTGTCCTAGGGGATGGACTTTTATCATCGACACCAATCGCACTCGTCCAAAAGCCCATGGTTAAGTCATGATCTAAGGACTTACCATTTAGAGGCAAAGGAATATCCTTTCCGAATCTAGCCCCATCTAAATCAAATACAACCGTACTATCTATTGGCTCTCCAAATTTGCAATTCAACTGTAACGCTTCACTAGATGAATACACCTTTAATTGAATTGCGGTCGGCTTTTCATGTTGTCTATATGGCTCAGCTGTTATGGAAAACACACGCCGATGCCGTAGGCGCTCGATCACCCTATTTATTGGACTGTTAACCCGTGAGTCGTCATATCCGATGTACTCTAGAAAACCAGAATCATCTAGTCTTTGACTTAAATCATATATCGTGGAGCCATTGCTGTTTTCAGCGGTTTGTTGCTGAATATCTATCAGGACTACTTCATTGATAAACTTTCCATCACGGTGATTACTTTCCCTAGATGCAGCCCCATAATCAATTAATGTTGTGAAATTTCTAAACTGCTTTTCTAGATTGTCTTTTTCAGTTGGTGTAAGTTCATTTTTGGTGTCAGATAAAAAATCTGAAATAATAAAGGTGGTAAAGTTGTAGCCTTCTAAACCTTTTCTGTCTTGTCTTTGATTAAGAACCTTAAATAGATACGGGAAATCAGTTTTTGCTTCAAGTGCTGAATAAGTATTCAGATCCTCACACAAACTTGACACTAAACTATCTATGGTGATTGATGAATTAGAATCAGCAGCGATGCGCCACTTGGTGTATAAGTCATTTGCCTTACCTGATACGGAAGATCCGAAATACAAAAAGTTTACACTATCTCTGCTTTCTCCCAGCAATGAAAGACTTCGTAACACTTGACCGAGTGCTTGTTCTCTCCTTGTCGCAGCTTGTCCTGTTATATTTCCAGAATCATCAATGACAATTTGAGCAAATAAAGGTTGTTCAGAATCTACATCCTCTTTCGGGCTAAAATGTTGACTAATAGCTTGCTCACAAGACTGGAAACCTAGAACCAGGCTAGCCATTAAAGCGATGAGTACTGTCCACAGCACAAATTGGCTTAATGGGTGATATCCCCAAATCTTACGGCCTATACTGGCTAAATTGCCTACAGTGAGCATCGCTCGATGAGACCCCCCGAGGACCCAAAGGAGCGTGAGAAATAGAGCACTCAGGGCTGTTATGGCACCTAGTGTGCTCATGGCTTTATTTGTTCAAAAAATGAAAAGGTGCATCCGATAGCCCAAACTCCGTATAGGCCACTTAATGTAGCTATACCTGCCGGTAGCCACTTTTGAGTTTTTTTATGAAACAAGTCAAACTTGAAGTATCTCACGAAAAATAGGAATGGAATGAATACCGCAAAAATGAATGCTCCCGTCTGCAGTAACACGTGTTGGTTAGAAGCACTGAACTCCTTTGAAAGTAATTGAGAAAGCGTTTCCCAGAGTACAACTCCTGACCATCCTACTGCAATAAATAGTAATATGATATGAGGTTTTGTTTTTTCGTCGTTGCCTAAAAAGGATAGAACCAGGGCCAAGCCTACGAACAAAAAGAATACTCCAAAGGAGGGCTTTTGTAAATAACCTATCTCGGATGGAAAAAAGGTTAATCCTCCGATAGCCCCAATACCTGTTAGAACTAAAACAAATGCTATAACATTGGTTAAGGACTCTACTCCAACAATATCGTGTGATAAGGAATTTTTTGCGGAGTTTGAGTCTTTTGTGTCTCCGTTTTTATTTGGGCTTTGATTGTCCTTATTTCGGTCATGAAATTGAACAATGACCATGATTAGAATAACCAGTAAAGCAAGAAACAGGATGATTAGTAAGAGTTCCATACCCTTATTTTTTTATAATTTTGTTTACTACCGACAGTTTTGATTTATTTCAGGATCACTCCACCCCAATGCCTCCGGCAGCCTGTCGGGATATTGATGGGGTTGCTCCCATATCTCCACTAGCCAGTCAAAGAGCCGATCGAAGCGAAGGTCTTGAAGGCGATAGGGCGGGGCATGGTGATGGGTAAGCTGCTTGAGCACCTTATGATCAGCCCCGTTAACGCCTACGGCGATTAGCTTAAGGGCCTGCTGTGCGTATAGATCTTCTAAGCGTGATATTAGGCTTTGCACATCCTCGTCGTAGTTAGGTACCCCGTCTGTGATCAGGATGATCCAAGGCGCTTCCTGGGCAGCCTGCTGAGGTAGGGCATCGAGTGCCGTAGTAAGGCCGGCAACCATACGTGTACCGCCATGCGGTTCAATCTTGGGAAGGTCCAAACCAGAAAGAGGAGATAAAGGGCAAAGAATTTTTGATTCGTCGCCAAAAGAAATGATGCCAAGTTGTAGCTTTGTAGCAAGCACTGGGTGTGCAAGAATTGCCTGTTTTAAATGGGCCAATCCTTCATTAAGCTGTGCTGCCCTTTTGCCCGCCATGGAGGTGCTAGCATCCAGTACAAGCCAGCATAAGGTGCTGGTAACCAAATCATAAGAGGATATTTGCTTGCTCATCAGGCGGGAGTAAAATTTTCGAAAGCTTATTTACTCAAAGCCTGTCCACACTCAAAACTGACTTTCTAAATCGACTATTTGACCCTTTGAAAGTGTGATCTCCCCAGATAAAGCATATTACGATAATTCTATACCTAACAATCCTTTATACCTAGACGGGGTCCCAAGCCATATGCTCAGGAGGAAGGCTTCTGTTTAAGAGGGAATTCAATCTGCTACCCCTTTCTTGTTCTAAAACAGAAAGGATAGCAGAGGCATAAAAAAACCATTCTTTTCCATAAAAGCTTCTGAGAACGCTTCGCTTCCTCCGAGTACTCCCTTCCCTATGGTCAGGCGGTTACGTTTCCTTTTGGTAATTGGCAATCTCCCTACATTCAATCCGCTTCCCAACCTTCATGGTGCCATCGGATGAGCGGGTGGGCTATTTACTACGGAGCGTATTGGGGTCAAGGGCTTGCTTGAGGGCCTCGCGGTAGGGCTCGCTTACTGGAATGGTTTCCTTACCTATCTGGAGCGTTTGGGAAGTAAAGGCCGTGATGGCCGCTACTCGCACCGCATAAGAACGATGAACTCGAATGAGCCCACCTTTAGGGATTTGCTCCATCAAGTGCTGTAGCGAGGTGGAAACGGTGTAGGTTTGCTGGTTCGTCACCAGATCACTATAGCGGCGATCTGCCCGGATAAATAACACTTCGGAGATGGGTATCTTCTGATAGGCATCTCCGGTTCTGATAAAAAAAGCATCAGTAACGGCAATGGAGTCAGCATTTGGAGCGAAGGTTGCGGTAGCACTCGGCAGAGCTTGTAGTGCCTGACTAATGGCAATGGCCACCTGATTGGCCCGAAAGGGCTTGAGCAGGTACGCACCTGGTTGCGTAGCCAGGGCATTTTGCACCAAGTCCTCCTCGTCGAACTGGGTGAGATAAATCAGCGCTACGGAAAAAATCTTGCGCACCCGATGCGCTACCTCGATGCCCGAAATGCCCTTTCCAAGGTCAATATCAAGAATCAGAACGTCAGGCTCGTAGTCGGAGATGGCAGCAAGGGCTTCCTCGCCGGAGTTGACCGAGCGCACGGCCCGGTATCCCAATTGCTGCAAGGAACCCACCATGTACTCGCAAAGCAGCTCTTCGTCTTCTACCACCAGTAGCTTCAGGGAATGAGGAGGGGTCATACAATAGGAAAGGTTAAGATAAAACGGGCTCCGGCTTCGGTACCCAGCGAAAGCTGCCCTTGTAGGTTCTTGACAAAGCCATTAATCAGCTTCCAACCCAGCCCCGGGCTGGTTTCCAGCGTATGGGCGGTTACCCCCCGACCATTATCTACCAACTCTACCCGCACCTGATCTTCCGTCTGAGCAATGCTCACCCGCACCTGTGCTGCCTGCTCCAAAATGACTTGCTCAAAACTATGCTTATAGATATTGGTGACCCATTCGGCAATAATAAATGCCAGTTTAGCGGCGTGATCGGTGGGCAATTGAATGGCCTCTATCTGAACCTGCCAAGCCACGGGTACCGAATGGTTGAGCGAAAGGGCCTCTTTCAATTCTTCCAGCAAATTCTCTAAATAAGGCTTAATGCCCATGGTGGCATCGCCCTTCTGCCGATACAATAGGTCGTCTACTTGGGCCGAAGCCATCAGCATATTTTCTACGGGCTGCATTACGGTGCTAAGCTCTGGCATTTGCTCACGGGTAACCGAGAAGTAGGCCAATATGCGCAGATAGTCATTTTTTTTACGATGGCGAATATCAAAGTTGAGTCGGTTCAGGTCAGCATTAAGCCCCTCAATTTGTCGGCGTTGCCGATAGATAACCAAGAGCCCCACGAGCAGGATCGTCGCGATGCCACCTACCATCCAGCTTACGCGCTGTCGCCGTTGGCTGGTAAGTTCAGCGAGCTGCCGTTGATTCTCGGCTCGCTGCGTACGCTGCTCTTCTTGCTCCAAGCGATAGGCATCTTCTCCTTGTACTAGAAAAAGCTTTTCTTGTCTAAACAATATATCCCTTAATGAATCAAGATAGGAGTCTAACAACACAACATCTAGCCAATTCTTTAATTGCATATTATAATCTTTTGCTAAGGAAAGCCAATCAACACGTAAATCTCGACTATCAAGGGTAAGTACTAATGAATCTGAAAAATTGAGGTATTGATTAGCTAAAACAAACTCCTTCTCCAATAAATAATACTCTATTAACAGAAATACACTTCTCACAAATTCATTATTTGCCCCCTTGGATTGATAATATTTCATACTCTCAAGTACAATTGGGAAGGCCTCTAGTGTATTACTTTGATCTAGATAGGTTCGTCCAATGCTATTCATGGTGTGATGAATAGATGATGAATCACCATATTGCTTCTTCAATCTAAGGGCTTCACTAAAAAAATAAATGGCCGAGTCAAAACCCATCATCATTCTATGAGTTTCACCAATATTATGAAGTGCCATAGGATACAAATACTCATTACCCATTACTTCCCACAACGCTCCAGCTTCTTTAAAATGAAATAAAGCAGATGAAAATTCCTCAACAGTTAAAAATAGATTTCCTAACGAGTTATGTAATGAGGCCGTAAATGTTTGACGTTGATTAGGATTCCATCGTAATGCTGACAAATATTCTTCTGTGGCTAGCTCAAAATAACCTAATGCCTTCCATGAAATCCCAATATTCTTATGAGTTTCTGAAATTGCCGCACTATCATTTTCTGATTCTGACCATTTAAGAAAGGCAGTGTAATGATTAACACTAGATTGGAAATCACCTTTAAAAAAGTACCATATCCCATAATTATTTTGATTGAGAGCCCACCTAGCGGAATCTCTCTCTGAGAGAGATAGAGCATTAATAGTATCCATCAAATTCAGAGACTCATCGTAATTACGTGCAAACATCATTTCCACTGAGGAATCAATCAGACTATCGAGTATTGAAATCTCAAAATCCTCTTGACTTTTCTGATATTCTGGCACACAACCAAAAACACAAATAATTAGCGAAGGAATAAGTAAATAGCGGTATTTCATGAATAAAAATAAAAAAGAGCACCCAATGGTGGGTGCTCAATAAAAACCGACTTAATTATCGTCCTCTTTCGAGGTTCCGCCCTCAGTACCTCCGGTACTAGTTTGGGCGGTGGGAGCTTCTTCTCCACCAGTAGAGTAAGGCGTAACCTCCTCAAACTGGCATGAAGCCAACCCCAAGATTAAACCACCTCCAAGAAGGAGGGCGCGTGATTTCCGCATGGCTGTCTCGGATGCGACAGTCCACTGCGGGACCCAGAAGATTATTCATGACTACAATGGCCGTCTGGTCAGACCATCGAGGACTTATTATGGAC
>DMST01000307.1:0-10791 GCA_003454975.1 Cytophagales bacterium | reverse complement strand
ACCACCTCAGGGAAGCCGCCTCCAGCGCTAGGGTAGTCGGGATTTGGAGCGAACCCTGTTTCCGAGTATCCACCCTCTTGTTCGGCCTCATATTTCCCTGGGTACCCCGCATATTTCCCTTGTTTTTCCCTAGGTGCGGGAAGGCTCCCTACGGCTCATAAAGGCCGATTTTTTCCTAAGAAATTGTTGAAAAAAGTTTCAGAAAGGTGAAATGAGATACTTGGAAAGGAGGTAGGACACTTTTGAGGGAAGAAATAGAGCTAGGGAATAGCCGTACAAGAGTTTGCTAAATCCCGGAAGGTAAGAGAATGGAGATGCGTACAGCGTAGATGGGGAAATCTGCATCAGGTAGGAAAGTGTATACCGTGAAATAGCTCTAGCTTCAAAAAATAGCTACACTTATATGCGTATTTACCTTGCTGATGTACCTTATCCTTCTGAGCTATGAAGGTGGAAATCTTCCCTGGCGACAGTTTTTCAGGAACCCGTGAGTTATGTTATCCTAACATGTAGGCGACTCGGCCATAAAACTGCCCTAGCTTACTCTGTTAGTGCTCCCTTTTTTGAAACATATTCCGCTGCAAAGTCAACCTAGCAAGTGCTGTGCCTCCTAACAGCCCTTGCCTTGATAAGCCTTACCATAATGGATAGAGAATTGCCTCGTCTTGTGAGACGCTATGTTGATCTGTAAACGCCATATACTCAGCCAAGGCCTCTTCCCAATACTGCCATACCGTAGCATCGGTAATCACCACCTTTTGGAAGGCGATGAGGGGCGTGAGGTTGGGGGTGAAGGACATCGGAAACTGAAAGGACTTTGAGAGGAAATAGCAGCCATAAGATAATCATCAAGAAAATACCTATATTAGGATACATGGAATATTCCTCAAAAAGTATACAGTTTTTGGTCCAAGATGCGCTGAAAGTCAAAGGTTGGCCGATGACTCCGCGCAATCTCCATTTATTGGCGGAGGAGGTGATGCAGCACTATGGAGATCCTTTTCTATTCAAGAACTACTATATCTATAAAAAGATGTATTCTGAGTGGGATAGGAAGGGCTCTTTGAACTTGAGGGATAAGAATGTGGATGCTATAGCCGGCTTTTTAGGCTATCTAAACTTTGCTGATTTTCAGGCATCTCTTGAGGAAGTCCCTGTGGAAAAGCCAAAGGAGGAAAAGCAGATAACTTCTGTGGAAGAGGCGGAGTCAACAACTTCCAAAGATGCTGATCCTAAGGTGGTACAGAACAATGTTTTTGGTGAGAATATTAAAATCGATACGAATAACGGTATCATAAACCTGTAGCTTGTGTGTACTCACCTAACACCAATTCGGGGCAAGGAAATTCCTTGCCAGATTCAGGTATACTTTAGAGCCTTGGAAGATGCTAAACTAACTGAGCATGCTGACTTTTTTCAGGTTCCTATTGATGAAAAAGGTTGTTGCGTTTTTCACAGTACAGACCATGCCTGGAAACAGGAACAAGGGATAGAACAATGGTTTCGTCAACTTTTTATGATTGCTCAACTAATAGAAACAGACACCATACCTTTCACCTTTCGGAATAATTACAAATCGCTGGATTTACGGGGTGTTTCATTGGTCCCACACGAGGGTGAAGAAGAACTCGTGCTTGAAAATTTGGAACTGAAAGATACTTGGGACTTTCAACTTGAAGCTTCCACGTTTGTGGGGGATTTCAAAATCAGTCGCCTATCCTGCCGCAATGTCTATTTTGATTTTAATCATTGCTCATTTCAAAACGTACTTATTGTCCATAGCCACCTAAAACAGCTTTCCTTTACATCTGCCAACCTCCAATCCTTTCACCTAATTGAGAATCAACTGGAAGGGTTTCTAGAGTTTTCGGGAACTCATTTAGGCAGTGGAGGGTGCCACTTTCAGCAAAATATATTTGCTGCGGAGATATACGGAATGGGTACCTACCACAAAAACTTACTAATAGAAGAGAATGAGTTTGACAAGCGGGTAGACTTTAGTAATTCGTTAGTTTTTGAAACCTCTACCATTGCCAATAATATTTTTACAGAAGAACTGAACCTGCACGGCGTAGTGTTCAAAGAAGACTTCTACTTCGAAGATAATGCCCTTGAGGGTACAGCTTTCTTCACCGCTGAGCAGCCAGGGCATATCATGTTTGAGCGCGAAGCGCATCTGCAGCTAGCCCAAGATGCGCCGGGTAAGGTTACCTTCGAGCATATCAACTTTTCCAACATCATTCATGAGCATAGACAGGAGCTACTGGCTTTAGCGCATGAAAACCAAGTGTTTATTGGGTCGGGCTGCATCAAGTACCGCGTGCAGAGTCCTGATATCCGGCTACCCATAGAAGCACGCGATCATAACCTTGCTCTCGCCTGGGCGCGGGTATTCTCCGAATACCTAGTCCGTCGCTCAGGATATCAGATTGGGATTGAAGTAAAGGAGAAACGGAAGCAAGAAATTTTGTTCTTTTACTTCACGGATGAAGACATACCGCTTACCGATTGGGAAGACTGCATCGAGCGCGGTCATCGGGACTTTTGGCAACTCAATTATGCCGAAGGCACACCCCAAGAATTGGGCACGATGGACACGATCATTGACAAAGCCAGCGTACTTTTTAAGGTAGAAGCGCGTGTGAGAAACGGGGCTTGGAAGCTCAACGACACTCGAAGTCTATGGCAAGCTATTACCACTAACACCGTACCCGAAGAGCAGGTAAGCTGGCTGCATAGTTTACTTCTGGATCGCAATAGTCTGGTCTTGCTTAAGGAGGGGCAACTACATATTGATACCGTACACCAAACGGCGGTAGGATCACAGACGAAAAACCTGATAGTTGGGAATAATAAAGGAGAGATCAATGTCTCTTCGCCCAGAAAGGATGAGCCGAATGCCTAGCACCTGCACCCATACCTTCAAACGCTCCGATGCACCCAGCAGCATCCAAGGGCAATGCATCATCCAGGAGATTTTTGACCTCCATACAGAGGTATGCGGCGCCGAATACCCACCACTTCCTCATGACGAGGACGGCGAATGCATTTTCCATAGCACCCACGAGGCTTGGAAACGGGAGTACGAAGGCGGGCTTTGGGCCGTGAGGCTGTTTTCTGCATTACAAGACCTAAATGGTCTTTTCCCCGAACATGGCCGCGTCGCTAATCTATTTCCTGATGGACATGTGGATCTTAGAGAAATTACGTGGATTGGTATGCCCGTTAGTGAATTGCATAACGTTACCGGTCAACCTATTGGGGCAACCCTTGATCTTTCTGGGTTTTGCCTGGACCATTTGAAGGTTTGGTTGGTGAATAGTAAGTGGCTCGATAGGGTTACCTCTCAAAAAGGTGAATGGCATACTTTGTATTGGGCCAATTCACACTTTTTCGAAGAAGTAAACTTTTCTGAGAGTCAATTTTACTCCCTAGGCTTTCATGGATGCACCTTCGAAGATACCTGTGAAATCAGTGCTTCCTTCCACACCAGCTTCATGACGTTTTCTCATTGTGTTGTCAAAGGTGATTTTCATCTCAATGACAACGAGTTTGAGGCAGAGGTAAGCCTAAACTATTCCCGGTTTGAAGGGTTCGATATGGCCGAAATCGGCTCCGTCTTCAAAAAGTACGTGGATTTTACCGCTTCCCAGTTTTATACCATGGCCAAGATCACGTTCTGCACCTTTGAACAGGAAGTAACTTTTCTGGATACGGTCTTCCATCGCAGGGCCTTTTTTCAAGGCAATACCTTTAAGAGAAGTGCCGTCTTCAAGCGGGAAAAGGCCGAAGCCCCCCTTTTCCAGGAGGTGATTGATTTCTGAGTCAAGCCCGAAGAGGTTGAGGGTAATATTCTCTTCGAGCGAGTGAGTTTTCTGAATATCAACGAAGATGACCGGAAAAACCTTATTGCCCTCAGCCAGCAGAACAAAGTAGTAGTTGGTCCCGGCTGTATCAAATATCGAATGCAAAGCCCCGAATTTCGCATTGACACCACCACCGACAAGCACAACTTGATTATGGCCTGGGCGCGGGTTTTCTCCGAATACCTAGTGTATCGTTCGGGCTACCAGATGGGCGTGGAGATCAAAGAAAAGCGCCCGCAGTTTATTACCTTCTTTTATCTTCTCCGACGAGGAGGTACCCGCAGATATTTGGGACGAGTGCCTGAGCAAGGGCCATCAAGACTTTTGGAAGCTTAAGTACCAGCCCGAGCAGGGCCAAGAGGACCTCACCGACATTATCATCGATAAGGTAGGCCTCATGCTTAAGGTTACGGCCAAAATGCAGCGAGAAGCCTGGGACCTGCCCGACACACTCAACCTGCTCAATGCCCTTACTACCGAGAAGTACCCCGAAAAAGCCGCCGAAACCCTACACGCAATCCTGATGGATCGCCGGGGTCTGACTCTCATCTCCGGTGATGCCTATACCTACCAAGGCCCTACCTATGTGCAAGAAGCTACCGCCACTGGCAGCAAAAACATTGTAGTGCATCAAAACAAGGGTACAATGAACATCCAGTCCTCTGGTCAGGACGACTTGAAAAGCGATTGAATCCCCTAATCATGACAATAATTTTATCGTAACGCTATTAAGTCACTTCCGTGAGAACAAATGGATATTCGAAAAAGGTTTCCCCACTAATCCCGACTACCCTAGATCTGGAGGCGGCATCCCTGAGGTGATGGTCGTCCATAATAAGTCCTCGATGGTAATACCTGAGGGTCATTGTAGTAATGAGCATGCTCAACAGTCCTACAATGAGCTGTGGCAACCGAAACAGCCATGCGGAAGTCATGAACCCTCCTGATTGGAGGTGGTTTGATCCTGGCGTTGGCTTCTTGCCATTTCGAAGAGGCAAATCCTCAATCGACTGGTGTAGAAGAGATTCTAACTGGACAAACCAGTAATGGTGGTACAGAAGCTTCAAGTTTTCCTAGAAACGGAAACTAGCTCAAGGACACTCACACGGAGTGTCCTTTATTTTTATCTGTTTCTCGCTTATCCTGAATTAACCTAAGCCGTTCCAGTACTTTTTCTCGGTACTTAGGTCCCATGGGAATCTCCTGCCCACCCACAATCAGCATATTCCCGATGATTTTCTCAATGTGATTTAAGTTTACATAATATGAGCGGTGGGCTCTCATCAATGGTGGATAACCTAACTTCTTTACAACCCTACTCAAGTTCATTGAAACCACTACAGCTTGTAGTCTGTCTTCAAAAACTAAGTCTGAATATCCCTCTGCCCCCTTAATGAAAAGCAATTTTTCTGCTGCATAGCGTTGAAACTGATCGTCATTATATAGAAAAAACTTGTCTTTAACCGTATACAGCAATGAATCTGACCCTTTGGCTTTGGCGGGGTTTTTCTGCTCTACGGCTTCAGCCAAGGCTGCATGAAGTGAGTCCACGTAGAAGTTTTTCCGCAGGAAGGCTTTGCGGTGCACCCCGTGCAGTCTGCCTTCATAGTCCGCAAACTCAAACTGGGTCAAGAAAATCACAGGAATGGGATGTTGTCCCTGTACATGACGCGCCAGCTCTATACCATCAGGTCCCTTGCCCAAGTCGATATCCAGCAATAGCAGATCAGGGGTATGTTGTTCCATTCGGGCCAAGGCATCGGTATAGGAAGTCACGTGTGCTACTTCGGTATAGCCCATCTTGCGCAGACTAGCTCGAATACGCTCGGCGGTAAGGGTTTCATTTTCTACCAGCAGTACACTAAGGTTAGAGGTGGTGAATTCTGCCATCATAGTTTGTTAGGAAAAGTAAGACACCAAGATAAGCCTTCCTCATATTTCCAATCAATCTTTCCCTTCAATTGCGTCTCCGCCAACAGATACACCATCTGTAATCCAAAGGATTCATCTTTCCCCTGATCCACCGAAGAAACTGACCCGTTATCTTTAATGATCAACTGTATATTACTATTAGCTAACTCCTCACACATTACCTGCAATCGTAGTTCCTCTCCTTTGGGAACGGCATGTTTCACACTATTGGTCAGCAACTCTAGGATAATGATTCCCAAATAAGGTAGGTGATCCGGGTAAGTAGTAACATGGTACCCACTCATTTGAACTTTTGCATCCGATAGTCTCAGCGTTTCCACAAAATTTCGGCGTACCGGCTCCATATAAGTCCCAAAAGGCACTAAAGTCTTTTCCGATGTTTGCACGTTCAGTCGGTTATACATGTCCATTAAGGACTCCAACATCATGGATATTTGGCCAGGAGCATTTCCATCCTCGGGGTATTCAGCATCCGACCGCAGTGCATAATAGCTTTGTATCAGCGAGAAATAGTTCATAGTACGGTGGTGTATTTCCCTTTTTTGCGCCTCTACTACCTTTTTCTGCGTGGCCAATTGATGCTTTTGCCGAACATTACTTCTCCACAAAACCAATAAAATGATCAGCACTAGCGTTAGCAGAATCACGAATATCACCAGCCGAGTGTTTAATGATCTTTCATACTGTAGTTGTTGTTCCTTTTTCTCCGATTTATATTTTGCCTCCATCTCCGCTATAATCCCTTGCTGCTGTTTATTGAAGAGTACTTCTTGCAAGCTATCATATTGCTGAGTAGCGACTACGTATCCTCGAAGGTCATCCAGCAAGAGAAAAGCTTCTCGTTGTAAGGATAGTGTAAACCAGAGTCGCTCGGTTGCATCCATCGCACGAAAACCATCCACAGCCTTGGTCAAATAGTCAGCAGCCTGTACAGGGTTAGTTTTAAGTAAATGGTGGCCTAGTTGTAATGAGCGTTCAGTTTGTAACCACAGAGGAGTCACTGATGGCCACCACTGATCTACTTTCAATAGAAGAGTATCTACGGTAGAACCATTCGCAATTGCGAGTTGCACCTTATTTAATAACGCTCGAACAACCTCAGTACTATCTCCCATTACTTGCCATTCTTGAATGGCTAAGGAATAGGCAGAGTCTGCCAGAACATAGTCTTCGTATTGTAAATGGATATTTCCAAGGTTATTCCATAGATGAGCGGTCACCCGAGCGTTCTTTGGTGAATTTGCTATACCTTCCTGAATATATGCTAGCGCTAGATCCCGATATGATTGTTTCTCAAAAAGTAAGCCCATCATGTTGTATACCTGACTGACGGTTGCATCATCTCTGATGGAGTCACAAAACGATAGTGCTTTCAAAAAACAGGTCAAAGATTGTTCATATGCAGCAGTATAAAAATAGGAAATGCCTAGGTTGTAATCGGTAATAGCAGATTCGTGGCGCCTTCTCAGTTGAGCATAAATGGCTTGAGCAGAATCATAATAGGTCGTGCTTTCAACATAGCGATTGGCCCGCGTATGAAAGCTTCCCCCCAATCGGTAAGCGGTGGCTAATAATAAGGAATCGTTAAGGTCAATTGCTTCCTTAATTAATTTGTTTATCTCGGATAGTGCATCTTCTTCTTGTCCAATTAGTTCATAAACCTGTATTCTTCGCTGTCTGGCTTTCCGTAATTGAGAAATATTGCCTTGATGTTGGAGTAGTGCTAAATGTAGGTCTGAGGTGAATAAAACTTTGTCATGATCATCCACCAACTGATACAAGTGTGTAAGATGATCCAATCCGTATAATAACTGGATAGTATCGTGCCGTATTTCCGCACAGGTGATGGCCTTCTGAATAGCTGCAATTGCAGTAGAATGATTCCCGGCATCCCGTTCCTCATTACTCTTTTGAGCATACTCTCTAAAAGTGCTCTTTGAGCATTTTTGAGCATATGCTATGTTGGAAACCATGGGTATCAAAAAAAAGACTAAGATAAGGCTTGACCTGAAATACATGTGTGAAAACTCACAAAGAAAATAGGCATTTGCAATAAGCAAATGCCCTCAAAATTTCCTAAGGAATAGAGTCATTAGGATCCGTGGGGGGATCAATGGGATCTCCACCGCCACTCCCACTACAACATTCTTGGCTATTCAAATCGGGAATTTCATCAAATGGGGTAGAAAAACACCCTACCATTGCCGTAGAGGCTACCAGAATTACACAGGCCCATAGCCCGGTTTTTAGTCTTAATTTCAAAATTCATCCTTTAAGTCGTTTTTGATCTGCGCGAAAAGGATGATGGCCATCATCATTACCTGCCGTTCAGGCAGTACCGGGAACAGTGTCTCAGTTCCGGAAGACGATGGGAAGTAGAATAAATGGAATGGGGTAGAATAGGATACGCCGCAGTTTGGCTATTCTTTGTTCCAGTTTGCTAGTTTCAAATGATAAAGGGATGGGAGCCCGTATTTTAAAGAAGGGAGAAAAACAGTTCCCCTATATGCTTTTGAAGGTTTAGTGAGAATTAGAGTTCATTCTCTCTTGCTTTTGTTACTCGCTATTTGAAACCAAATGGGTTTCTAACAAATCCCACCATTTGATTTTCGGGTGATATAGAAAGCTAGTATCTATTCGGTAATTCAAATGAAGGTGGATAATCCTCACCCGTACCCTATGAAGGTTTTATTGAAAGTTGAACAGGTGCCGCAAAAAATCATAACCTCTACTTTTTGAACCTGTACACCTTTTGGAGTCATTTCAGAAAGTGTACAGGAAATTGTACAGGTTTTTATTAAACACTATCCAAGTAGATCAAAAAGCGAGCAATAAAAAAGGCCTAAACCGCGCGGTTTAGACCTTTTCTTCATTAACTATCATTGGAAATTGATGCTTGTACCCCCATCAGGACTCGAACCTGAAACCGTCCGCTTAGAAGGCGGGTGCTCTATCCAGTTGAGCTATAGGGGCATTTACCTTACCACCAATACCCCTATCAGAGTTCAAGCCGAGAGGTGAAACCTTCCGTTCATGCGCGACTCCGATTAGAAGGCGGCCGGGGTGGGGTTCCACTGCTCTATCCAGTTGAGCCATAGGGGCAATACAAGCAAAACGAGGAGGAAGATGGAGTTCGAACTCACGGAAAAACATGGTTCAAAAACCTTTACTCCTTTTTTGCGAGGCGCAAAGATAGTGATTTTTCGTACTGAAGCATCGTCTGTTTTCAAATTCCACCATACTTTGTGCAAAAGGAGCTAATGGCTGTTCGCCAACCTCTTGTAGGTCATGTTGTTTCATTAAATTAGGACAATTAGAATGGGTCAGGAAAACACAGCTATCTTAACAGTTCCCCCTGATGCCCCACCAGTATACGCTCCAACTACAACCTCAGATTAGTTTCCACCAAGTATCTACATAGTGCTTGTACTTCCGGCTGTAGGTACAATGCTAGCTCCCCGGGTGTAGGTAGGGGAGGGGGGTGGCCTTTGCTCCGTTGCCCCTCACGGCCCATGGCCTATGAGCCTACCCGGTGGCTTGGTCCATCAAGAAGCTGTGAAGGTGCTGGAAGTCCGCGCGCAAACTATTGAGCCTTGAAGCCTTCCGCGTTTAGGTCGCTCCAGTAGTGGAGGTTTACCTCGGCCAGCCGCTCTACTTCGCGCAAGCGACTTACCACCGTACCCGAGCCAAAGAGGGCTCAGGCCTGGATTCTGGCCGGGAAGGTGAGGCAGGTGATCTCATTCTCCAAGATGAATACAAACTCCGGCAATTCCTTCCATGCTCCAAGGGTAGATAGCGACAAGGCCAGCTCTCGTACGTAAAAAGCATCGGCTTGGTAAACCGAAAGCTGCTGTTTGTGAGGTGTCCCAATGGGTTTGAAGGGGCCCGTGGGTATTTTTGGAGATTTGGGGTGCTGCCTGGAAGGTGTTGGTGGGGATGCAAGAAAGGTGAGGGGCGGTAGAAGGGACTTGGTAAGGGGATGTAACTTCAGGGAGTACAGGAAACCTTTAAAACCCAAAACAAAAACCGTTATGCGAAGCAGATTATTACTCTTTGCAAGTATTTGCACCTTCAATACTGCCCTTTGGGCCCAGACAGTGCCCCATTCTACTCATGCGGCAGATCAAGTGGTTCAGGGGCCTTGCTACATTTTTGCAACAACGGCTGCTCTGGAGTCCCGGGCATTGCAAAACCCAGCAAACAACCTGACGGCCAGCAATGCCAATTTTAACGAATGGCAATCCTACAGCACTTGTGCCTTGGGCGGCCGTATCTGGGGTGGCCTGGAAATGATCAAAGCTACTTTGAACCAAGCCAAGACCAACGGAGTCTCTCCCGGCGATCACGCTAACCCCATTTTCGATAATTGCCCCAATCCAAATGACCCTAAAACCCCTTGCATTGCTGATTTTTCTTGCGTCAATCTGAATACCAGTTGGTGCGAGGAGGACAAAATGTACCTACCCATTCAGCTCAATACCTCTTGCAATGATGCAGATGTATCCTCTAACCGAACCTATACTATCGATGGGGGTGGCGACTTCGACTACAAACTCCTGCCCGACGCCAACGGCGATTTGTACAAAAGAGAACCCGTAATTTCAGTCACTAGCATTACCAACTTACTCAGCAGTGGTCATGGAGTCATCGCCTACTTCAGTGGTTGGAAGAATACCGCGATCGACCACGCAGTTTACATTTATAAGTATGCCGGTGGCTTCTTTTATTACAAAGACAGCTGGCCAGGGGCCGCTACGGCAGAGGGGAAAATCAGCAGCCTATCCACGTGCTATAACCTGTTTTACATTACTGGCACGATCGTCCCCAATTCTTCCGGAAACAACACCAGCATCCCCTGCGACTATGATATTCAAGGAGACGGGGTGGTGGCTGCCACTGGCACTACTACCTACACCTTGTCGGGAGGTACAGGTGCGGTTACCAATATAGTTTGGCAAGTACCCACCAACGTTACGTTGGTCTCAGGGCAGGG
>DMST01000079.1 GCA_003454975.1 Cytophagales bacterium | reverse complement strand
CCTGCCGTATGGGGGGGTATACCTTGAGCATGCTACCGGCCAGTGGCCCCTCGGTAGCCAGAACGGGTTGGGAGAAGAAACCCAAGCGGGAAAATGGTTGTTGCTGGCGAGCCCAGCGTACATAGTCGGCCAGTTCCATGGGGGCAAGGTTACGGAAAGATTCCTAAAAGGGGGCATACCGGAGGACATGCAAAGTTTGATTACTTTTGGCACCTTTGGGTGTAGGCCTTGCCAATGAAGAAAGTCCTAATTGTTTTGTACTACTGGCCGCCGAGTGGTGGTAGCGGAGTCCAGCGCTGGCTCAAGTTTGTAAAGTATCTACCATCTCTTGGCATTGAGCCCCATGTGCTGGTGCCTTCAGGTGTGATGTACTCTCAAATGGATGAGTCGCTTTACCAGGATATTCCGGAAAGTGTGCGGATACTTGAGGTGCCTATATGGGAGCCATACGATTGGTACCAACGCGTAACGGGGGTAGAGAAGAAGCAAGCCAAAAAGGAAAGCTTTGTGCAGGAGGCCAATACCCGTGGGCTTAAGAATAAATTGGCTTTCTGGGTGCGAAGCAATGTGTTTATCCCTGATGCGCGTACGTTTTGGGTACGCCCGGCCGCAAGAGCCCTGGTGCAACACGCCCGAGATGAGGGCATAGATACCATCATCAGCACTGGCCCACCCCATAGCTGTCATCTGGTGGCGTTGCGAGCCAAACGTAAATTGCCCACTCTTAAATGGCTAGCCGATTTCCGTGACCCCTGGACGAATATAGATTTCTACAATAACCTAAATCTTTCTGCATGGGCAGATAGAAGGCACCGTAACCTGGAACGAAAAGTACTAAGTACCTGCGATAAGGTAGTCTGCATTGGGGATACCATGGGTAAAGAGTTTTCGGAGATGGGCGCTCAATCGGTGACGGTGATTCCGAATGGGTTTGATGCAGACGATTTTCCAAAGCAAGAGGTAGCCCAAGATGAAGGAGTAGTAATAACTCACCTAGGGGTGATGGGAAAATTTCGGAATCCTGAGGCGCTTTGGCGGGTGCTTGCGCGACTAAAAACTGAGGCGCCAGAGATCTATAACCGAACAAGGGTAAGGCTAGTAGGCAGTGTACACGATGCGGTACTTGGAGCTGCAAAGCGGCAGGGCATAGCGGACCGCCTGGAGGTATTGCCACACTTGCCCCATGCAGAGGTATACCGTTACCTCAAGCGGTCGGCTATTCTACTAGTAGTCATCAACCATGCACCCAATGCCAAGGGGATTATTACCGGGAAGGTATTTGAATACATGGCTTCCGGGCGGCCTATATTGGAGTTAGGACCACCGGATGGGGATCTGGCAAAGATATTGGAGCCGATTGCCGGCGCTACGGTGATTGATCACCAAGATGAAGAAAAGCTCCTAAAGTATCTGATGGAATTTGAATCCCCCGGTACCCAGGTAGACAATACAGTAGAGCGCTACTCGCGCTTTCGGCTTACGCAGCAGTTGGTAGAGGTGATTGAGCAACTAGGATGAATTACATCATCCGCGCGGCCTTTACCAGCTGGCGACTATCAATGATGCGGATTTTCCGTCCCTGGGTTTCCAGCATGCCATCTTCTTTGAATTCGTGCAACAGCCGGATGAGTGTTTCGGTGGCCGTGCCTACCAGATTGGCCAGATCCTCCCGGGTTAGGTTGATCTCAACCGGCCCGTCCTCGTGACCATCGAGTCCGTACGTGTCTTTTAGTTTCAACAAGGCCATGGCAAACCGCTCGCGTACTGACTTCTGGGCTTGGTTGGTGACTTCGTCCACCAGCATACCATGTTCCTGACAGACCTGCTTCACAATCCGTTGGTTCAAGTCACTTGACTCGTTGAGGGTTTCCAGGAAGTTGTGCTTTGATAGGAAGCAGATGGTGCAATCCTCCAAAGTTTCTGCCGATACAGGGTAATACTCTTCCGCTAGCATGGCCTTGTAGCCTAACAAATCACCTTGCCCGGCAATGCGAATGATTTGCTCCTTGCCATCGGTGCCAATCTTATACACCTTGACCTTTCCGGAATTGATACAGAATATCCCCAGTGGGCGGGTGCCCTCGTGGAATAGAATTTGCCCCTTTTTGTACAAGGTGCAACTCTTATTGTCCGAAATGGTAGCTAATTCGTGAGCACAAAGCACGCTAAACATGCTAGAAGAACGACTACGGCATTCTTCACATGTAATTTGAGGGCGGGTTTTTGTATGGCGCATTTTGAAAAAAAATCTTCCTGAAGAAACATTTTCAAGGTACTTTAGTTGGTCGCAAATTTCAAATGAGAATTCTCCTGAAATATTACTTTTACTAATATTTCAAATAAAATCGGTAATACTACCGATGAGATTAGATTTGTACATTACGAGGAAATTCGGAAGATATTTCCTGAATTGATTGTAATTAAACAATGCCGATTCTAAAGGTGATGCTCTATTTTTGAGTATAGATGAAAAATGCTTGGATAATCTTATTGCTGTGCCTTTGTGTATGGGCGGGTTGCGAATCCACTACCGTTGATCCAGATTTTAGCCGGGTAGGGTATGTTTATTTCCCGGTAGATTCTGGTTGGTACCGGGATTATTCTGTGGAAGATATTGTGATTCCGTTGGTGGGGTCGCCGGATACTCAACGGTACTGGTTGCGAGAGCAAGTAGGGGAGGTGCTCAGTGTGTCTGGCCAGGACACCACGCGCTTTTTGCGCAGGTACTCCCGTACGGATAGTACAGTCGACTGGCATCTGGATTCTTTGTGGCAAATTAGGCGTACGGCTACTCAAGCCATTGTGATAGAAAATAATGTACCCCGGATCAAGTTAGTGTTTCCGGTGGCTGAGGATATCGCTTGGGATGGTAATGCCTTGGCATTGGACGAACGACAAACCTATTTTATGCAGGGAGTAGGGATCCCCTATGGTGCGGATTCTTCTTTCTCGCAAACGGTCACGGTGATTCAGTCAGATAACCGGGACACGATAGAACAACAGAATTATATTGAGGAAGTTTTTGCCGCTGATATAGGATTGATCTTGCGACAAAGCTTTCAGTTTAGATATTGCAATGAAGACAGTTGTTTCGGACAACAAATTGTGGAAGTGGGCCGAAGTTATCGGCAGGTATTAAGTGACTATGGGCAATAAACAGCTTATTTGGATCATCGGGTTGTTGGGCGTGCAGGCTACTGCATGGGCCCAGACGGACCGCTATGTAGCCTTCTTTTCTGATAAAACGGGGACTCCCTACACAACGGACGCACCGGAGGCATTTCTTTCTGAGCGGGCACTGGCTCGCC
>DMST01000012.1 GCA_003454975.1 Cytophagales bacterium | reverse complement strand
CCTCCAAGTCCAGGTCATACCCCCGCCGATTCGTGGCGGCTTTTGGACTGATAGTGTCTTTGGATTGAAGAGCGTTGAATGCAATCTCATCCCCAGATATGACCCGGGCATCCGGATGTGCCCGCTGGCCGTTCACCGTGAGCTCGCCCGCCGAGATGGCTTTGCGCGCTTTGGCCTTGGAGGCCAGTTCAGGCCAAAGTTGTGGGGCCAGCTTGTTAAGAAACTGCGGTTTGCCTTGGTGTGTGTGCTTGCGGGACGACATGAGGGGCAAAGATACGGAATTGCAGTTGGGATAAGTGAGTTATTGAGTAGGGTAGGAGTATAGTCACCGCAGAACCTATTTCCCCGGATTCCCCGAAACTAGTTCCTAAATTTTCGGCGTATTTTGGACTCTCTTCCCAGGCCCTACTATGACCGACCGCGATCACATTTTTGAGTTCTTCAATAACCAGTTTCCTTTTAATCAGGAGGGGCTGGCGGAGTTCTCCCAGGCCTTTCAGCCGAGAACCTACAAGAAGGGCACACTGCTAACGGTGCAAGGGGATCAGGAGTCGGAACTGCGATTTCTGGAAAAGGGCATCGTGCGAGAGTTCTTCTCGCACCAAGGCAAGGAGATGAACACGCAGTTCTACCTGCCGCAGGAATTTACTACCGACTTCCATTTGCTGCAAAGCGGCGGCACCCGCAAGAAGTACCAGGAATGCCTAACCGATGCCACCCTGCGTGTCTTGGATAAGCCCCATTTCTTTCAGTTTATGGACCGCTACCAATGCGGCAAGGCTTTCGTAGAGGAGATCTTCCGGGCTAGCATTACCCAGCGGGAGGATGAGGAGTTCAAGCATTTTAGCCTGACACCGGATGAATTGTACCTGGATCTGCTGGAGCACAAGCCCGAGTGGTTGCTAAAGATTCCGCTATACCACATAGCCACGTACCTGCGGATGACCCCGGAAACACTGAGCCGAATACGCAAGCGTAACTGACTTCTTGATTTGAATCAAGGCGCTGACACGGCTAAGCGCAGAACCTTGCCAAAAATTAGCATACCATGAAAATCCATCACGTACGAAACGCTACTCTGGTCATAGAGTCTCAGGACAAGTTCATATTGGTAGACCCTATGTTGGGTAAGAAGGGAGCGGCCGGACCACTGACGCTGTTCCGCTTCAAACCACGCCGCAATTCGCTGGTAGAGCTGCCCGCAAACACGGAAGCCTTGCTGCAGAAGGTAACCCATTGCCTGATTACCCACCTACACCCGGATCACATCGATCCCGATGGTATCGCCTTCTTGAAGGAGCGGAAGATACCGGTGGTATGCAGCCAGCTTGACCAAAGGAAGTTGAAAAAGAAGGGCTTGAACATTGAGTTGGCACTGGCTTACGACAAACCAGAGCGCTATTTAGGGGGCAAGCTTGTTGGCATTCAGGCCATACATGGGTACGGTTTTGTGAAGAAAATTGCGGGCAACGTAATGGGCTTCCATTTGGAGCTGCCCGATGATAAGTCCGTGTACATAAGCTCGGATACGGTGTATACCGACTACGTGGACCAGGCTTTGAAAACGTACCAGCCGGATATAACGGTGATGGCCGCAGGCATGGCCCGGCTAGATATTGGCGATTACCTGCTGATGAACCAAGCAGACCTGCTGAAGTTTGTGCAGAACTCGCCCCAGCGGGTGCTGGCCAACCATATGGAGGCGCTGAACCACTGCCCACATACCCGCGAGGACCTGCGTCAGCTGCTGCAAAAGCACGGCCTACAGGCCAAAGTAGACATTCCTGAGGACGGCGAGGTAGTGGTGTATTGAGAATTGACTCCACCATTTGCTGAGGTGCCTAGCATGTTGAAAAATCACCACCCCATGCGCGTATCCTTCAAGGGCGAATCGCGTTGAATATCAAGACAGCAAACCTCAATCCTCATGGTCTTTTTGAAAGGTAAAAACAGTATGCTGCTTGGCATCTTAGGAGCCTTTGCCTTCGGCTGCTCTCAGGTAGAAATTACGCCGCCTGCTGAGGACTTCATGCTCAATATCACCTTCGTGATGGATGATACCGCCGACCGACTAGACAACCTGGGTGATCCGGTTTCGGTGCCGGCGGGCAATGCCGGCCAGAACCCTGATTTTGAGACGCTGGGCATTCACTTTATTGGCTTATATCCCGATCGGTTTACGCCCTACGAAAACGGGCTCACAGTATTCTCTTCACCCACTACGGATGCCGGTGGCGTAGAGGCGATTGATTTTGAGAACGAGCTGTTTCTTACCGAAACAGAAAATATGATCAGCGTGCCGCTGAGCGAGCTGGAGGCAGGGACCTACGAGTATTTCCGCAGTTCGCTAGGCTATCAGAAATATAACATCGTGTATAATCTGGGCGGAGCGGCTGAAGGAGATAACTGGCCCGCCGGGCTGAGCGATGATGTGGACGTGGTAGGCACTGTAGCCTCCTTTGTAGGATACAATACCTACATTGGCAGCTACACGCTTGCAAACGAAACGGTGGCCGTGAACGGAAACAAAGCCCAAGGGTACTTCGGTCTGGAATCGAATGGCGAGGTGGCCGGTTTTCAGATCACGGACCTGACGGAAGGGGATGCCCCACAGACCACGGTGCCCAATCCCATCGACGCC
>DMST01000308.1 GCA_003454975.1 Cytophagales bacterium | reverse complement strand
TTGGTGGGCGCACCCATGGAGCCACTCACGTCGATAAGGAAAACTAAATTACTGGGGGGTAAGTCATCCGTGGGAATAGTTTTGCCCTGCAAGCCTACGTGTAGCAGGTAATGGTCTGTGGCCCAAGGGGCAGGGGCCACCTCCGTGGAAATACTGAAGGGGTGATTGCCTTGCGGCTGCGGATATGAATAGTCAAAATAATTGATCAGCTCCTCAATACGAATGGCATCCTCCGGCGGGGCCTGACCTTGGTTGATGAACCGGCGCATATTGGCATAGCTAGCCACATCTACGTCGATGCTAAAGGTAGAAAGGGCCTGGTTTTGGGGTTTGATAAATCCGCGCTCTTGAATAGAGGCATACTCCTCCCGGTTGAGTTGGGTAGTTGAATAGGAATCATATTCCGCCGGGAAGCTAGCACCACTGGCCGAACGAGTCACCGAACCTGTGGCATTCATGTAAACGCGATACTCGCTAGACTCAGAGAGGGGCTCTGACTCCACAAGTATTTCTTCAACTAGCTCCACCGTAGGGACCAGAACCACATCGATAACCGTTCGGCCTCCTACAGCAATCTCCTGTACCTCGTAGCCCTCCAAATAAAACCGAAGAGTTTCACTGGGCTCAGCCGTAACTTGGTACTTCCCTTCCGCATCGGTAGTAGTTACCCTAGTAGGGCTTACCACCTTCACAGTAACTCCTTGGAGAGGATGACCAGAATCGGCATCCGTTATCTTACCTGTAATCGTATTCCGTTGGTTATCAGGACCTTCGGTCCAGCTGCCCAGTGAGAAACTGAGGCAAACTAAGCTCAATAGAAAATAGACTTTAAACGTATGGTTCATCGTGATCTTGGGATGTGTATGCATAGGATGCAACACAAGCCAGAATTACATAAAACCTACGCAAGGCAACACCTACTACCAAGCCTATATTCCTGGTTATCAGTCATATAATTATTGTACAGCATACTGAAAGCTATCGGCTGGAAATTGGGGACGTTTGAGCCAAAAAGGAATGGAACTGATACCGCCGATAGCGAGCCCAATGGGGATCAGGATAAGGTCTAACCCTCGAAAGGAACTGGTAGAAGTGAAATAGGAAACCGGACCAGCTATGGTTAGGTAGGTGCCTAAGGCGATCCCCGGGATAGCCACGCCACGCAAGGCAGTAAGCCATCCTTTTTTGATACCAATATTGGACAAATCGCTGAAAGCATAGGTGGTTTCTACTTCACCTTTTACAAGGGTGAGAGAACTTTCTTCTAGCCTAATCAATTCGCCGGCGTATCTTTTGTCATCTCCTGGCAACTCTACAAAAAGGGTCTCCCCTACGCTGATGGTCTTTTGGGCAGGGCCCTCCCCCGCTGCGGTGCGCGTAAGCACCAACGTTTGGGCATGGAGCAATGAGGCAATTCCCCCTCCCAGGAGGAAGGCTAGGGTAAGAAGGGTTCTTTTCATACAATGTGGGTTTACAAAAATATGGCACAAAAGTAATGCCCTTAGGGCACACTCTTTCTCCCCAATTCCCGACGGAAAATAAGATCATTGGGATGCAAAAAGGCCCCCAAGTATTACAGGCAATTCGTAAACTGAATATCCTAAGACCACTGGTAAGGTTAGTTGGAGCTTTCTTTTGAAACCTGTACAAGATTCTATTCTTTCATGCTCGAATTTCCTTGAATAATACCACCCAATGATCCAACTGTTCCTAAGGCGTCTTGCTCTCCACCGTATTCTGCTAGCCGTGTGCCTATTCTTTACTCTGGAAGCACCGGCACAGTGGCGTGATATAGGTCCCAGTGGGGGTACCTTCTCACGGGTATTTGCTGATGAAGAAAGCTATTATCTCTTCGGGAATAAGTCGGTGTTCCAAAGCCAGGATGGGGGCACCACATGGCAGACACTCACTACAGGCCTCACCAACAGCCAAGGTTTCATCGATGCGTATTTCAGTAACGGCTCTCTCTTTGCCCAACAGCTCATTGGCCGATTCTGGGCCTGGGAGGATGCCTGGATCAGCCTTCCTGAGCTTACACCTTTTCTTAATTTTCCAGACCTGGCTTCGGTAGAGGACGTTCTTTACTTGTATAGCGGCACGGGTTCTTTCTATTCTTTGGCGGAAGGAAGTGAAGCCTGGCAAGATCTAGGCATCATTCGGGGGAGCGACTTTACTTTGGGTTTGGATCCCGGTGCCTCTCTGGTAGCCTCCTCCGAAGAAATTCTCTTGGGTACGACCAGAGGAATTTTTTCTTCCTTAGATGGCGGTAGTTCCTGGGCTCGGGTAGATACTATTACTACCGATCAGCGGTCATTAGTCATCCTTGGTGACCAGTGGTTTTCTTCTTCGCCGCAAGGGTTATATATCGGCACCTTGGGTAGTACCGACGCTCCCGTTTTTTTGAAGGATTGGCCACCTGGACAAATCCCTAATCAAATTATCAGCACCCACGACTACCTTATCAACATTTCTACTTCTAATCAACTTTGGTTAAGCGATGACCAAGCCAGAACTTGGCAGGCATTGGCCAGCCCTCCTTTCGGAGATATAGAGGACATCGCTTTTCTTGACGATCAAAGGGGGATTGTAATCACGGAAAATGGTTCCTATGAAACGAGCGACCGGGGCACCACCTGGCAGCCTCTCGGTTTCGATAAGAGTAGTTATGCGGCCTTTGCCTTTCGGGATTTTGGGGACTTTTGGGTAGTAAATACCAACCACCGAGGACCCATATACAGCGAAGACCAAGGTATTACCTGGTCCTTGATAGGGCAGAATTCCACTGTCGTTGGTACCTCAATAAGCGAAGGGAGCAAATTCATTTCTTTAGGAGATCAGCTTTTTTATGATGTTGATGGCAGCTCATATCGGCTAAGGAAGGTAGACTCCACCTGGGAACAGCTGGTACTCCCCACTGGCATTGGTACTGGATTTACTTTTACGGATTTCCAAGGCAATTTAATTGCAGCGGATTATGAAAACGTCATCTGGTTTTCATCAGACGGGGGAACTACCTGGGAACAAAGATCAAATCCTGATGCTGGGTCCGACCTTCCCGTTTTTTTTGTCCCCATCATGAACTCCTCATCTGAGGAGATTGCTTACAGGAATACCTTTGGCGATGTGTTTATTAGTGAAGATGCAGGACAAACCTGGACGGAGCGGCCTGTAGTAGATGAGTTTAATACTCCACAGATCGTAAGCGGGTTTTACCATAACGAAGGCCAGTGGTACGCCAATACAAGAACCGATTTGTGGGTGTTGGCGGACGGTTCTGATGGCTGGGAAAAACTTACTACTTCGCCCTTAGAATCCTCTGGCAGCGCCCAACTGATGCGCAGCTTTATTGTGGATCAGGATACCATTTGGGCTGCTGTAGAATGTGTATTACCTGGAGCTGGGGGGCAACTTACCAATTGTTTGTACGTAAAAACGACGCCTGCAGCCAACTGGAAACTGGTACCCACAAATGGATCCGAAAACGGATTCCTATATACATTGGCATCCGTAGGAAACGAGCTATTTATGGGCACCGGGCAGGCAGGCTTACAGGCTTACCCTAAAGCAGAGCTCGGGGATATCACTCAGCTTGCTCTGAAGGACCAGCCTGCACCTTTCCAATTATATCCTAATCCTGCACCGACCGGCGATATCACTCTTAAAGTGGATGATTCTCAAGGGAAGCCCAACCTGATCCGAGTAATGGATCTGGCAGGGAGGCAGATATCCACGGAAATCCAGCAAAGTAGCTCTACTACCTACCAGCTCCAGCTCCACCAACCGGGGCTGTACCTGGTCACCTTCAGCGTGGCCTCAGGAAAATCCTGGACACAAAAGCTAGTAGTGCGATGAAAATACATAGGACCTAACGCAGGAAAAACCCGTCGCGCAGAGGGTCCTCAGGATCAATCCAAAACTCATGGCGGCCCATGAAATGAGCGTTACCGGTCACCAGCGGAATCACTGCCCGGTGCTGCCCGTAGGTCTCTTCCCGGATCACTTTCACCTCCAACGTAGAGCCAATAATGCTCTCGATGGTAATGGATTGGTCCTTAGCTAGCTCACCCTTACGGTAGTGGATAGCCGAACGGCCCGAAACACCCGAGCCGGTGGAACAACGGTCTACTTCACCCTCAGCAAACACACACACATTGCGGCTGTGGATCCCTTCCTTGTCGGAGTTATCGATAAAGATGGTCCCGTAAAGGAAGCCCAGTTCTTTCTCAAAGGGATGTCGGATTTCTGGGTTGGTTTTCGACACCGCCTGTTTGATCTGCTGGCCCCACCGGATGAGCTCTGGGTAATGATCGGGGGTGCACTTGAGCCCCACTTGTGCTACATCTAAGTAGGCGTAAAACGCTCCGCCGTAGGCCAGATCGTACGCAATGGTGCCTACCTCGGGTATATCAACGGTGTAACTGCCTACAAAGAAGGAGGGTACATTTTCAAACGATACTTCACGCACCGATCCATCTGGATGGTGGTGGACATAGGCAGTGAGCTGACCACAGGGGGCATCAATCTTCAGGGTAGTAAGTGGCGGTGTTGGGTTGACCCACCCTAGCATGACGGCCGCCTTGGCAATGGCGATGGTGGCGTGGCCGCACATGGTGCTGTACCCCTCGTTGTGGATGAAGAGGACCCCGAAGTCGGAGTCTTCACGCTCCGCTGGTACCTTGAGCAGCCCGTACATATCGGCATGGCCACGAGGTTCCCACATCAGGGCCTTCCGCAGGTGGTCATGCTTCTGCAACAGCTCCTGGCGAATATCCAAAATGCGTTTCCCCTCCAGAGCGGGGTAACCCTCCAATACGATCCGTAACGGTTCGCCCCCTGTGTGCATGTCTATGGTTTGTAGCCGGGTATATCCCTTAGCGAAAGCGTAATCAGTCATGGGTTTTCGATTTTTGGTACAAATAGACGGCTGCTGCCAGATCGGGGGCAGCAAAGCCTACCGACTTAAAAACAATCCGGGAGGCATCCATGGTTGGGACTCCCTCGCGGCAGAGGGTAGACAAGTCACTCAAGATATCGGCCTCAGAGATCACACCTTCAGCCAGGGGAATAGCCAAGTCACCAGACTCGGTAAGCGCACGGGTTGTATCTACAATCATGTTGGCTCCTCGCAGGCAAGCGTCATCTGCTTCCCGGGTGTGGGGTTTGTAGGAGCCCACCAGATCCAGATAGGCCTGTGACCCCAGCCATTCACCGTAAACCAAAGGCCTATCAGACAGCGTAGCCACCGAAATCAGGTCTGCTTGAGTGCAGCTCCTAGCCAGATCCTGAGTGCTGGAAATATACACCCCCGGTATGCCTAGGCCCCCGGCTTTGGCTGCGGCCTTAGCTCCGTTTCTGCCCCAGATCTCCACCCTTTCCAAGGGGCGTACACTAGCATGGGCTTGGATAAGCTCATAGCAAAGGGTACCGGTGCCGACCATCAGCATGTTATGGGTGGTGGGCAGCGAGAGTAGAGAGCTAGCCAGTGCCGAAACGGCAGCGGTGCGTTTGCGGGTGAGCGCTGCGCCGTCCATAGTGGCCAATATCTCTCCCGTTTGGGCGCTCATTAGTAAGTAAACGCCCTGTATGCTTGGCAAGTCTTGGTTACCGGGAAACACACTCACAATCTTGACACCCATGTATTCTCCTACCACCCAGCTGGGCATGGTAAGCAACGTAGCTTCTTCACTGCCAGGCACCGGCACGGAGAAGTGGCTTCGGTCAGGTACTGCTACTTCGTGCGTGAGGAATTCTTTGAGTAGCGGAACAAATTCCTGGTAGGAAAATAGCTGCTCTATGGCAGGGTCATCTAAAAAAATCATACCTACATCAGTTTAAAAAATGCCCGCAGGCAAAACCTGCGGGCTCCAAGATATTAGCCGGAAGTCAGACTTTTGGTATATGTGGGTTTAATTCCTCAATAGATGAGGGGTTACTTCCAAGACAGCCTTCAGAAGCTCAACCCTTAACCAGGCAGTGAAAATTCTCATTTTTGTGAAAATCCAATGCTTGCCTTACTTACCCGAGATCAATACTCGCTCCCTACGCCAAGAGCCTTCCTCCTGCCAAGAGAATAGATACAAGCCCGGCTCCCAGGTGCTCACGGATATGGGAGTATTTTGGGCGGTGATGCTTTGCGTACGTCCCAGCATATCGGTTACCTGTACCTGTGACCCTACAGGAAGGCTGGCCGGCCAATGAAGTTGATCTGTAACAGGGTTGGGATAGAAGTGGGTGCTTGCCGGTAAGGCAATATCACCGCGCCGGAAGGGGTCAGGAATGTATTCACCCCGGCACGGCGTGATGGTAAATGGGGTAGCGAATGCACAAGTAGAGTTGGGAACGGAGTACTCTACTGAATACGTACCCGGGGCTAACGATACTTGCAACTGGTTGGCGAGCCCTAGGCTACCTCCCTGGGCATTTAACCAATCAATTTCCGCTGTTCCCCCGGGAGGGTTGCTAAGGGTAACCGTATGTAGGTTTGATCGGCAGTTTTTGACAATAGTAAATTCGGGTACATCGTCACATAAGATATGGAAGGGCAATGAGGTGACAGTATATTCTGGATTGCAGTTAGAGGATACGGTGATTTGGAGCTCATACTCTTGGGTAAACGATCCGCTACAAACGAGACTAGGGAATAATTCATCGAGCTGGTACACGGCATTACCAGGAAGGTCTTCCTGGTCGGGAGGTGTAGAACCGCTGATGGCTATCAGAGAGATGTCCACACTGGCTATATTGTCTGGTATGAGGATATCCAAATCACCGCCGCATACGGTACCATTCCATTGGCTAAGGTCTAGCTGCAAGGCATTGGGTGTGCTTTGAAAATGTACGTAGCCGTCTATTTGGTCAGGGAGTACGAAGGCATCAGTACCCGTGGGCAAGGCATTCGGATGGTTGGGGTTGATATCGTAACCTACCCAGAAGGTGTTGTTTGCAGGTGTAGGAAGTGGAAAGGTCTGCAAGGGCTGCCCGGTGAGTGGATTCATGCGGAGCAACTGGGTACCACTGGTAGCGTATAGAAAGCCATCATGCATGATCCCCAAATGACTATGGCTAAAGTCAGCACTCAGCGGTATCCACTGGGGTGATTGTGTATTGTTGAGGTCGTACCGTTGTATCCCGCTAAACCCGGGGCCCTGGGGCACGAAGGCGTTTACGAATAGATAACGCTCATCGGGAGAGAATTCTATGCCCGTAGCAAGCCTGCCAGGTGGTAAGATTATCTCATGGTTTTCTTGTATCCGATTCGATTGATTAAAGTACTCCTCTATTTGTCCTTCGAATACCCGGCCGGAGGCTGATAGGATAGCATATCGGCTATTACTATGTGAAATTTCTATCTGATTGACCGACTCTACGTTGGCCCCGGGCAAGGATCTAGTGTGTGCTTGCCCAAGGGTAAACACGTTCTGATCGAGGGTAATGGTACGCGTTACCACTTCACCATCAAGAACGTAGAGTATTTGGTATTTGGATTCTTCATTGTCCGAAGGATGTAGTAGGCGGGAGATAGCAAGTCCGGCTTTTGCACGGGCATCCGTTGCAATGGTAATTTTTGGCCTCACGTTTTCAATGATGGTTTGTGTGCCGTGATTATATTCATGGAAATGAAGTTCTGAGTATCCTTGTACCCACACACCCGCCATATTGAATCCTCCCGGAGTATATTCTTGAGTAATAAGAAGAAAACGGTTAGGGTTGTCAGACTCGCAAGGAAAGGGGATGATTTCTAACTCTCCCATGAGTTGGGTATTTACACTGTGGTAAGTAAAAGAAATCCGATTGGGAACTGGCCCAGTTAGGTTATAGGGCTGTACATAAATGCCACCGCTTATTCCTTCGTCGTAGATCTCGAAGAGTACTCTACCGAAACGATCGGTGTAGCCATGAGTGGAGTTTGCGGGTTCTGTTGGGTTAGCTCCTGCCGTTTGGACCCCAGTTGGCGCCTGGGTAAAATCTACCGTAAGCCCGTGGAAGGGGACAAAGGGTTGTTGAGGAGCGGAGACCACTTGGGCATACACACCTAAGCAATGGAAGAAGAAGGCCAGTGAAAGCCCGGATATCCGGTGGGTAAAGTTTTGCATGGATTGGGTTCTGGGGAAAGTGTCGCCTACTCTTTCTTGGGCTTTTCGGCATCCGCCCTTGGGTATTTGCCACCATGACGGATATCGGTCCTCTTTTTCCCGGTAGTTGGTAAAAAAGAGTAGGGAGTTTGAGTAGACAGAACTGATGAGTGCGGAGCACTCCCAAATGAAATTGAAACCCAGCCTGCGAACCGAAATGGACCTGCCTCGGCGGCAACTCTGCGGTGTGAAAGTCATTTTCCCAAACCCTAATCCTTGCAGTCCCAGGGCCAAAAGAAAAACCTCAACCAAACGAAGTCCACCCCGAAAACAGGGTAACCAGCTACCAAACCATCCTGATTTCTTGATAAAACAGTCCAATAGTCTACCCTCGAAAAAAGCCGATTAGCAGTCGGTAAGTGGCTGATAGTTAGCAGATTTCAGATACCTAAAATCGAAAAACCAAATCCACTACCGATGAGAACGTTACGTTTGTTGGCGGTGCTACTCCTACTGGTGAGCACTGCCCAAGCACAGCTCACCTCTGTGTCTAGCTTTGGCAGCAACCCAGGCAACTTGTCTATGTTCATCTACACGCCTGCTTCTGCCGGGGCGAATGCTCCCCTGGTCATGGTGCTACACGGCTGTACCCAAAACGCCACGGGTTATGCGAACGAAAGCGACTGGAACTCGCTGGCCGATACCTACGGCTTTTACGTCATTTACCCAGAGCAGAAGAACGCCAACAACTCGTCTGGCTGCTTCAACTGGTTCGAGAATGGCGACATCAACCGGAACCAGGGGGAGGCGCGGTCGCTGGCTAACATGGTGCAGTACATGAAGAACAACTACAGCATTGATGCTGACCGGGTACACGTGACCGGTTTCTCGGCAGGTGGCGCCATGGCCGCTACTATGCTGGCTACCTACCCAGACGTGTTCGAGTCCGGGGCAGTGAATGCGGGCTTGCCCTACAAGGCAGCTACCTCGCTCATTTCTGCCTTCTCGGCTATGAACCCCGGCAACAACCAGTCGCCGAACCAATGGGGCAATCTGGTGCGCAATGCCTACAGCCACTCGGTCGACTACCCCCGGGTGGCCATCCTGCACGGTACCTCGGACTTTACCGTGAACAATGCCAATGCGACTGAGCTAGTGGACCAATGGACGAATGTACTGGGTATAGACCAAACGGCGGATGCGGACGACGCTTCGTTTGAGGGCAATAGCACGGTGCGCCGCCGCGACTACGAGGACGCTAGCGGCAATCCGCTCGTGGTTCGGTACGACTTCAACGGCATGGGCCACGCCATCGCCATCGACCCTGGGAGCGGAGCCACCCAAGGGGGCAATACCGGCTCTTTCACCGCCGATGTCAACTTCTTTTCCTCCTACTGGTCGGCGGAATTCTTTGGCCTCACCGGCAGCACCCCTCCCGGTGGCGGAGGTGGTGGAGGCTCCACGCCCATTGCGGCACCCACTAACCTGAGCGCCACGGCCCAAGGAGAGGATGCCATCGACCTGAGCTGGACGGATAATGCCACGAATGAAACGGCCTACCGTGTGGAGCGTGGCGTGAGCGCGAGCGGTCCCTTCTCTACGGTAGCCAACCTGGGCGCCAATGCCAGCAGCTCCTCGGACACTGGCCTTG
>DMST01000062.1:59634-61004 GCA_003454975.1 Cytophagales bacterium | reverse complement strand
TCTGGGCCTACTATGAAAAGAGGCTGTCTCCTTGCGGAAACAGCCTCTTTCTTTATTGGGTAGTGCACCGTTTAGTCAATGTCGATGGACTGACGACCGGTACCGTAGTTTACGTCGCGTACCACGGTTTCGCCCGCCTGAATTTCAAAGTTGAGCGAAGCGTTGGTGGTGAAACCTGCCGCGTATTCGTAGCTCAAAATTCGGTTGGCAAATTGGGCATAGTTGGTTCCGCCATTGGTGAGCCGATAGTCTCCGAACCAGTCGAAACGGACCCCGTTGAATTCGCCACCCGTAAGCGTAATGCCCACTCCACTACCTGGCAGGCCGGCTACGGTAGGTGCCGCCGTCACGTCGAACTTCGTGTTATAGCCGTCACCCGCATCGGTCACGTTAAGGCCTGTCACTTCACCTTCACTGCTAATGAATACCGTGCCTGCAGCCGTTTCGTGCGCTTGGTTGGTAACCAAGAAACGTGGCTCCTCAATAGATACGCTCGCCGTATACAATAGCTCAGTACCCTCCTGCAAGGGTTTCAGCACAATGTCGCCTGCGGCATTAGGTTCCAACAGGTTGCCAATTTGATCTCCAGTGCTGGTGTTGGGATTCACCACAAAGCTAGAAACGAAGTAGTCCAAATTTGATGTGCCGGAGGCTACCTCACGGTATTCGTACTCTATCTCAGGCAGTAATACATAAGGAGTGGTGATGCCCGAGTTGTCTAGCTCGAAGGACCAGTTGGAGCCAAAGATGATACCAAAGGACAAGGCCGTGGTAGGGCTTCCGCCCGTTATCGAAATGCTAGGCGAGATGAAGTCGCGGCCTGATCCGCCAAACGACAGGTTGTGTACCTGCGAAGAAGAGATCACCGTGCCGTCTCCACCGGTGCCGGGCAAGGCCAGGTAAATAGAGTCTACTACCCGGGAGGTTTTCACGAGCTCGCTACCAAAACCGTCCTCACCGTCTGCAATGGCGGCGTTGATGCCTGCTGTAAGTAGGGCTTGGGTGATAGCGCCGGAGCCGTCTGTCTCTACCGTGAAGCTGTTGACAAACCGGTCGATGCCGAACTCATCCTCATAAAACAGCGATACGGCTACCTCATCATCAGCGGCTAGCCCGGTGATGGTAGAAGTGAGGGTATACCCGGAGATACCCACGGCTAGGTCAGCATCCACGTTAACGGTATCTTCTGAATTGGTGTCGGTGATTTCTACCGTAGGGGAGAACTCATATCCGGCACCCCAGTTGGTTACCTCTATCAAGGCTCCGCTACCGGCTACGGGCATCTCCTGCGTGTCGGATACGTTGAAGAAGGCCGACCAATCGCGGGGGATCATGGTCACATTGCTAATGGCGAACCCAGTACCGGCGGC
>DMST01000062.1:59110-59575 GCA_003454975.1 Cytophagales bacterium | reverse complement strand
GGGAAAGTAGCCCATACACCAGGTACAGAAGGTACTACGGCATTGTAGAATACTTCTGGGCCGTAGGTAGTGGGAATCTGTACCGCTTGTGGAGCGGCAAAAGGAATCCGGTTCTGCTCGTAAGCAACCACCGTTTGGTCAAACTGAACCTCGGGGAACATAAGCGTGATGAAGGAACCGTCTTTCTGCACAGGCACCGTCATGGAGTAGTTACCGCTGGCGTCCGTGGTAGCACAGCCAAAGGTGTCATGCCCTGAAAACTGAAAACCACGTATAGAAAGACCGTTCGAAGCAACCGACACCAGATTAGATAGGTCCGCGGCTACCGTAATGCCTTCCAGAGCCTCAGGTGCGGTATTGGTCAAGTCTGACTCAATCAATACGGTACCGGTAATGGTAGCTGCATCTTCGGTAGCAGGGTCCGTGGGGTACAGGGGGATGATGGCCGATTCGGTAACCGGGATA
>DMST01000062.1:56111-59050 GCA_003454975.1 Cytophagales bacterium | reverse complement strand
TACCAGTTCATCGGTTACAGTAAAGTTGTAGCCCTCTATCCAGCTGAAATCGAGGATTCCGGTGGCGGTGAGGTGTCCTTCAGCGGTTACCGTGAACAGGTACCCTCCGGCGGCCACGTTGCCGAATGATGCCCGACCCTCGGCGTTCGAAGTAGCTGTGAGTACGGTGGAGGCACTATCGCCGATGGTTTCCAAAGTGAAGCTGGCACCCGTAATGGGAGTCCCCTTATCGTCGGTGACCGATGCAAGAAAACTGATTAACTGACTAGTGTCTAAAGTAGTCAATTGTTCTTGTAATAGTTCATCTGCGGTGGGGGTACAAGAAGCTATTCCTAATGCAAAAAGGAAAGCGTAGGCAAAGTTGTAGAGTTTGGTATTCATGCTAAAAATTAAGTTTGGTCCATCAAAAGTAATGCGGCTGGAATTTATATCACTATATCAAGTTGTTATTTCATTATAACAACTGAATAAAGTTATTTTAATGGTTATTTGACTTGAAAATTGCATAATTTGCCAAATATCATTTTGGAATTTTAATAATGCGATGTAGTAATAAAACTATGAATATTTAAAGATTTGCTCCTCCAGAGGATCAGCCAGCTTGGTTATTCTTGAGGGGTAATTCCGGGTTTCAATACTTTGCATTACCCAAGATTGACCCTAGGTCCTATACAATTGCACGGCCTTTGAAAAGTTATATTCCTGAAGGGGGGTCTTTGTCTTGGTGACTTTTGAGGTCAGGAACGAGACCTTCGCATACGGCGAGAGATAAAAATGCCAAGGATGATCAGGAAGCCAATGGCGAATACTCTACTAAACATTTCTCCTATATTGAAGGCAACTGAATCATCACCAGGAAGAAATTGGCCGTCCTCAGGAAGGGAGAAGTGGAGGGAGGCGTTGAAGCGCTTTCGATCTTCAGCAACCCAGGTAGTGTTATCCTCAGGAAAGCTGAAAACGAGCTGGTATACGGTCTTTTTCACCACAAAAACCATAATGTCATAGTCCCAGCCTTGGCTCCTTGGGAAAGTGAAATAGCTCCCCAACATGCCTTCCTGCTCTAGGGGACCCGACATAAAGGCTTCTCGGGCCAGGTCCGTTTCGTAATTGCTCTTTATTACCTCATAGAATTCTTTTGCTTCCCCTGCGTTAGTGATTTCTCGGTTATTGATCCCCCGTATATCGTCAATGGAGGTAACGGTAAGTTGCATATTGGCATGTTCCGTTGGGGCATGGTAAAGGGTGGCTTCGCCCTCTTGAGTAATCTCGGGTTGCCCAGGAAAATCAACCGATAAGTAGGTGTCAATCTCTACTCTGATCCAAGTTTGACCAGAAGTAGGCTTTTGGAAGCTTAGAATGAGTAGGGGTATTAGGATAATTGTTCTCATGGTATCCTGTGGTGATTAGTTTATGTACTTATGTTACGAAAAAGGCACGAGAATTTAGAGACACTAATGAATCATACGAGTAATCAGTCGTTGGATCCATCCTTGTTTCACTACCCGAAATTTGTGGTTAAACGTATTGATTTTGTCTTGTTTATAAAACAAAAAACCACCCCGATGCAAAGCTTCGGGGCGGTTCACCACAACAACCTAATATAGAACTAATGAAAGTAAAATTCTTCGATAGACGCCTGCTTTAATGTATTGATACTCTTTTGATTAACCTCCTATTTTGAGGGGATTGTCAGTGCCGCTTTTGAGGCCATAGCCCTGACGTTGGAAGGGTAGGGGGCCACAGCCCCCCCCGCATGTTTTTCAAATTCGAATTGATCGTCAATCAAATCAATCACGAAGGCGTCGTCGTTTTCTACGTTTGATCGAATCCAGGTCAATTTCTTCGGTTTCCCCGTCACGAGTTACCGTTGCCAGGTTATCGCAGGCCCCATCGCCGAAGTCCAATGTACCCTCACCCTCGGGGCCACTCATCTCTACCACTCCGCTCAGAGGGTAGCGGCAGCTATGATCGATCATGATGGGGGTCGTAATCGTTTTGGTGAATGTGTTGCCTTCCACACCCGTAATGGAGCCACTGCCGTCTTTCTGGTATACCTTGGTAGCAGCACTGTCGGCACCAAAGCCGCTCAGCCAGGTTTTGCTGCCATCAAACGTCTTGCTGAGGGTTGCCCCCTCGCTGTCGGTCAGCGTCATGTTTACGGACTTAGTAACCACCCAAAAGCCATCCGCATTTTGGCCTTGGTTGGTAGTTACCCGGGTGCCCACCACGGCCTTGTCGTTAATGGAGAAGTTTTCGAACGTGACCGTGCGGGTAGCACCCACGTTGCTCATGGCATCGGAAATGGTGACCACGATTTGACCGCTCTTGGTATGACCGTGGGGGCCTTCGCATCCCTCCCCAAAATCGATGGTGATGGTTTTGGGGAACTCTTCGCCCGATTTTGTCACGGTTGCGCAGTCGGAGAAGCCCCGAAAGCCTTTGCCGCCGCGGGCCGAAAGATTTGCCTCGCCACCTATGCGCCCAGCAAACGATACAGATTCAATCTCACCTTCCAGGGCCATTTCTACCGACTCCAGGAAAGCTTCTTGCTCCATGTCACCGAAGCTAGATAGGCCCAGATCTTCCGTACTATCACAGGAGGCCAGCCCGAAAGTAGCCACTACCGCTACGGCGGCTACGTGTTTTACTGATTTCATCATTTGTGTTTTAGAATTGGTTATCATCTGTTGTGTTATGTGCCCTTTGGATGCACCACGGCTGGCTGGGTTTAATGGGAATGAGATTTTTTTTACGCTGGTGTATTTCTTCAACCAAAAGGCGGAATCAATTTTCTACAGGTATAAAAAACTACTCCCCGCCAACGACGAGGAGTAGAGTACCCTGAATCTGTATGGACGCTTGCAAGGGAACACGCCCGTATTGCTTAAACTATGGGAAATCCTTTCTCAGGTCCAGGATAGCCCCGGCCCAGAAGACCG
>DMST01000062.1:29809-56078 GCA_003454975.1 Cytophagales bacterium | reverse complement strand
GAAGACCGGGGCATCCATACTAAACAACTGATAATAAAAATTGGCTTACTAGGTGAGGGTTACCTGATGCACCCCCCAGTGTGATTTCATTACACAGTTTTGGTTTCACACGGGTAAAGTAACGGGGTATTCATTGCCATTCTATCACATGGAGGTTACAATTTCCTCACGACAGAAAGAATTGTAAATGGCTTATAGTCAGATTGTTACTATTCGATATAAGCCTTGGTTAGCCGATGAGGTAGGGCGGGTAAACCAATTGAATGCCTTTTGTGATGTTTTTGTGATACTTAGTGAGGAAATTGCTATTCATGGAGCAAAGGAAAGTAATCATCATTGAGGATGATGTGGAAATATGTGAGTTGCTTAAGATCCACCTGGCTGATCTGGATTGCGCACTGGAGACTTACGGTGATGGATTGGAGGGCCTGGAGGCGATTAAAAAAAACGAGGCTGATCTGGTGATTCTGGATATCAAATTGCCGTCTATGGACGGGATTGAGCTCTGCCAGAAAGTACGTGCGTTGGACATCACCGTTCCCATCATTATGCTCACAGCCCGCTCCGAAGAGATTGATCGTGTGTTGGGGTTGGAGGTAGGTGCCGATGATTACATGACCAAGCCATTCAGTGTGCGGGAATTCATTGCCCGGGTAAAAGCAATCTTCCGCCGCTCCAAGATCCTGGCTGAGCAGCTAAATCAAAAGGAAGATCCTAAACGACTGAGCTTTCCCGGACTTACCATTGATATAGACTTGCGTAAGGTTTTGGTGGGGGAGAAAAAGGTAGAACTCTCCCCAAAGGAGTTTGATCTGCTGGTGCTTATGGCCTCTCATCCGGGCAAGAGCTATAACCGCAGGCGCTTGCTAAGTCTGATATGGGGAGTGGAATTTGAAGGGTACGAGCACACCGTCAATTCGCATATTAACCGCCTGCGGGCCAAGATAGAACCCAGTATGGATAGTCCCACTTTCATCCTGACTACCTGGGGGGTAGGGTATAAGTTTAACGAAGAGCTAAGTATCTCATGAGTCAGAAAACAGTTTCTTCGCGGCTGGTCACCAAAATCATGGTCACCTTTCTGTTACTCCTGTTGGTAGCCGGAGTAGGGTACGTATTCATCACCTACTACTTCACCCAAAAATGGGTTGAGGAGTCTACCCAGCGGCTCAATGCCGGGGTGGCGCAGCACCTGATTGACCATCACTTTGTAGAGGAAAAGCCCTACTTGCCCGATGGTACCGTGAACAAGCCCCTGTTCGGTGAGGTCATGGACGACATGATGGCCGTGAACCAAGGGATAGAGGTGTATTTGCTCAGTGAGACGGGTATGGTATTGTACAGTGTGGTCCTGGACCATTCCGATAACGAGAAGCCCCTTACGCAGATAGATCTGGAGCCTATTCGGACCTTCATGGAGGGTGAGGGCCAGGAATTTGTACTGGGAGATGATCCTCGTAATCCCGACCGGAAGAAGATATTCTCGGCGGCCTCTTTTGATGTGGAAGGGCAGAAGGGGTTTATCTACATCATCCTGAGCAGCCTACGGTCGGAGGAGGTAAACACGAGTTTGGCGGGAAGTTTTTTCTTAAGAATGGGCTTGGGGGCATCCCTGGCCACTATTCTGTTTGCGGGCCTTATCGGTATTTTGGCCATCTGGTACCTCACCCAAAATCTACGGGAGATCATTGAGGTGGTGCGTCGGTTTCAGCAAGGAGACATGACGGCGCGTATCGAAAACTCCGAGCACAAGGACCTTTCGGTACTTACCGATACCTTCAACCACATGGCCGATACTCTGGTGGCCAACCTGGAAGAGCTCAAGTCCATTGAGTCGCTTCGGCGAGAGCTAATAGCCAACGTGAGCCACGACTTGCGCACGCCACTCGCCATTACCAGGGGGTATGTGGAAACGCTGCAGATCAAGAAAGACACTCTAACTCCGGAAGAACACGACAAATACCTGCAGGTGATTCGCAACAGCGTCGAGAAGCTGTCTGGCCTCATTCAGCAGCTGTTCGAATACTCTAAGCTGGAAGCCAAACAGATAGAGCCTCAGAAGGAGCCTTTCGCCATTGCCGATCTGGCTCACGATGTAGCAGCCAATTATCAACAGATGGCGGAGGAGAAACATATACGCCTCCAGCTGTCTATTGAAGAAGGATTGCCCTTGGTTTTTGCAGACATTAGTCTAGTGGAGCGGGTGATCCAGAACCTTATGGACAATGCCCTGAAGTTTACCCCGGAAGGGGGACGGGTGACCCTGGAAATGAAGGCCGATGAGCATCAAGTGTACGTGGCTATTCAGGATACAGGGCAAGGCATTCCTTCCACTGATTTGCCCCACATCTTTGAGCGCTTTAAGAAAGCAAGCGCCACTCAGAAGAGCGCTATGGATGGGGTAGGGTTGGGGCTGGCCATTGCCAAGAAGATCATGGAGATTCATAACTCCACCATTAGTGTAAGGAGCCAGCCCAACGTAGGCACTACCTTCCAGTTTTACCTGCCTTCGGTATCGCCGGGCTGAACTGCATAAAACCAGGGGTAACCTATTCCGGATACAACGGACGCCAAATCGGCGCATCTTCTTTGGTTTGGTAATCACGTATATCAATGCCGACGTGTGCGTTTTCTTTTACCTACCTAATCTAGGTCCTTAAACCTTCCACTCAGAAGGTTCTATTACCCACTTTTAACCCTTCAAGCACAGCTTAATCCCGCTTAGTGTAAAAAGGCAAACGAGCGAAATATTCTTCCGTACCTTTTACTATTCGCAACACAACCAACATCTATCATGCTTCGGAATTACCTGAAGATTGCTGTGCGGCACTTGGCCAAAAATCGCACCTATGCAATCATCAACATCCTGGGATTATCAGTGGGCATCGCCTGCTGCGGAATTATTTACCTTTTTGTACAGGATGAACTTGGCTACGATGATTTTCATCCTGAGGTAGAGCAGCTCTACCAAGTGATGTACCACTCCACTACGGGCTACGATTTTGTAGCCGTGCCGCCACCCATAGCCCTGGCTGCTCAGGAGTATATCCCAGAAGTAGAGGCCTCGGCTCGTTTCCTAGGTCGTAGCATCAGTGTTGACATAGAAGAGGCGAATGGCACCCGCAAGGAGTTTGAGGAGCCCATCTACTTTGCCGATAGCAATTTCCATCAGATTTTTGCCCTGGATATGGTGGTAGGCCAGGCTGAAACGGCGCTGGAACAACCCAATGCACTGTTGATCAGCCGGGAGAAAGCGGAACTGTTCTTTGGTACCGATCAGGCTCTGGGCCGATTTGTGAACCTGCAAGGTAATCACCTGTACGAGGTGGTGGGTGTGTTTGAAAACTGGCCCGAGCAGTCGCACATCACATTGGAGATGATTGCCCCCTACTACAGCCAGTTTCGCATAGAAAGTGAGGAGTACGCTACTAACCTGGCCAACGCACTGGAATCCAACTGGATCATATCACACTCACTTACCTACATAAAGCTAAGCCCCGGTGCGGACGTGGACAAAGTAGGCGAACAGCTAACGGGCTTGGTGACCGAATACGCCAACGAGGCATACCACCAGGATCAGGAGTTTTCCCTGTTGCCCCTACAGGATCTGCACCTGCGCTACCCAGATGCGGTATTGCAGGCCGAATCGCCCAGCAACATTCGGTACGTGTATACCTTTTCGGCTATTGCCTTGATCACATTGCTCATCGCTTGTTTCAACTTCATTAACCTAAGCACGGCCCACAGCGCCCAACGGGCCCGTGAGGTCGGCTTACGAAAGACCTTGGGGGCCACGCGCAAGCAACTGTTCTTCCAGTACCTGGGCGAGTCACTGGTTATCACCTTTTTGGCTTTCGTGCTGGGTATTATCCTAATGTCAGAAGGGGTGCCTCTTCTCAACCGACTTACCGGTAAAGAGCTGGACATCAGCCTGCTGTGGCAACCTATGACCGTGCTGGCTATGTTGGGTATCTTTCTGCTCACCGGCCTGCTGGGGGGCAGCTACCCGGCTTTTGTGCTCACTCACTTGCAAACCACTACCTCACTCAAGGGCAAGACTGAAACCCAACCGAGGGTATTCTCCTTGCGCAGGGTGTTAGTTACGTTCCAGTTTGCCATGTCCATCGCCCTCATCACCGGGTCGGTGATCATCTACTATCAGCTGGATTTTCTGCTCAATAAACCGCTGGGCTTTATCAAGGATAATGTGATTACGGTGCCCGTGCGCAGTAATAACATCAATAACATATTCGGCATGAACATGAACTCCATTTTGGAGAGGCTCAACACGCTGGATGAGGAGCTGGACAAGAATCCGGATGTAGTGGGTACTTCCATTACGGGGGGCATACCCGGGCAGGGATCCATCATGCACATGATGCAGTACGAGGGTATGCCAGAAGATGAAGATGCCGTGGCTATCTCGGATATGTCCGTTGATTTTGACTTTCTGGAGACCTACGGGGTAGAGATTGTGGCCGGACGTGGGTTTGATAGGGCCTCCGGTACGGACTTGAACGAGGCTTACCTAATCAACGAGACGGGGGTGAAGGAACTCGGTTGGAATACCCCAGAGGAGGCTTTGGGGAAGGAGGTGACCAAGCTGGGCGGAGGCCCCGGTGGTAAGCCAGGCTGCGTTATTGGGGTGTTCAAGGACTTTCACTATACGGCGCTTACCCAACCTATCCGCAGCCTGTTTTTGGATATCTCTAACCGGGAAATGAGCAACCTTACAGTGCGCATTCGCGAAGGGGCGGACTTCCAGGAAACGGTGGCGTTTCTGGAAAACAAATGGACGGAGTTCTTCCCCGAGAAGACGTTCGAATACTTCTACCTGAGCGAGACGCTGGCCCAGACGTACCAAAACGAGGATCGGCTGGCCGAAATCGTGCGGTGGTTTGCCATCCTTGCCATCTTCGTGTCTTGCCTGGGTAGCTATGGCCTCATTCTGTTTCATGCCAAACGGCGCGAAAAGGAGATTGGCGTACGCAAGGTGCTGGGGGCGTCGGTCCGTAGACTTATGTTCCTGCTGTTCCGGGAGTTTACTATCCTCTATGCCATTGGGTTGGCCCTTTCTGTGGGATTAGTTGCTTGGCTGGCCTAGCAGTACCTCGCTGATTTTGAATACCGAATTGGGCTAAGCCCGCTGTATTTCGTTCTGGGGGGAGGCCTCACCCTGCTGATCATCTGGGGTACCATCGGGTACCGATCGTACCGGGCGGCTACGGCCAATCCCATGGATTCGTTGAGGGACGACTAAGAAGGGATGCATAACAAAGTTTGAGGCTCTATCCCTTCCTTTTTCCTTGGTCAGAGCTAAAAATTGATAATGGGGCTTGTTCCACTTGGGGCGGCCCTTTTTCTTTTGGGTGAAATGCTTTATTTCCATGAGAGCGGAAGCGAATTCCTGGCAAAGGTTCGAAATTGAACTTTGGTTTCTTCGTATACCTCTCACCTATTTTTCCTTGATGCCATGCGACTACGGTTATTCTTTCTTTGCGGCTTAGTGTTACTCCCAGCTGCCTGTGATGTAGTGGATCAGGTAGGAGGGAAGGTGCATGAGCAAATCGCTCAAGCAGAGCTGGATGCCTTTGCCGAGCTACTATTGGAGCGTATCACCCCTTTGGCCCAGGAAGAGGAGGAAGGCTACTACGGCAAACGGATCGATGGTATGTGGGATCGGGAGTACGTGGCGGAACGGCTCCGTGAAGCCGGGTTGCTGGGAGACGGCTCAGTGCGGGAGGAACTAGAGCCTTACGAGGTACAATTGCTTGAAGAAGCCGAAAATGAACTGTATGAGGAAGGCCCCGATGGTGAACCGCAGCTCGAAATTGGGGCTTCTTTTATGAACCCTCATTGGTTTTCTGCAACCCACTATTCGGGCACAACCCGGGTTCTTCGTACCTATTTGGAGGGAGATAAAGGCCACATATTACTGCGTGTTTTCGATACGTGGGGGCAGGTGGGGTACTATGATATTCTGATAGGCAAGCGAGACGATAAGCTGTGGTTACACGATGTTTTTTTGTACCGACACGGCGAAACTTTGCTTCATCATCAGGTCGGGTACCTATTTTATCAGACTGGTACCTCCTTGTTTGACCGGCGACATAACATTGAGCAAGGTGACCTTTCGTGGGAAAATGAGCTATTATATCCGAGTGATTTAAGTATGGCAGTTCTTGGTTCTGTGAGGTGGGTGGACGATGATGGTGAACGCTTTAGCCGGCTGAAAAAGTATATTTCTAACGATCCTTACATCTGGACGTCGCGGTTGCACGAATATAAGGTAGATGCCCCAAGATTTCGGGTATGGATTCAAGAGACCGAGGAAGCGTTTCCCGGAAATCCAGCCATCCCTTTCTTGGCATTGAAATACCATGCCTTCGATTTTTGGAGAGGGGGAGATCCCAGCATGCTTGATAGCCTGGTCAATGTAGTGGAAGCTCACCTAGGCGCGAAAGATGCTTATCTGGATGTGTACCGGGCCTTGACCTGGGCCCAAGAGGGACGATATAAGGAAGCCATTGCCCGGTTAAAGGCCTTACAATTGGAATACCCTGAGCTGACTGAACCGCTACTTCATGAGGTGTACCTATACATGCAAGCTCAAGATGGCTACAACCTGACCGATGCGCTGCGTCGTGCTTTTGAACTAGATCCGTATTTTTCGAATCACTTTCATATCCGGCGTGAATGGTATCCAGGATATTGGGATACTCCGGAAGCCAAGGCCTTAGTAGCGGAACAGGATCGCTGGTTAGAAAGGGAGGTGCAAAACCAAATGGAAGAAGGCGGGTTTTGAACCGCTTGTTTTTACATAACTAACCCTTCACAACTATTTCCTCAGCGCTTTAGTAGTTTCTACTTCTCCACGGGCTCCACGGTCAGAATTTCCTCAACGCTGACCACGGTGGCAAATTCATCCTTGAGGCTGGCAATAGCCGTGTCGTGCACGAGTTGAGCAGGGTAAGTCTCGCCGTTGTGACCTTCTTTGGAGTAAGTAGCCGTAGCATCGTGGACTAATAGGGTATCAAAGCCCAAGTTGGCCGCCATGCGGGTGGTAGTGCTCACGCAGTGGTCTGTAGTGAGACCTGCCACCACCACCTGGGTAATGTCAGCTCCACGAAGCTGTTTTTCCAAATCCGTACCAATAAAGCCGCTATTCACGCTTTTCTGCACAATGGGCTCCCCGCCAATGGGCTTCACCACCTCTTGAAAGTTGTGCAGTGGCTGGCCGGGGCGTAGGGGAGAAGAGTTTTCCGTAGAGCAATGCTGAATGTGGAAAATGGGCCAACCTTGTGCGCGCCAGTGGTCTAGCAGTTTGCCGGCATTGGCTTCCGCATCAGGGTTGTTACGTGTGCCGCCATAATAGTCTTGGTGCAGGCTGAGGCCTTCCTGGATGTCTACCAGAAGCAGGGCCGGAGAGTCTTCGAGTACGTAGGACATGATGATGTGCAATCGTATTTATGCTAAATAACGGCAATTGTGGGCAAAAATGATATCGGGGTAGGGACAATCCCGTGGGGAGTGATAGGATGATGAGTAGGTGAGGCACGGAGCCAATGTGGCAATTTGATGATGTGCTAAGGATGGTTGAGTAAATGACAAAGGCTTCAGACGTACTCTGTCCTCAAAACAAATTCGCATGTTCCATGTCCAACATAGCACTTACTTGGGATACCGCAGCTTGAAATACAGGATGGTACCAGAAAGCAATAGGGTGGCACCGTTAGCCAGGATAACCGGCCAGTTCATGAGCCAAATGCCGTATACCAACCACAGGAAAACACCGATCACCAGCATACTGAACATGCCCAGCGATAAGTCATGGGCCGACCGGCTGCGCCAGGTTTTGATAACCTGGGGTAAGAAAGAGAGGGTGGTAAGACAGGCCGCTACCATACCGATCGCTTCGCGGAGTGTGGACTCGTCCATAGGCTTTACAAAAATTCGTTACCGATTTCTTCCCAGTTGTTTACCCGTGGGTACTCCGTGATGCCCAAGTTGTGGTGGGCCGTGTACAGATAGCCCTTGCCGGGGAAGGGGTCCAGGTTCTTAGTCCGGTCGTCGATCATGATGTCCCCGTGCACCAGCGACTTGCTGCCCGTGAGGGCAATCTGGTGCCAGGTAAGGAAGGGGAAGTGTACGCCTAGCCAGTTGTATTTGTCTTGCAAAGAGTTGGGGAACTCCATGGCCGCCGACACGATGAATACTTCGTATTTCTCATTGAGCTCACGCATCACGGGCACGGCATTAGGATATACAGGCAGATCCTCAAAAAAGCCCTTGCGGTGCAATATACCCGTGAGCGACTGGCGGTAGCCGTCAGGGTAGCCTTCCCACAAACCTTTGCCTTGTATGGCCTCTTCATTGACCGTAAGGCCGGTTTCCAGTTCCATCACACGGACTAGTTTGGCAATGGTGTCGGCCATCACCTCATCCATATCAATGATCATGCGTTGCTTCATGGCCGGAAGTTAGGCAATTGGCCCGGGAAACCGGGAAGGGCCACGGCAATCGATTGTGGTATGGTTTAAGTGCTTGATTAGGATTAAATTTCTGATTACTCAGACTACTTTTTTGTGGGTGTCGAAATGGAAGCGAATGCCTTCAAATTGCTAAACTACCGTGGCTGGTTTGGTCTTCATTTCTGTATCAGGGGCCTTCATGAGCATGGCCGGAATGTAGATGAATATCCCGATGAGTGAGAATACCAATCCCCCAATGACTCCCACACCGAACTTGTACCAAAAGTCGGTAGCGGGTATGAAAAACACGTAGGGGAGGAAGCCCACACAAGTAGAAAACACCGTCAGTAATATGGGTTTGGTTTTGGCCTTGACCGCCAGAAAAACCGCTTCATTATTCCTTGAGGACTGATTGAATTGATTGATGATGAAAATGGAGGCATTCACCGAGATGCCCCCCAATAATATAAGAGCAGCGAAGCCTCCGGGGCCGAAGGTAACTTTGAAAAGGGTATACGTAAGGAATAACCCGATGAATGAAATGGGTATGATCATCAAGATGATTAGTGGTTGGCGCAAACTTTCAAACAGTACACTGCAGATGACAAATATTACCAGCACCATTATTATAATCAGCACCCACTTGTCGCTAGAAGCTGAAAATGGTGGAGCAGTAACTTCTTCGAATTCGAAACCAAAGGGCAATTCCAATGCCAGCTTCTCTTCTTGCTCCTCGGCCCATTCAATAGCCCGCTCCCGATTGCCTGTGTAGTCAAAAGTGATGCCTACCTTATACTGCCGATTTTCTTTGTGGATTGTTTCCGGTTCGAAGGTTCGTACTAGTCTACCAATATCACCCATCTGGGTGAACCTTTGGGTGCCGGATACCCGTACGTTGGTGTTTCCAAACTCATACATGGAAAACGAAGAACGGTCCTTGGACTCCACCCGAACAGGCACTTGCTCTTCTTGGGTAGTCAGCATCAGGTCGGCCGTAGTACGGTCCGCATTCAGAGCCAGACTGTAGTCTTTTACGTTTCGTCCAAATTCGTTGGGCAGTGGAACCCAGCTGTATTTTTGTTTGGGTAAATCAGTGAAACTCAAGCCGGAATTGATGCGAACACTGGCTACCCGTGGGTCAGTTTCCAACATTTGTTTGTAGCGTTCCGCATATTGGAAGAGTAGCCTAGGGTAGCTAAGGCTACCTGATATTTTTTTGAAAGCGTTCTTCAGATTTCTACAGTCAAAACGGGCAAATTAAGATCCCCTTACCCAGGTGTGGGTTTACTTCAACCCGAATACCAATTATCTACAGTTCAGAACCTGTAACTAACAGGTGAGTACACAAAGCTTTTGAGGGTAGGAGGGGTGGGCGTATTTCGCCCCATCAACAACTCAAAATACATGCAATTTTCTAACTACGCAGGCCTCCCAGGTATGGTCATAGCCTTGGGAAGTCTTTTGGGGAGCTGTGCTGCTCCCGAACCTAACCCTGTACTGCAGGCAGCCGATGAAAAGCTAAACCAGCTGGTTGCGGAGATCAATCCATTGCCTAGCCTTTCGGTGGCGCTGGTACACGAGGGGGAGGTTGTCTTTCTGAACGCCTACGGATTTGCTAACCTGGAGGATTCGGTAATGGCTACACCCGAAACGCTTTACTACCTGGCATCAGTCACCAAACCGTTTATGGCTACAGTAGCGGCCCGTTTGGACCAGCAAGGGCGTATCAAACTGGAGGCACTGCTGTCCGACTATGAGCCTTATGCTTCCTTGGATTCGGCACACTTGTATGCCGAAGTTACGGTGGAAGACCTGCTTACCCACACTAGTGGATTGCGTAATGATGCCCTCACTTTCCGCGAATCCGGTTCGGGGGAGAAAAACCCTGAGGTCTTTTCTTACCTTCTTAACCAGGGTACCACGGTGGCTGAGGATGGAAAGGAGTACGATTACGATAACCTGGGCTATAACCTCTACAGCCGCATATTGGAAGCTGAGTTGGGTCAGACTTGGCAAGAGGTGCTACAAACGCAACTACTTGATCCGCTGGCGCTGACCCAGACGTCCTCTTCTGCTTCCGCTCCCTCTACCCAGGGTATGGCGGAGGCTATTCCCTACATACCCTTTCCTGTGGATGCCCCTTCACCCAGTCCCTTGCGGAAACGGGATAATACCATGCATTCCGCCGGCGGAATGTTTGCCTCTGCCCACGATCTTTCGAAGTGGCTACTGGCCAATTTAGAAGCTGGCGATTTACTAGACGAGGCCTTGCTTCCGAAGGTACATACGCCCCGGTATCCGGCGGATTCGAATCCCTTCCACAAAATTGCTGCCGATGAGATTGCCCTTGGCTGGCGGGTAGGCCAATACGAGGGGCAAAGGGTGCTACACCATTCAGGTTCCTTCGCCGGCGCCTATGCTCATATCAGCCTGATGCCCGACCAACAGGCCGGTGTAGTGGTGTTAACCAATGAGTTTTTCACGGGGCTGAAAGTAGGCTACCCTATAGAAGAGCAGCTGTACCGGTACGTACTAGGCCTACCGGCGTTTGATTCTACTTTTGATGCCAGTATAGCGTCGCTTAAGAAGGAGCTAGCCGAAATGGGAGCAGGGCTAATGGCCCAGCGGGAGGCCATTGCTGCTCGGCCTTTTCAGCTTTCACAGCCTCTGGAGGCGTATGAAGGTACGTTTACTAACGATTTGTACGGAACTCTGAAGGTGACTCCCGAAGATGGAAGCTTACGATTTCAGATGGGAAATATCACTACACTAGCTACTGGCTACCCTCATGACGATGTGGTTCGGGTAGAGCTAACCCCGCTAAGTGGGGAGCTGATACAATTTCAGCTAGAAAATGACCAGCCTCAGCGGCTGCGAGCCAAGGGCGTGTGGTTTGAGAAAACGTCCTCATAAGCCTTGGCCACCTTACCGGCTGGAATACATGGGATGCTTTAAGCACAATCCCAATAAGCTGCCTATCTATTGGGTAGCTTATTTTATTGATACCTATAGGGATTGTGAGGGAGTGCTTACCTTGGGAAAGAAAATTGTCCCCTACCATGGCTATCCGCATCCTTCGTTTGTCTGTATTGATCCTGCTACTGGCAGGCATCGGTTTTTTCTCCTTGGAGTTGTACCTGCAAGAAACCCAAAAGCGCACATTGCAGGAAGAGGTAGTAGAGCTTAGTAAAGCCAAGTATGGCCTCTTCAGTGTAGAAGAATGGAAGGCCATCATTACCGAACTGGTCATTAAAAAGGTAGGAGAATTTCAGGTGGAAGATGCTGACGAAGATCTGCTAAAAGGGAAGGTAAGAGACTTTCTAGTAACGGCTATCGATACTTTTGAGGAAAAGTATAAGAAGGAAAACGATAAGAAATCGCTTGGTTTTCTGGTGAATGTAGGTGCGGATGTTTTCGACATCTGGGGTGAGCTGAAAAAGCAGATTCCACTATTTACAGATCATATTATGGGCCTGATAGAAGCCCCTGAAAATCAGGCCGACCTGCAAGGGTTTGTGTTGCAGCAGCTAGATACCTACGTTGACGAAACTACCGTAGACACAGACTATGCTCTTCGGGATAGTATCCTATCCAAATACGATCAGGAGGATCCGCTAGAGGCACGCTCTTTTATCAGTGTCCAGATTGAAAATGTTCATCAAGATCAAGTTGTTAACCGGCAATTACTCTTTGGCTTGGTAGGTATAGCCCTCGTACTATTATTAGTATATCGTTCTCCCACCGTGCATGAGTATCTTCTCTGGAGCCTAATGGCCGGTGTTTTACTCAACTGGGGGGTGTTATTGCCTATGATATCTATCGATGCCCGGGTAGAAAATATGGCCTTTGTGCTTGCGGGTGAACCGGTAGGTTTCCAAGATCAAATATTGTACTATAAGAGTAAAAGTATCTTGGAGGTAGTGGAGCTAATGATGGCCCAATCGCAGTGGGAACTGGTAGGAGTGGGGCTACTGGTTTTGGCCTTCAGTGTGATATTTCCTGTGGCCAAATTGGCCGGATCATTAGTCTATTTGTATGCTAATAAATTGCGGAAACAGAAGTGGCTACAGTTTCTGGTATTCAAGACGGGCAAATGGTCCATGGCGGATGTGATGGTGGTTACTATTATGATGACCTATTTGGGATTTGGTTCTATCTTAGGTGAACAGCTAAAGCAATTGGATACCACACCTACCAATGTAGATATCGTGAGTACTGGACATAGCACGCTAGAGGTAGGATTTTATCTTTTTCTATTTTTCGTTTTACTATCCCTATTGATTTCACACCGTATGCAATTTGAATTGAAAAGCCCTACAGAAAGCGTTTCTTCTGCTGAAGAGAAATAGCTTGCTTACCTATTCTGAAAGGAAAAAAATCGTCCCTTTTCGGTTACTTTTTTCTGTTTATGGTAACTATTTATTAGGTGACTAAAATCCAAAGTCTTCTGTTTTCAATCTGTGACTATCAAAATGTATCACTTGATTATCAAAGTGAATAGGTGTTGTTAGTCTACAGGGCGGGGAATTTCGGTGTGTAAGTAGGTTAACCTGTGCTAACATAGTATTCACCGAAAAACCTCGCAGAATTTAACTAGAAACTGGATTTCGGAACGATTTTGGCATTTATTTGCGGTGATTATATAACTACTTGAATATGAGGGTGTAATACCCCTGTATATAAAGCAAGTAAATACGGCATACACCCTACCAAACTGCGTAAATACGCGTAATCATCATAAGCACGATGTATCATAACATTACTATTGAGCGGAACGAGATTATTCTTATTTTGAAAAAGCGATTCATGCAAAATGCAGGAATAATTACCCTGTTTCTATCGTTATTCTTTCTTTCTGGTACTTCGCTACTTGCCCAAACCGGACCTGGTGGGGTAGGAAGTAGTACCGCTTCTGCCGACTCCATATCACTATGGTTACGGGCGGATACTTTGGTAACACTCAACGGTTCTAATAACGTAACAAGTTGGGCCGACCTTAGCGGCAACGGTCATACGTTCACCTCTACTTCTACCTTCACGGTGAATGGTACAGGGTTGAATAGCCGACCCACGGTAGATTTCGCAGAAACCTCGGGTACGGGCGTTCTGCAGGGACCAAATACTGCCAACTTTTTCGGTCTTAATGCCAGTGATCCTACAGAGATCGCAGATATAATTTTGGTGTTTGAGCAGCGAGCGTCCAATTCGGGGTACGTCGTGCAGTTTCCCCGGACTAACAGCAACTCTAGTTTCTTCACCCTGCTGACCAACGGAGGAAATGGACAGCCTGCCGATGGTAACCAGGCCGACGACATGCAGATGTTCGTTCGGGACGTTAACGATACAGACTTTAATGCTTGGGTTGTACTTTCTTCAGAAGGACCTGCCACCAATAACTTTACTAGCGGGCAGTTTCACACTATCCGGTATGGATTTGATCCCGATGTGGATTCGGTGTGGATGTTTGATCTGGATGATCTGATCGATTCCCAATCGGATGCTACCATTGATATTAGCTATGAGGCCAACGGTGATGGTCCTGCGCGATTAGGTTCGTCAGGTGCTAACCAGGATTACGATGGGGAGATTGCCGAGATGATCGTTTTCAACGATAAGTTGAGCGATGCGGCCTACATCGTCATTCAGAATTACATCAGTGCCCGATATGGACTGACTACAGCCAATGACTTTTACACCGAGACATCGGGTGCGGATGATTTCTCTGAGGATGTAGTAGGTATTGGTAGTGATGGTACTAGTAGCCACATGGCCAATACGGGTGCAGGAGGCGGCCTTTACATATCAGGTACTACCGGTACGGGTACTACCGTCTTCGATGGTAATGAGTGGTTGTTTGCCGGACACAATGGCCTGGACGCTACAGGAACCTCCTCCGATGTAGCCGAAGTAACCCGTAGCCGACTCAACCGAATTTGGAAGCTGCAAAAAACCGAAACTGATGGTTTTGATATCACCCTTACGTTTGACCTAACCGAATTAGGACTTTCCAATGTGAGTGATTTTGCGCTTTACAAGCGGACTGCTACTTCCGGAAACTTTACCAACCTGTCGCTCACACCCACCGTGATTGGGGATCAAGTAAGTTTCACCGTACCCAACGCTAACCTCACCACCGGCGATCAATTCTTTACTCTGGCCTTTGGGGCTAGTTTGCCAGGTGGGGTATCTACTAACCTGGCCTTGTGGCTACAAGCCGATAATGGGGTGGAGGTTACCGGTTCGGCAGTAGACGACTGGCGAGACCAGAGTGGTAATAGTAATGATGCCACAGACCCTTCCGCGCTGGCTGAGTTGTCGTCCACAGCTACTAACTTCAATCCTGGAGTAGCCTTCAATGCGGACGCCACATCACTGGAAGGTGCCGTAACTACCACTAACAATAACCTCACCTTCTTTGCGGTTTATGAGGATAACAGTGGAGCTAATTCCGCAGGAGCACTGTTTGAGTTCAATTCCGGAGCACAGAGTCATTCTCTGACGGATCAAACGTATGCTGGCGGGGGCAGCTTTTCCGCCAATATCACCAAGAGTGCGCCGGCGCTTATTACGGTGGATCACCCTTCAGGTACTACCGCCAATCTTACCATCGACGGTGCGGCTTTCGAATCCAGTTACACTACGGTAGGCACGAGTGCAGCGGGCACCTACAACTATACTCTAGGTGACGATGACAACGGTGGCAATACTTTCAATGGGGTGATCAACGAATTGATTGCCTACGAAGGGACCCTATCGGCTACCGAGAAGGAGCAGGTAGACTCCTATCTTGCGGTCAAATATGGAATCACCCTGGCACACGATTACCTGGCAAGTGACGGTACCCTGATATTCGATGTAGACAATAGCACGGTGAACGATGGGTACGAGAGTGATATCGTTTCACTGGGCAATGACCTTACCTCTGGGTTGGACCAAAAGGTAGCTAAAGCTGACAGTGATTCTCTGATTGTAGCTTTAGAAGCGGATTTTTCTACCAGCAACGCCGGACGTGCTACTTCACTCACCGATGATTCTTTCTTCTTTGTGGCCAGCAACGGTACCGGGTATACAGCCACCTTTGATGGTACCCGCACCAAGCTGGATCGGGTTTGGAAAGTACGCGAGACCGGCACGGTTGGCACTGTCCATTTGGGCATGCCCCAAACTATTAGTACCCTCAGTACACTAGATTCCTTGTTTGTATCTACGGACCCTACCTTTGCCACCGGAGTTACCCGTGTAGCAGTGAGCGAATCTGGGGGCTTCCAAACGGCTAGCTATGACTTCACGGATGGTGAATACTTCACCTTCTCAGTAAACGAAGCCTTGAGCACCAGCAATGAAAACCTGATGGTTTGGCTGAAGGCCGATGCTGGCGTGACCACTTCTGGTAGTACGGTGACTACCTGGGCTGACCAAAGTAGTTATGGAAACAATGCTGATAATGACGACAGTGAGTTTGATGCTGAGATAGGAGCGGAGACTGAAGGTGCGGTTACCCTGTTAGATAACTCGGTGAACTTCAACCCGGCCATCTCCATGAACGAGGACCGCCGTCCACTTACTGGTAGCTTTACGAGCACCACGAATGGTTTTGCGTTTTTCATCGTGAGTATCAATGAAGATAACTCGAGTACCGATGATGCCCGGTTTGACATTGCCCAAGTAGGAGGGGCCGGTGGCGCTGATGACCGTGCATTCTTCTTCGAATACGCTTATGCTACTACTAGCCCCACCTTTACCACGAACACCCCAGACGATACCCTGCATATTTATTCTATTGACCATCCTTTCGGCACCACAGCGGATATCTACGAGAACGGTTCTGCCTTTGAGCTGGGATGGACTACCAATGCGGATAACGATAACGATGCGGGTAATTATCTGTATGTAATTGGGGACGATGCTACCTCGGACCAGATGTTTACCGGGCGTGTGGCGGAGTACCTGGTTTTCCAAGATGACATCAGTGATGCCGACCGGGAGACCATTGAGTCCTACCTGGCTATCAAATACGGTATTACCATAGGTCACGACTATCTGTCTCCTAGTGCTGCTACGGTGTTTGATATCGAAACCACGGTGAATGACGGTTTTGAGCAAAATGTAGCCATCATTGCCAGGGAAGATGCCTTTGGCTTAGACCAGAAGGTGAGTCAAGCCTCCTTTGGGTCATTGGTGGTATCCATGGCACAGGATTTTACCAACGCGAACTCCTCTCGGACTACCACCTTTAGTAATAGTCAATACGTAGCGGTATCAAGTAATGGCGGTTCTACTGGAGCCGATTCCACCTACCGAGGGGTTGCTAATGCCCGAATCGGGCGGAAATGGAAAGTAAACGAAACCGGCTCTCCTGGAGCCGTATATGTGGCAATTCCTGAGTCTTTGGCCGCTGGCTTGAATGTATTCCTGGTTTCTACTGATTCGGCATTTACAGAACCTACAGAAATACCCTTGAGTGTAGAGAATGGGTTCTACTATGTGAATTATGACTTCTCCGATGGAGATTATTTCTCCTTTGCTACTTCAGAATCACCCGCTGGTGTTCCCAATGGTCTGCAGCTATGGTTGAAAGCCGATGCAGGTGTAACTGAAACCAGTAACAATGTGAGTGCTTGGGCTGACCAGTCTGGTAATGGTAACGACGCCACTACTCCAGCTACCGATCCGGTTCTGGATGCTGATGGTATCAACTACAACCCAAGTATTGACTTTAGCAATACGGGCACGAGGGCACAAGGTACTCTCACTACAGGTACTGATAGTTTGACCGTGTTTATAGTAGCGGTAGACGAAAGCGGTGCTGCCTCAGGCAACGTGTTGTTGGAACTAGACGATGCGGTAACGCCCTTGGCCTTTACCGACGGCAGCTATGCTACCGGTGCATTCACTAGTGACATTCAAAAGGATACGGCTCAGCTGCTTAGCTTTACCCAGGACGAAACCACGGCCAATATTTTCCAAAACGGAAATTCCTTCGAATCGGGGCTGACCGTTAGCACTTCTAAATCTGCCTCCTACTCGTACGCGGTAGGTGAAAACGTAGACGGGGGAAATGGCCTCACCGGTAAAGTATCGGAGGTTATTGTATATGATGAGGCATTATCGGCCCCTAACCGGGAAGCAGTACAGAGTTATTTGGCGGTTAAATATGCCATGCCTGTTCAGCATAACTTGGTGGCTTCTGACGGAAACACCGTCTGGGATGCTACCGTCAGTGTGGGGTATCTGCAAGGGCTGATGGGATTGGGGAATGATAGTCGTTCCCTTCTCAATCAACAGATAGGTAAGTCACCGTACGATTCGTTGTACATCGCTACCAGCGACGATTTTACCACTGCCAACCCATCACGAAGTGCGCCCTTCTCTGATCTTCAGTATTTGGTCATGACCAATGATGGGGGGACCCTTGCCCTCGATACTGACTATCGCGGAACGACAAATGCCCGCTTGGGGAGAGTATGGCGAGTGCAGGAGTACAATAACCCGGGCATTATTTACCTCGCCTTACCCAATTCGGGAGTATTTACCACCATCCAGTCCATCTTAGTTTCTACAGATCCTACCTTTTCGTCTTCGGTTTCTGAGCAATCCGTTTCGGTATCAGGTGGTTACTTGGTCGTTGCCCTAGACCTAACCGACGGTCAGTACATATCATTCTCTACACTGACTCCTTCTACCGAAATCTGGTACAGCTATGCTACGGGCAACTGGTCTGACCCTACCAACTGGACGTTGGATGGATCCACTAATCCATTGTTCTTGAACGCGGATAGCCAAATCCCTGGCGAAGGAGATACGGTAGTTATCAATTCTGGTCGTACCATGACTGCCGATTTCAACGGTATCAAAATTGCCCGCCTTGAAATTACCGGTACGCTAGACTTGGCTTCTACCACCAGTCACGACTTCAGTTTCTTCGATGGTAGTGGTACCCTTCGTCTGGCAGGGGTCAATTCTGCCGAAAACTATCCGAGTGGAACGGATACTTTATTTTACGATGCTACCGAAGGAGGGACAGTAGAGTTATACGGGAGCGGGTTTGAACTAAACCAAACCCGACGAGTGAATAACCTGGTGGTCAATCTGGACAATACTACGGATGAGGTGTTCCTGACCGGAGATTCTCTCTACGTATTTGGTAATCTGACCGTTAGCCAGGGCATCTTCCAGTTTGGTGACAACTCCAATGCTGGTAATAAAGTGGCTCAGGTAGATGGTAACCTTACCGTGGAATCCACTGGATTCATCGAAGTGGGGGCTACCAGCTCACGGCATGAGCTGAACCTTTCCGGTAATTTTACTAACCAGGGTACGGTAGAGTTTACCAACCGTTCTGCACAGATTACTGGCTCAGAGGCCACTGATGGTATTGTAGATTTCAATTTAGTGAGCAGTACCCAAGACCAAACCCTGGACCTACAAAACCTCACTACTTTCTACCGGATCGAGATCAACAAAGGTGTAGATGCCACCTACAAGGCTACCCTTAGCGCAGATAATAACGGTGATTTCCGTTTACTAGGCCCTATTAATTATACTCATGCTGCTGATGCTCAACTAGACCCGGCTGCTGATGAAAACCTGAATGCTATAGGCCTCTACTACGGCACCCTTGAAGTCGGTAACAACATTGATGTTGGCTTCTTGAACAACGACGGTAATTACAATATCTCTGAAGGCGCTAAGCTTATCGTCAATGGTGGTGATGCGGCCAAAACGGGAGGCTCAGCCATAGTTATTTACGGAGAGTTAGAAATCTCAGCAGGTACCCTGACAGCGGATATAACCAGTGGTCTTACCATTCGAAACGATGGTACCGTTACCGTAAATGGTGGTACCGTTACTACGCGCCAGATTCGTACTTCAGTTCTGGGGTCAGAGAACGTAGGAGGTTATATTCAGACCGGCGGTATCGTAAATGTGACTGGCGGAAGTGTGCAGGATGATTACTACATCTTCAACCTGACCTATCCGGGTAACGTGTTTCAGATGTCGGGGGGGACGCTCAATATTTCGGGAGCTAACCACGTCACTACTGGCACACCCGAAACAGGGGGGGGGATATTCATCAACTCCAATGATGAAAACATCGATGTGACAGGTGGAACGGTCAACATAATATCCGACATCGATTCGGTCTTCTTGATTACTTCTAAGGCTCCATTTTTCAATTTGAATCTGACTAAGACCAGCGCAACAGGAGGTAACTTCGAGCTGGGTACGGGTAGCTCTGGACCTAACGGAACTGATGAAACCATTACGAGTCCTACGCTTAAGGTATTGAATGACCTTACCATTGATAATTCTGATGGAAACTCTATTGTATTTGATGCAGGAGGAACCAACATTGAGATTGGTGGCAACCTAGTAGTCACGTCAGGATCCACGGTGGACTTCACCAATATGCAAATAGAGATCAATGGTACTGGTTCTTCGTTTATTGATGTTGGATTGGCGACTACCCTTTCCTTGGATAGTCTTCGGATCAATAAGAGCAATGAACAAGTACAGGTCATTATTACCAACGGACAATCCACCGCTCTGCAAATCGATCAACTTCTGGATGTAAATAACGGGGTATTTGATCTGGCTTCTTTTGATGTGGACTTGAATGGAGCACTCATTGCTTCTGATACCGTAGGCGACGCAGAAAGTACTGGGCATCTTCTCATGACCGGTACCTCTCAACAGACCATTACTTCTACTTCCGGGATGGTATATGATCTGGAGGTCAACAATAGTAATGGTGTTAGCTTAGGAAATGACTTTGGGGTAGATACCTTAACCCTGGAAGGAGGTGTATTGGATATTAATACCCGTACCCTTACAATCACGGGGATTGTTGAAACGTCTGGATCATTCAGTAATACCCAAATGGTGCAATCGGAAGGTAACGATACTGACGGTGGATTGTCTATGTTCTTTGATGCCGATGAAACATTGACCTTCCCCATTGGTACGGACGCCAATGCTTCTACCCGATATACCCCAGTAGCGGTTACCTTGGATGCTGCCGCGGATAATGGATTCGTGACTATTAATCCTGCTGATTTAGAATTGGCCCTACTAGACCAATCCATTTCTGATGATGCCCTTACCTATTATTGGAATATTACTAATACTGGATTTGCAGGTAGTCGAACGGTTTCCTATGTTTTTAATTTTGTGGACGCGGTGGATGATGTGCCGGCTTCGGATGCTCCTGAAACAGAATATATTCCTGGATGGGTTACCGGTACTACTCGGGTGCCTGATCCTGTAAATAGTACTGCAGGAAATGGCATGACAACCACCTCCGCCACTACAAGTAGCCATACCTTGATAGATGCAAAATATACAGCAGCTACTCCTGCAAAATTTGCCGGTTCTATCCGAATCGTATATGCTGTCCGGGAAGGCGAATGGCATGATCCTGGTACGTGGTCAGATTCTGAGAAGGGGACACCATTTACCCTAGCCTCTGAATTGCCAGGTCCTGGTGATATTGTGCAAATTGGTGACAGCGATACCAACTATGCGGTGGCTATTTGTGATGGTACGAATGATGATTGCTCCGGTACAAATTATGGACCGATTACTGTAGCTCAGGTATCCCTACTTCGAAATCAGACTGGTGTTGAATCCTCTATCCTTACTATTGATGAAACGGCTAGCGCCCACTCTTTGGGGGTTGTAACCAACCGTGCCCCTGGGATAACTACGGAGTCCACTGCCTCAAGTAAGTTTGCTATTTCTGGGCCTACCTTACCAGCGGGTGATTTTGGCGAATTCAATTCGGCACCGAATACCATATTTGCCTACTCCCGCATTTTCCCGGCCACGGTAACTACTACGCGAAATATTGATAAGAATGGAGGAGGTACTGTAACTAGGCAAGAAGTATCTGCCTTTACGATGGGTAACACCATAACCGAGTATCCCGTGCTCCAATTTGAGTCTTCCGGAGGTACTGACTCAGACGGAATTACCTTCCCTGACGTGGATATTACGGTAAATAATGATATGCGCTTCTTCATCACAAGTGGATTTGATAATGAAGTGATTTTTAATGCAGCGGGTACAACCGTAACTGTTCTTGATGACATTCTGACTAGTAATGATGATGCCATTATTGAATTCCCAGCTACGGGAGTAGCGTCTACCTTGGAGGTATATGGTGATATTAATTTTAGCAGTGAGAACAACATTTTCATCCAGGTTGAAAATGCTGCGGGCAGCTTGAGTCATAGAATACGTTTAGCAGGAGACTTTCTAGATCCCTCTAATAGTACCAACTTGATCTTTTACCGAGGAGCTTCCTTTTCTACTATTGACTTGGAATACTTCGGTGAAAATGATGCTGTATTCACCTCGTTTAATGTAACTCCAGAATTAAATCGCCTGATTATCAATAAAGGTACCGATACTACCTACTCGGTAACTTTGAATGGCTTGGTGAATATCAATGGAGACAACACAATAAGTCCGCAGCCTATTGAACTACAGAATGGAAAGCTGATCATGAACAATAGCAGCTTAAACTTTGAGTTAGCCAACGCGTCTGATTATTCTATTCCTGGAACAACTGCATTAGAAGTGACCCAAGGTACTGTCACCACCACCAACGCTAATTTGATCCTCGACGGGCTACTACGGGTGAATGGAGGTACTGTCGATTTAGGTACTACGGATATTGAATATTCCACGACGGGTACGGCATTGATTGACGTTTCATCCGGTACTCTAGAAATTGGTGGTCAGGTACGCCGAAATTTAACGGCTACTACGGGTGTCCTAAAGTATCGTCAAAGCGGAGGAGACGTAGACATTGCGGTAGATGTAGCAGACAACCCTACTCGGGCCGCCTTCGAGGTCCTCAATACAGGTAGTGAATTTTCCCTGACCGGAGGTACTTTTAATGTACTGAGAGGAGTTACCGGGGCGGCGAATGAATCTTTGGAAATCAATCCAGAGACCTACGACCTTACGGGCTCTACCATTACTCTCTTTGAGAATCTAGGGGCTGACTACGGTGAAACCTATTTCAATATTAGCTCGGCTATTCCGCTTAATAACCTGACCATTGCTAATAGTATTGATCTTCCGAATGTGAATCTGTTGAATCGATCTCTGGAGGTGAATAACTTAACTATAAATGCCAATCAGGTTTTAGAGGCCAATATCTTTAATTTGACCGTGAATGGTGACTGGGCCAACAACGGGTCTTATGTCAATACCAATACCGAAACCATTTTGTCGGGTACTACCACACAAACGGTGAGCGGATCGGGATCTTTCTCCTTGTACGACCTTCTTAAGCAAGGGGCTGGACAGGCCAATATCGGAGTAGACCTCGATGTAAGTCATGACTTATTCGTTACGGCGGGTACCTTGGCTTTAGGTACCAATGCCATCAATCTTTCCAACGATGCTTACATCCAAAGTAGCGTTACTTCTACCGGTGGTAACGGTCTCAATTTCCAAGGGGCGTCTAACCAGGATCTGTTTGGTCTGGCAAATAGCACCATTTCAATAGGTACTATCACCATTAGCAATGCCAGCGGGGTAGATATCCCCGACGGGAATGGATATGACTTTGAGGTCGATACCGAGTTGCGACTCAACGGTGGGGTGTTCGATATTGGTGGTAGTTTGCTGGAAGTAAGGGAAACGGCTACCATAACGGCGGTGCAACCTTTCGGTGTAAGCAACATGGTGCAGACCAACAGTTCCTTTACGGATAATGGGTTGAAGATTGACTTTTTCGGAGTGGATGCGGATACCTCAGTATTCTTCCCGGTAGGGGAATTGAAGTATACTCCGGTAGACTTTGTACTCAATGCCAGCACTTCGGCTGGTACCATCCGGGTACGTCCGGCCAACGAGATTCACCCTACCATCTTTGACAATACCGAGCCGATGACCGAAACCGAGATTGTAGATGGGGATAATGTACTGCTATACTACTGGGTAGTGGTTGCGGAGAACCTGACCAATGCAACCGGCTCCGCTACGTTTTCTTACAGCCAAGATGATATAGGGGTGACAGCGCCTTACGATACTTCTAACTACATTTCAGCCAGGTTGCTGTCGAATGGTACCGACTGGGATAAATTTGCGCCTACCTTCTTCCTGGGGGGCAGCACTAGTTTTGAGGTGCCGCTTACCTCCTTTACTGCTGCAGAAATAACGGGTGACTACACCGCCGGTGTGGGTAGCTCAGATGGGGTAAACAACGATATAGAAGGTGCTATCCCCGATGAATTGGCTCAGTACAACTCGGCCACTTCGGGCACCGGTAACTACAGTGTCTCCGGTAACTGGACAGCCGTGGGAGGTTCTCCTGCCGTGACCGATGGTTTAGGACCGGTAGGGGCTGTGGTGAATATCTCAGCGGGTGATACTGTTTCACTGAATGTTTCTGGTATCCGTCTCTACTCTACGGTGATAAATGCAGGAGGGGCTATTCGCATTCCGAGTGGTATTTCCAACGTGCGTCTTGGAAACGTAAGCGGTACAGGTACCATTATTTTGGAGGATAATGAGCTATTGCCTACCGGAGAATACTCTAACTTCTTTACCTGCAGCGGCGGTGCTGTGCAATATGAGGGTTCCAGCAGTTACTCAGTACTTACGGGTATTTCTCAGGTACGGAAAGTTATATTTGAAGGCACCGGTACGCGTACCCTACCGGCCAATGTGGTACAAGTGTGCGATACATTGATAGTAAATGGGCCTACCGTAGACTTTGATGCCGGGGGTAATTACACGGTAGGTGATTCTGATGCCGACCGGTTTGAAATTCAGGCCGGGGTAGTGTCCATCTCCAACAGTTCTAATATCGATGTTGTTGGGGATTTCATTGTCTCGGGAGGTTCCTTTACTGGGGCGAGTGGTACCACCCTGGACATCAGTGATGACGTTACTTTCTCTGGAGGAACCCTCAATTGGAACGGAACTTCCGTTACCCTCAACGGTTCTTCCTCCCAGGATGTTAGTGGTACCTTCACGGGAACCTCTGCTTTCGATAACCTCACCATCAACAACAGCGATGGTACGGGAGTCACCATCAGTGGAGGTAACGTAGAGGTAGATGGTACCCTCACCCTTACTGATGGTTTGCTGAACAACACGGCTTCAGAAGAAGTGATTCTGACCTCTTCTGGGGACTGGACCGGCGCCACTACTGCAAGTTATCTTACTGGAATTTTGACCAAACAGAATGTAGCGCTGGCTTCTACCTATGAGTTCCCTGTGGGTAAGGCGGCACGCTATGCGCCAGTGAGTATTGCTAACGTAGGTACAGGCAGTGATAACTGGACGGTAGAGTATTTTACCAATACCACAGGGTTTGATCCTTCTACCTTCGATACTGACGATCCAGGATCTGGTTTTAATGCGCTTACCTTTGTACAGCCCAATGACCGATGGACCATCACTAGTGCGGGCTCAAATAGTGCTCAGATTCGGGTAACCTTTGGTACCCATAATGCCTTTGCTAGCGAAGAGGACCTTCGTGTGGTTTGGTGGGATGGAGCCCAAAGCCGTTGGGAGAACCAAGGAGGGACCTTGGTGGGGGATGCTAGTGGGGGAACGGTTACCTCAGAGAATTCTATCAGCTTCAGTACGCAGACATTCGGTATAGGCAATGGGCCTGAAGTGGTACTGCCCGTAGAGTTGGTGTACTTCCGCGGCTTTGCAGTGGACAACACGGTTCGCTTGCAATGGCAAACAGAATCCGAAAAGAACAACGACTTCTTCGAGATCCAACGGTCAGTAGACGGCATCGTGTTTGAAGCCATTGGAGAGGTACAAGGAAACGGTACCACCAACGAGCGTCAGGATTATGCTTTTGTGGATGCCTCACCCAATTCGGGGTATAACTATTACCGCCTTCGTCAGGTAGATTATGATGGGCAAGATGAGGTACACGAAACCATCGTAGTATTGAGTGAACAACTCCTGGCTCCCATGAGCCTGTCGGTATATCCTAACCCTACTTCTACCAAACAGGTATGGCTGAGCCTCTTCAATGCTACACCGGATGAGGAAGTACGGATCCGTGTACTAGACTTGAACGGTCGGGTTTATTTTGACGAGCAATACCTGGGTGAGAACGTATTGGATATGCCGGTGGAATTGCCGGCAAATCTGGCAAGTGGTATGTACCTGATTTGGGTTCAGCAAGGGGTAGAGCAACGTCAGCAGAAGCTTCTAATCCGGTAACCCGCTTTTGTGGCTTGGATAACTAGGATGTTGCTGATTTAAGTATTGTAAAAAAGACCGGAGCCTCCTGTGTGGCCCCGGTCTTTGTTTTAGGGGTGAGGCTGAAGAAAGACAATCTTTCAGTGTTGTGGTTTTATGCCATTTTGCATTGGTATCAATGCTAACCGAGTTTATTCAACCTTTATTCCATCTTTTTGCCGCAGGGAAGCCAAGTTTCTCTCCAATCCCTGCCCCAATACCAGCATATCCGTACCCACAAGGACGTAAGTACACCCCTGGCTAATAGGACCTGTCAAAGCCTCCGGCGTACCACCAAATAACCCAAAAGGCATGTTGTGTACCAGGCAAGCCTGGATCACCTGTTGGACCGCAGACTGCACCTGAGGATGCTGAACCTGTCCGGGTAGTCCCATACTGCCGGAGAGGTCGTAGGGGCCAATGAACAATGCATCCAGACCGGGTGTCTGTACGATGGATTCCAGGTTAGTCACCGCCTCTATGTGCTCTATTTGGGCCAAAATTTTGGTTTTTGCATTAGCCTTTGCCAAGTACTCACCCAACTCACGGCCGTAGCCGTGCGCCCGGCC
>DMST01000062.1:23940-29782 GCA_003454975.1 Cytophagales bacterium | reverse complement strand
CCCGGCCGATGCCCACGCTCCGTCCGCCTTGTGGCGGATACTTAGACCATTGGACCACCTGCGCGGCTAGCTCAGCCGTGTTTACCTGCGGCACCATAATGCCACTGCAGCCCGTATCTAGCACCCGCTTGATCCACTCCTCCTCCGCACTGGGCACCCGCACAATAGTTTCGCAGCCCTGCCCAATGGCCTGTAGTAAGCCTTGCACCGCCCGCAGATCTAGCGTAGAGTGCTCCATATCAATCATTACCCAGTCGTAGCCGATAGCGGCTACTAGCTCGCTTACCTCTGGAGCATCGAGTGTCAGCAATACTCCTAAGAGTGGCGTATTGGATTTATTCATGGTGGTAAAGTAAGGTGCGAGCGAGGCATTGCCAAAAGCGACAATAGACGAAAAGGAAAATTCTTGAGAATCCAGAAGCGACTGTACAACCGTCTTTGACAATGCCCCGATGGGATGCCTTTAAATAAGTGCAACGCACCTCATTTTAGCCTCAAGCCAAGCAGCATTTCCTCTATAACTTTGCTATGCCTGTGATTCTGCTTTTGGGTAGGTTATTCTCCTTCATCAAAAAGCGGAAAGAACATACTTGAGGGAAAGGGTGAAAAAATATCATTTTTTTGAGGTTTTTTAATTGGGAGGACTCTAAGATGTAGAAGGGGTATCTGTATACCCATAGTTGTGGTTGGTAGGTGGAAATAAACAGCAAAAGATTGGGTGGTTATTAATCGGGTAATACTGGGAGTTTGTCTGAATTTTTTATCGATCAGGCGAATGACATTGGGTAGTAGTAGCTAACTGCTTACAGGGAGTTGATGAAGGAATTGGCTGGAATAAGGGCTCTGTGGGAGTTGGATTTGATAGGGTTTTTTCCTGTTTTATGGGTTTTGGTACTTCGTAAGGAATAGCCGTTGGTTGCAAGCAAATGCCTCGTTTTTGGGTTTCATTGTAATATCGTGTTTAAATAGTGCAATTTTTAACCGCTTTTGGAGGTCTTGTTGGTAGGGGATTTACCAATATTAGTAGGGCAGGGAAACACGTTGATCGAATTACTTACAATTGTCTGCTCTTTATGTTCTCAACCTCCGTATTTAGTATGAGTTGAATTATACAAAGTAATGAACCCCACAATGTCGAATTTATTGTTGCGTAGCCTAGGCGCATGCTTGCTGGTATGCATCAGTTTGGCAGCTGAAGCTCAAATCATCTCACGCCGAACTGGGAATTGGAGTGCGACCACAACCTGGAATGGTGGTGTAGTACCGGGTCCTACAGATGATGTGGTGATTGCGGACAATCATACCGTTACCCTTGAAACGGACGCGACCGTTCGGTCCTTGCAGATTGGTCAGGGTAATACCTCTACGGGCAGGCTCACGATGGGTAACGATGCTACAGCCCGGTCCCTAACGGTGGGCAATTTGACCCTGTTCAACAATGGCCGGATGAATATCGCCAATCCCGGAAGTGCCGTAGTCCACACCTTGAATATCAGCGGGGATTATGTGAATCTGGGTGGAGCCATGAATCTCTCCAATAGCGATGCGGTAGCCAATACCACCTGGAACAATACGTCCACGGCGGTTTTCTCGGGTACTACCAGCAACACCTTTCATAACCTCACCATTGACGGTGGGGGTAACCTGATTGTGGCGAGCGGTTTTGTGGTGAACGGCGACTTCACCATTGGTAGTGTTACCAATGCCAATATTGCCGTAACGGCTAACAACGAGAACCTCAATTTCCGGGGTGCCTTTACACTAAATAACGGTGCTTCTTTTTCTGCAGCCAATAGTACTACCGACTTCGATGGAGCTACTGATCAAATACTAGATTTGGCCAGCGGTTCTGCAGAATTCAACAATGTGGTTTTTGACAACAGCACAAAGACCATCAACGGTAACTTCATCACCAACGGGGGTACGGTGACTATAAATGACGATGCCGCGGTGGCTGACCAAAGTGCGGGCAATACCCACCTTTTTCATAACCTGCGTACTGACAATCAGAACGGATTAAATTTTTCGGGTTCTACCGTTCAGTTTGATGGCGGTACGCTTAGGTTTGGTAGTAATCGAAATTCGGACGGTACCATCGATTTTGGGGTAGGTGCCGGAGAGGCTACGGATGCTTCCAATGATGTGAACATAGTATTTATCGCCGGTACTACCACTTTGGAACGGGATGACCAACTAGTGGTTGATGGTAATGTGACCATTTCCGCGCCGGCGCAGTTTGTCATTGATGGAACCTCTAGCCAATCTGCCACGGAATTGGATGCTACCATGACGGACCATGATGGTACCCATACGCTGACGATTGAGTCTAGTGGAGATATTTATTTGCGAGGAGAGGACAACTTTCCTGCCTCTTTCCAAACCTACACTTTAGGTATCAATAGCTTCGTTCGATACGACCGAAGTTATAATCAGACCATCCGGGGAGAAAATAACGCGGGTACAGAGATTACATTTGGTCGGGTAGTCCTCAATGGATCCGGCTTTTTCAAAACACTAGCTTCGGGGCACAATCTTACCCTTACGAACGAATTCTCCATTAACGGTCCCATCTTCTCGGTTAGTCACGAAGCGGACTTGACTTTTGGTGGTAGTATCCAAACTTCGGATGCCGCTGCAGGCTTTAACGCTACTGCTTCTACAGTGTATTTGGTGGGTACGGAGAATCAAACCATGGATGTGTTTGAGGGATTTAGCGACTACTTTTTGCGTCAGCTAATCATTACCAACCCCGATAACGAAGCACGGACAGTAAATATTGATGACAACATCTTCTTTAGCCCAAGCGGAACCAGTCCGACTACACAAAGTTTGTTTCAGGCGAGCAATGCTGGGGGTAGCGCTTCAAACATTCTAACGATTGACATTGATGGCAACCAACTGATTGGTTCAAACTTTCCTGCTTTCAAGGACGAGTTTAATCTAGGAGCCAACGTGCGCCTGCAGTCTAGTGGTGAGCTGTTTGCCACCGATTTTGACGATGTTCAGGATGTTGCCAGTTTTGACATCAGCTCGGTAGTACGCCTGGACGGGAACACCAGCCAAGAGATTCCTGCTTTTACTAATCCTTATGGTAACCTGGAATTTAATGGTGACGGAAATAAGTATTTAGCTTCCAATGTGCTTACAGTGGCTGGTGACGTAAGCCGCGTAGGTGGTCGATTAATCTTCAATCTAGACCAGACTTTGATTAGTAGCAGCCCCAATCCGTTGATCAATGTGGTCATTACGGTGGGAGGCGGTTGGAATGTAGGTACGGCTCATACTGCAGTAAATGGCAATAACAGTACGGTGGTATTTAACGGGGCTTCACCAGCGGTTTCAGCCTCTAACTTCGAAAACCTTACTTTTTCAAACACTGGTACTGCCGAGATTACGGGAGACCTCTTCGTCACGGGGAATATTAATTTGACTTCCGGTGCCATCTTGACCACTACCCGTTCCATCAATATCTCAGGCGACTGGATGGAGGCCGCTACGGCACAGTTTACCGCTACCGGAGGTACTACTACCTTCTTGGGCGGAACCACACAAAACATTGTAACGCAACCAAATTCCTACTTCTATGACCTGGATGTGGAAAACGGGTCTACCCTTTCACTAGAAAACACAGCCGGTACCTACATACGGGCCGATCGTGATGTTGACGTGCTTTCCGGTTGTACACTAGATTTGGATGGTGCAGCCAACACGAACCCTCAGATCCTTCGCTTAGGCCGACGCTTGCTCATGGACGGCGGCAGTAGCCTGAACTTTGATGCGGCCAATGCCATTGCTTGTGCCATCATCATGGATGGTGATGTGAGCCAGGATTTTGATAACGAGATTGGTGGTCCGTACCCCACCTTACAGTTTGAAGGAGTAGGGGAGAAGGACCTGACGGATTTTGACTTCGATATTGACGGTAACTTTATCATCGCTTCGGAAGCGACCGTGAATGGCAACTCCGAGGAGATCGATTTTGCCGGTAGCTTATGGACCAACAACGGTATCTTCACCCATAACCGGACCGTGGCCTTTACGGGCACTACTGTAACCGTGAGTGCTTCCAACTTTAACTCGGTGAGTATTGGTGATGGCACTACCGCTACGGACGTAACGCTCACGGGCAACTTATCGCTCTCGGGCAATATGACCATTCAAGACCAGTCGAGCCTGGATGTAAATGGGAGTAACTACAACGTAACCTTAGAAGGCGACTGGAACAACTACGGTACCTTCACAGCACGCCAAGGTACGGTTACCTTTATCAGCGGAGGCTCGGAGATTCGTACGCAATTCTCCACCGATGTAACCCTGGAGCCGCAGGCTACGGCTAAGGCATTTTATAACCTGCGTGTCAACAAGCAGGTAGGTTCAGATTTGGTATTTGAAGATGATGAGATTCAGGATGGAATCATCACTGTGCTTAATGATTTGGTGGTGGAATCTGGCAACCTGCGGTTCAACGAGGATACCAATCTGGACGGAAACAACGGAGGCCCTGCCGACCAAACTACGAGTACCTTACGCGTAGGCGGTGATTTTATCTTTGAGGATGGGGTGCTGGAGTATGCGGCCAATGATATCAATACCATTGAATTGAACGGTACTTCCGGCGGCACTCACAGTATTGATCTGGGAGGAAACATTGTACGCGAATTTCAAATTACGGGATCGGATACGTATCAGCTGATTAGTGCTTTTGAAATTCGAGACGATAACGACGATGAGTTCGTACTTAGCGGAACGGGTACGCTAGACCTCAACGGGCAGATCATGCAGATCAATCGCGGGGGTATTCTCATGAGCAATGGGGTTCTACAAGTAGACGCTGGTGCTTCTTTGGTAATCAACGACCTGGCGGCCAATCCGGACTTTGAAAAAACTGGTGGAGAAATAGAGCTAATCGGAACCAGCGAAACGCCCGCTACGCTGACAGCCGTGGATGCGGGAGGGTTTACCTTCACGCAAACTGGCGGCGACTTTGAAGCCAACTTCTATAATATTGCCAATACCAATGGTGATGGGATCAACATCGAGGGAGGTACCATTACCAACTTTAGTGAGGGTATTTTCACTAATGGTATTGGCGGATCGAATGCCTATCTCACCCTACGCAACATTGATATCGGAACCATCAATGCCACAGGTGTGGCCTTCAATGCAGGACCTAATCACAACGTATCAGTAGACCCGGGCAGTGGCAACGAACCCACCGGTGGTACGATCAACTTTATCATTGCGGGCGGTACCTTGTCTGGTGCTTCTAATGAGGAGGATAGTCCTGACGGCGGTGATGTAACAGGATTTATCCGCTGGCAAAACCCAGATGGATTTACCTGGACGGGTGGCAGTAGCACAGACTGGAATACCTCGGGCAACTGGACAGTGACTGGGGCAGCTGACGGAAACGGAAACGGCTATCCGGATGAGAATGACGATGACGTATTCATTGTGACTTCGGCTAATTTGCCGACCATCGATGAGACGGTGAACATCGGCCGGGTAGACGTAATTAGCGGCACGGTATCGATAAACAATGGTAAGTTCGATGTAGACGGCAACGTAACCATCTTTAATGGCGCCACGATCTCGTTGGCCAATGCCACAGACTCCCTAAAAGTGGCCGGATCCTTTGCTAATGCCGGTACCTTCGCGCAAAACACGGGTCAGGTGGTATTCGATGGCCTCACCGGATCGTACTCCATCAATAGTGACGATGACTTTGTGAACCTAATCATCGACGGCGGAGCCGATGTAGTGTATGGCTTAGGGTCGGCCATTACTGTTACGGATGGTTTCTTACTCACTGGCGGTACGTTTGATGCCTCTAGCGGCTTAG
>DMST01000062.1:21318-23856 GCA_003454975.1 Cytophagales bacterium | reverse complement strand
CGCCTTGCGGATAGAAGGAGACTGGACGGTATCCGGTGGCATCTTCAATCCTGGCGTAGGCACGGTGCAGTTTAATGGTACCACGGGCAATCAAAACCTGGCCGGGGGTACGCTCAACAACGCAACCTTCACGGGGGCTGCTACCAAGACTTTCACCAGCAATATGGCCTTTGGGGGAGATGTCAACATTAACTCCGGTACCGGAAATGTAATCTCAGATAACGGCAGTGCGGTGACCATCTTCGTGGGTGATGACTGGAACCTGAATCAAAGTGCAGGATTTCTACCCAATGATGGTACCGTGGTTTTCAATGGTCAAGGTGGACAGAATATTGGAGGTGGATTTGACCTGGAATTCAACAACATCACCTTCCAGGGTAGTAACGTTAAAAACCTCAACCGCAATACGACCATCAACGGAGATTTTACCATCATCGCGGCTGAGGTAGATATGAATTTGGGGGTTGATGTAACTAGTGACGGTACGGGCAACTTCGGAATGACCGGAGGGGTGTTGGATATTGAAGGGTCGAGTAACTTCCCTACCAATTTTGCTAACTACAATTTGAATGGAGGTACAGTACGGTACGTCTACAACGACAATGACCAAATCATTGCTGGTGGTATAGCCTACAACCGTTTGGAGATGTTCTCCAACAACAACAATGATGTCATCACCCGTACCTTGGGTGGGGATATTACGGTGCGCAGCCAGCTGGTAGTTAGTCGTGGCGACGTGACCCTGGATGTAGCCGGATATACCATCACTTTCACGGCCGAGAATATTGGCAACGGTAATCATTTCGCTATCGAAAGCGATGACATCGTGACTTGGGGAGCTTCGGGAAGGGTAGTTCACAGTGGTGATTCTGAATGGGATATTGATGCGGACTTTGTAGATCAGCCTTTCAATGACATGATCCTGACCGGGGGGCGTAAGGAAGTCCTTAGTGACTTGGTTATTCGCGGTGATCTCTCCATCGGAAACGGAGTGAACTTCGATCAAAACGCTAACAATGTACTGAATGATGATGGCGTAGCCGATGGCGATGCTTTCACTCTGGGGGCTAATGCCTATTACGAAAATAACAACAGTGGGAATAGCCTGGCCTCGGGTTGGGATAGCTACAGCATATCTCCTTCCAGCCGTGTACGGTTGGACGCCTCTGGTAACCAGACATTGTTCACCAATGGGGGTACCATTACCTACGGCGAGCTCCAGATATACTCAGATCAGAACGTTACTCTGGACGGAAATCTGGTAGTAGAAGGTAATTTTGACATGAATAACCAGCCTACGCTATTGGATAACGATGGCGGTGGGCCGTACAACATTACCTTCAATGGTACGGAGATAGACATCCAGAACTACGTACCTACGAATACCATTACCTTCAACGGAGGCGATCAGAATATTCGGGATAACAGCAACGACCTGGATAACCTGCGGTTGAACAACGTAGTATTTGCAGGAACAGGGACCAAGCGCTTCTACCCCAACGATGCCAATAATGAGACCACGGACATTGACGGCACCGTGGTGATTAATGCCGGTATTACCCTGGAGACTGACCGGAGAATCAATTTCTCAGGTAGTACCTTCACCAATAACGGCACATTAAATGTTACCAATACGGGACGCCCGTTCATCTTTGACGGTACGGATCAAAGCTTTAACCCCGGCACTAATAGCCTGGGAGCTCTTACCTTGAGTAATGCAGGTACGGTAACTATCACGGACAATGCGCTGGATATTGGAAACGGAGACATTACTCTGGACGATGGCGCTACCCTGGATTTTGGCACTTTCAACCATACAATTGCTTCTGATGACTGGATCCTGAATAATGTAGGGGGGAATGGAGGCTTGGTCTTTGGTGCAGTTGGTACAGAAACCACCCTCACATTTGATCGCATTGGTACGCAGCGCCTGCCTTTCATCCATGCCACTGCTAGTACGGCGGTTAGCATTACCAATATACCCAACATTGTATTGAGCGGTACAGGTACCAAACTGCTAACTAATAATGTACTCTTTAATGACCTGACCATTGAGAGTACGGTCAACAATTTTTCTGTGGACCGGGACAATGACTATACCATTGAGATTCGGGGTAACTGGACCAATCAAGGCGCTAACTTTGACGAGGAAGACGGCTTGGTATTGTTCTACGCTACCAATACAGATCCTAAAACCATTACTACCAACAACGAAAATTTTGCTGAGGTACAGTTTGACGGTACGGCCGACCGAACCTACACGCTGATGGGTAACCTGACCGTGGAAGGGGAGAATAACCTGGATCGGGATGCAGACATGGAAGAGGATGGCCTTACCATTACCCGGGGTACGCTGGACGTAAATGGTAATAACCTGAACCTGGGTAACAATGATACCGATGACCCCTTCCCGGAAATCAATGTGATTGGGGTGAATGGCCGACTGATTATTGATGAGGGTGCTACATTGGCTTTCAACACCGACGACGATAATGGGAACTTGCTGCAAGTGGGTGGCTTCCTGACGGTATACGGAAG
>DMST01000062.1:0-21277 GCA_003454975.1 Cytophagales bacterium | reverse complement strand
GACGGTATACGGAAGAATTGACATTGACGGGGAGCCCGGTAACCTGGCTACCGTAACCCGTAACTCAGGCAATGACCGGATTGATATTGACATTGAGGCTGGGGCAACGATTGAGGCGGACAACTATAGTTTTAACTACCTGAGTGATGAAGGTTTGGAGGTGAAAGACGGCGCTTTCCTAGCTACCGAAAACGGCACTGCTTCTACCTTCTCCAACGGCTCTTGGAACCAGATTGCCACGGACAATGGGCCTAACTACTACCTCAGCATAGAGGCAGACTTGGGCAGTGCCATTACGATTGACAACGTAACCTTCAACTTCAATGGTACCCCGCGGGTAAACAGGGCCTTTAACGTTATCCGCTCGGCAGACGGTGGCAACAACGCCATCACTTTTACCAATACAGCAGGGCCCTTGGGTACTGCGGGTGAGACGTACGATAGCGACCCCGGTGACTTGATTACCTGGCCTACCCCGACTACTACTACTTGGTTGGGAACCACCAGCGCCGACTGGACGGAAGCTACCAACTGGGATGCGGGTGTACCTACGGAAACTTTAGAGGCAGTGATTCCCCTGGGTAGCCCTTTCAATCCTACGTACGACTTGGACGGAGTAGGTACCGATACCTTGGGTGCTTTGACGATTACGGACGGTATTCTGCGGATGCGGGATAGCAACCTGGGCAACGGCATTGATACGGTTATGGTAGCCGGAAACTTCCAGCTGGGGAATGGATCCAATGGTACCATGATCACGGAGACCGGAATGCGGTTTGGTGTGATTGGGTCGTTCACCATCTCTAACAATGCCAACTTTGATGATGGAGACATTACCATCCTACTGGCTGGGCCAAGCTCCACTACCCCTACTTTCCGTACCGGGAACGAAACAGTACCTAACGTCAACGTGATTGGTGATGCCGACTACACATTCGTAGGAACGAATATGACCATTACCGGTGACTTTACCGTGTCGGGTAATGCTTCCATAAATCCCGGTTCTGGTGGATATGATCTATTTGTGGGTGGAGACATTACCGGTACCGGAAGTACTTTCTTCAATACCGCGACCGATGGTACGGTATTCTTGAATGGTGCTGACCAAACCGTGACCAACTTTGATTTTGATGAACTTACCGCTGCCGGCACCGGCACCAAAACCCTGGATGGGGTAACGATAGCAGACGTTTTTGTAGTAAACAGCGGAGTTACCGTACTGGGTGCGGGCAACATCAGCTGGGCTAACAACGTAACCATCAACGGAAATTTCCAAGGGGCGGCAGATGCCATCTATACCTTCACCGGTGAAAACTGGATTTCTGCTCCTAGTGCCTATACCAACGCTTTAGGCACGGTGATCTTTGCCCGTAATAGCGGTACACAATACATCCGGCAGACCACCAATGGTAACAATCCGGTTACCTTCCATAACCTCACCTTCCGTGAGCCCTCAAACAAACGACTTGGTCGATTCATTAACGGTGCCCAGGAAGATGGCAATGTGAACATGACGGGCGATTTGGTAGTGGAAAGCACCAATGCGGATGTTTACCTGGAATCCTATTTGATTGATAATACCAACGGAGTAGGTACCCAAACTATGACCGTACAAGCGACGGAGATTGTTCGGGTGACGGGAGCCAATAACTTCCCTGCTAACTTCGATACCTATTCGCTGGATGCTACCTCACGGGTACTATACAATGGCCAGGTAGACCAAACCATTTACGGGGGTATCGCCTACGGTCGGGTAGACCTTACTAACGATAATGTAAAGACCCTGGCGGGGGACGTGGAATTTAACGGCGACTTGTACATAACAAACTCCACCTTGGATGTGAGTACCAATAACTACTCCATTCGTGCAGCCGGCCGCTGGGATACTGACAACGGAATCAACGACGGAACCTTCCTGGCTCGCAACGGTACGGTGATCTTTGATGGCTCTATAGACCAGTCACTTGCCTTGGGAGAAGGAACTCAGTCCTTCAACCGGGTAGAGATTGATAAATCTGGCGGAAGTAAGTTGAACCTGGAAATAAATGATTTGATCATTGCGGAGGACCTCACCATCCCCAATGGTCAGCTGGATATCAATAGCCTGAATACCACCATTGGGGGTAGCCTCGACATTACAGGAACAGGAGACCTGATTTCTGATGGGGCAGGCGATCTGATTTTTACTGGAACCTCAGGTACTCCCAACATCCGCACGAACGGTTCATTCTTCAATGGTAATGTAGAGATCAACAATGCCACCAAAACATTCACCATGCTGGATGATTTTACGGTGGATAATGTACTTACCATTACTGCAGGTACGCTCGACCTCAATGGGAATACGCTCGAAGCGGGCAATACAGAGGATGTGATCAATATTTTCGGTACGCTCAATGTGAGTACTACCTCGGCCCCAGGGGGTACCCTGGCCTTGGGTAACGCCACCCAATTGGTAGTGCAGCCCAGCGGAAGGATCAATGTGGTAGGTACTGCCAGCCAAACAGCCACCGTTACCCACCGCAGCAATACTACCGGGCGCTATGGTTTCCGGGTTACCGGGGTTATTGCTGCACAGCATTACCTGTTCGAGTATATGAACGTTAGTGGTATTTATGTGACCGAAACCGGCACCATAAACCCGACCGATAACTTCAGTAACGGTACATTTACCAACGGAGCTTCCGGTACCACATATTTGCGGATTGAGAATACCCAAGATCTCCTGGAAAGCAATGGCCAGCAGATTGCCAACGTAGTCTTTGGGAATAACCCAGGGGGTGGTGCTACCAACGTTACCAAATCCAACGGTACCAGTGGTATCCTGGAGTTTAAGGACTACACCGGAGAATTCTCAGGAGAGGTGTTTGACAATGATCCAAATGACCTAATTTCTTGGTTAGCACCCACTCAGATTACCTGGTCTGGTGCAGTATCTACCGATTGGTTTAATGGCGATAACTGGAGTTCGGGCATCGTACCTACTTCCGCCAGTAATGTGGTTATTCCCTCTTCACCTACTCAAGCGGTATTGAATCCGCCGTTGATCAGTGACAATGCCCTAGTAGCTGAGGTGGCTAACCTGACCATTGAGCCGGGTAACTCCCTGACGTTGAATACTACAGATGTAGATACCGACCTTCGCGTAAGCGGCACACTCACCCTGGAGACCACTTCAGGTTTTGTAAGTCGTGGTACGGCAGATAGTATTGAAGTGGCCGGATCAATGGTATTTGTAGGTACCCCCAACTTTGACGCAGGATCGGCCAGTACCATACGCTTTACCTCTCCTACAGGTCTGGTAACAGTGAATCCCACGGCTCCTTTCCACAACATGGTAGTAGACGTACAAGGAAGCTTAAACCTGCAGGCAAATACCACCGTGAATGGTGAATTTACGCTGACTGCAGCTAGCGGCCCTATGAACCTCAACGGCAATGATTTACTGCTCAAACAAGGATTTACAAACCTGAGTGCCAGTTCAGGCGCTATTGTAACCGGTACCAACTCCATTGAATTTGACCCGGCAGCTGCCCTGAGCTATTCCATTACTCCAGGTGCGGTAACTTACTACGACATACAATTGGGTGATGCCGCAACTGCTGCTACGTATCAGTTGCAAGGAGATTTGGCACTGTCGAATACCTTAAACCTCACGGCCAATACTACCTTAGATTTAGTGGGCAACAGTGTATCCGTGGGAGATGCCAGTTCCGATCTGGAAATATTTACCCTCAGCGGTAACATGGTTGTAGAAGGAGGGGAAGCCTTGCGTTTGGGTAACGGTACCGAACTGCAAGTTCTCTCGGGAGGTACGTTCCGTTTAGCAGGAGCTATGGGCAATCGGGCCACCCTTACCCGCTTTGGCAATACCGGTAATTACGAAGTTACGGTGGCTAGCGGCGGTACCTTTGGTGCTAGTTTCTACGATGTCCGCTTTACCGGAGGCGATGGCATTACCCTGGAGTCGGGAGCTATTTTGGCCCGGACTACCGGCGTAACGGACATAGATCCAGTACTTGCTGATGGCAATGACGATGTAGCCCTGGACCATGGCTCTTTCCGCGATGGTGCTGGTACGGCTTACCTGACCCTCCAAAACTCATTTACCACCAGCGATGGTGATGCCCTGAAGGGTGACGTGATTGCCTTCAATGCCGGACCTACTTACAACGTAGTCCGTTTGGGATCTCTGGATGATATAGTATTGGTAGATCCTGAAGGCAATATGCAGGGGGCCAACTTTGAGAATGACGACCAGAATACCCCCGGGTTTGAATCCACTTCGGGTAACATCCAGTGGTTCTACAACAACCCACTGTATACCTGGACGGGCGCCAACGGTGACAATGATTTCTTCAACGATGCCAACTGGTCGGCCATTTCGCCTACAGGCAGCGGTCCAAATAGCAGTAACACTGTGATTATCCCCAACATCTTTCCTGCATCCAACTACCCGCAGGTAACGGCAGATGTTACGGTGGCCAATCTTACCATCGATATGGGGGCACAGCTTACCGTAGACGAAACCAGAACTTTGACCTTAAATCTCGATTTGAATAATACCGGAGGGTTAAACCTTAACGGTATCCTGGAGGTAAACCGACGGATTGTGAACGGTGGATTAATCATTCCTGGGCCCAATTCCACTGTTCGGGTCAATTTCTCTGAGGATATTGAATTCCAAGGAGGAAGCACCTTCCAAAATCTGGTATTCATTGCCGATGCTCCCGGTAGGGCACTCACCACTACCGGCCCCATTGCAGTGAACGGGAACTTCACCATTACAAACGGTAGGTTCTCTATTGGAGAAGCCTCTCATACGATCACCGTAGGTGGAGACTTTACGGTAGATGAAACGAATGGGGGAGCCTTTGAGGACAATTTGGGTACGGTAATCCTGAATGGTACGGGTGCGCAGACCATTAGCAATTCCGCCGGTTCAGACTTGCAGTTCAACAGCTTGCAGCTTAGCGGAGGCTCAGCCAAGATTTTCTCCCAAAACGCCACCATTAATGGAGATGTGACCGTGGACGATGCGGGAACTAGCCTACAATTGGGAAGTACTACCCTAACCCTCAATGGTGATATCACCTTCACCAACGGTTCGCTGAATGCTGGTACCAGTACAGTACAGTTCACAGGCAATAGCAACCAGCGGATTATCGCCAGTGGATCTACTACCGAGGTTACTTTCAATAACCTTACGGTGAACAATACCGCTTCTGGTGATTCTGATGTACAGCTAAGTGTAGATGTAGAGGTGGGAGGAACTGCCAACTTCGTGAACGGAGTAGTTTCTTCTTCGGCTTCTAACCCAATCGTCTTCTTGGATGGTGCTACGGTATCTTACAACGGTGCAGGCGATAGCGGCGCGCCCGGTGGTGGTGGAATCACCCCCAACGGTGCTAGCTATGTTTCCGGGCCGGTAATTAAGGTTGGAGATGATCCTTTTAACTTCCCAACGGGAGACGGATCTGTCTTCGCCAGGATCGGTATTTCCAACATTGGTAGTGCATTGGCTACGGACACCTATACCGCTCAGTACTCGGTAGGTCGTAGCCCCGATTGGGCTTTCACCGGGGAGGTAAGTGAGGTCAATCCCAGACCTAGTGGTACCGAATATTGGGATGTGGAAAGAGTAGGTACCGGGCAACCCCAGGTAACCCTGTATTGGGAAGATGAGAGCTTCAGTAGTATTTCTGACATTGCCCACCTCACGGTGATGCACTTTACGGGTGGTGTATGGGTAGACGAGGGTGGTACCGCCGCCGGTGAGCTGGAGGGAGGCTACATCACTTCCGCCAACCAGTTTACCAGCTTTAGCCCCGAGACTCTGGGTACTACTAACGAAGCTACAGGCTTGCCCGTAGAACTGGCAGCTTTTGCGGGTGAGAGTTCTGAGTATGGGGTGTCACTCACTTGGGAAACTGCCTCTGAAACCAACAATGCTTATTTCGAAATACTCCACTCTACGGATGGCGTAAACTTCGAGGCGATAGGTACCGTGGACGGGTACGGCACCACCTTGGTAGCCCAGGAATATGCCTTTGATCATACCCAAGCCTGGAAGGGCATCAACTACTATCAGCTGAAGCAGGTAGACTACAACGGAACGGAAGAGATCGTAGGCACCCTATCGGTGAACCATGCCTTTGGGCAAGGCTTGTTCGTATCCATGTATCCCAACCCAGTACGAAACCAATTAGTGCTGGATGGTCCTGACCTGGAAGCGGGTACCCGGGTGGTACTCTACAACTTGCGCGGTGAGCTAGTGAAGGGTATCACATTGGATGCAGGAGGCCGTCAGGCCCTTGATTTAACCGACGTGGAAAGTGGGCTGTATCAATTAATGTTGATAGCTCCTAACGGCATCATGACTCGTCAGATAGCCAAAGAATAAAAAATTCATTATAGTATAATTCAACTACTGAAGAGGGGCCGGTTTCTGACCGGCCTTTTTTTATGCTTATATTCTAACCAGAAAAAGTCATTCGCTAATAGAAAACGCAGGTGTTATATATCACGATCCCACTCCGTAATTCTGTAACTCCCTGAGAGCAAAATTTCCAATTCGCCTTCCCATTCAGTAGCTTAAGGTTCCATCATAAACCTACCTAACCATGAAAAACCTATCCTATCTGTTTCCATGGGTTGGCGCGCTGCTCATTGCATGCGGTGGCGGCACTACCGAAGATTCCGCTGACACCCCAAACGAAAATGGAGATCCACAAATATTTTCGGATACTGAAAGGCCACAGGATGAGGAAGAGGAGCGTGAAGCCGAAACTACGGGGGTATCAGATACCTTTGTGATGGACCCCACCTATACACCCCAAGAGTTTGCTTATAGTGTGATGGGTGCCCGTTTCCCGGATGATGACCCCAATGCTATTGCAGAGTGGCCTTTAGCAGAACAGGATTTACCCATTATTTTCTTCACCCTGGCCTATAGTCCAGAATGGTACGTACTCATTTCGCCGAACGACGATTTTGAGTTTATACTCCAGGAGGTGAAACTGCCCTCTGGTAGCCCTTGGATGGAATACCAAGCAGCTAGTTCGGTGAATGTTTACCGGACTGCCTTTGAGACGGTAGATGAGTATATTGGAGAAGGTTTTACCGTCAATACTCAAATCTCGGGCATGACGGGTGCTCCGGATGGTGATGGTATGATTCCCATCAACTTTTTGTATTCAGCGATCCTTAGCTATGAAAATGGTGAGGTAGCGTATAGCGAGGCACAGACGGAAGCTTACAATGAGTACTTCGAGACCAGCGAAACGGGTGGCAATGCGGATAAAATGGAAATTCTGGCCAAGAAGTACTACGACCTGATGGGAGATCCTTTGGACTACGGTAGCAAGCCGCGCGTAGCACAGTTGCTTTCTGAAATGGGGTTGTTTCCTAGCGATACTTACAATGAACTGCATTGGATTGCCGAAGATGTCGATGGCAACTTCGTGCAACCCATGTCTTCGGAAGTGTGGTATATAGTGATGGAGTATGATCCAGAGTACAATTACCTGGAAAATCTAGATTCAGACTACTATCCAGTCATCTACCAGACTTCAGAATATGATGATCAAGCCTATCAGATTAATTCGGTTCAGGTGGCGGCGGAGGAAGGTGTTTTTATGACCGTTACCCAGTTAGATGCTTATCTGGAGCCCACCGAAAATCAATACCAAGTTCTGATTACCTATAGGGATAGCAAGCCACTATTTACCTTTGATGGTTCTGCAACCCTCATGCGATCCGTAGATGCAGCTGAGTTTCCAGAGTCAGATTTTTAATGGCAATTTGGTACCATGCGAAGTATCGTTTACGGATCCGAATAACCATTGCAGGAATCGTCAATCCGACTAACCTTTAGACTTCCTTTTTCAGCTCATCCCAAGCATCGTGTACGCGGTTTTGCCAGATGGTGCGCTGTTCCTGGTATTCCTCGTTGCGTTCTTCAGAGGGAAAATGATCGGCAATCAGCTTGCCCATGACCTGTTTGCCGTTGGAGAAAAAACCTTCACTCTCCCGGTCTGTGACCTTGATGGCGATGTTTCCTTCTGCGGTTACAAACCCCTCTAATCGTTTCGGAATGGTTTTGTACCATGCGTAGCCTGTAGAGGCTTTGTCCAACTCTATTTTCCCCCAGTGAGAGATGACTCCTTCCATGCTGGAGGGGAAAGCGTTGTCCGAGACATTGAAGGGGTCAAACCATGTTATGTTGGTACGAACAGCCTGCGAATAGCTGTAGCCATTGTCATGGATGTTTCCTTCTACCCGAGTAGTGTGCGAACCACCAAAGGACATATCGCGGGTATAAACTGAGAATACGATATGATCATTTTTGAGTAGGGACCTAAGGTGCTGTACCAGGTCTCGGTGTTCAGGAGAGGTAGCAATCAGATAGTCATCCAACCGGAAGAACTGTTGGTCCTGCAAAGCCTTAATCTTCCGCTGGAGTTTCGCCTCCCGGAAGAGTTTTTTCCATCCACCAGCCTTTTGAACGGCTGCCAATTCGGCTTCTGAATTTTTGATGATGAGCTGGTTTTGTTCGAGAGAAGTAGAATCAAGAGGAGAGTTCATTTTATTAACGAATGGCTAGTGAAGAATAGGTGGCAAATTACAGAACATCTTGATTACTAGAGAATAATGGGGCTTCTCATTGATCCTTGACGGGAATTGGTTTATCATTAATAAGAACTACAAGCAGAAATCCATTCTATATGACTAACCATCATAAGACCTACCGGTTTTATTCATGAGCGATTGATAGAGGTTGAAATAGTAAGATTGGGCCATCTTTCCGTTTCTTGCTGCCATTCATCCCATTCTACAGGTCTTAATCGATAGTAAACGATATAATTGGATGCCTTCACAAAAGAACCTGGAAACTATATACTCTGTAAATAACCCCTAGATGCAATGAGCAATTTCCTAACCCGACTGAAAGCCTGGTTTCAGAAAGTGTTTGGTGGTAATGAAACTTCTACCTCCACTACTTCACAAACCACCAGCACCCAGTCTACTACCACGGTGGAAACCAAGCCGCAAACAACAACTACCACGACTACCACTACCACCACAACAACTACTACGTCTACCAATTCTACACCTTCGATTCCAGATGCCTTCCCCATCATTTATGGGAAACGAAATGAAATAGATGTGACCTTGCACGTAGCTGAGGGCGAACTGCCTGAGGATATGTACGGCTATATGTACTGGACGGTGCCTGGTGGGTCTGTGAATTCCAAGGGATTGCCCTATCCGGAATACTACCAGAATGGTGATTCGCAGGAGTACAACTCCGAATACGGTAGCCCCCTCATGGTATGTGATGGTATCGTGTATAAGCTAGGATTCAACAATGGTTCGGCTCAGTTGCAATCTAAACTTATGGAATCGCCCTGTCTAATTGCCGATGAGGCTGTTGGGCGGGATGGCGTGGCCACCCAAGATGATGAATACAGCAGCTGGGGATTTAGCAACTTTGGTATGATCCGGGTGAGCCTACATTTGGGGCTGCGAGATCTAATTAACACCGCCGTGGTACCCTTCAAATTTGAGGGCGATACCACGACCCGTAGTCTGGTAACCTACGATTTGGGCAGACCTTATGAGATGGACCCTAAATCTATGCACCTCATGACTCCACTTGGAGGCAACGATGAGTGGCGGTCCGCTTTGCCTTCGTTCCTCAAGTGGCCTTTCCCTATGATAGAAAGTACGGCCCACCCTAGCTTTGATCCGCTGACCAAGGAGATGTTTACCGTGAACTACACCCGGAGCATGAGTAGCATGATGGGAGATCCTACTTTGTTGTCGGCCCTGATGAATGCCCCAGCTGATCTGGAGAATGCATTAGAGAAACTGGCCAGGGAATACGAAGAGCATCAAGACAAAGAGAAGTCTACGGAAGACCTACAGCACCTGCTCACCAATCCTACTGAAGCCACCGATGGTGGGCTACACCTGAGCAATCTGCACGTTGGCGAAGACATTGAGCACCTGCTCTCTGAACACCTGATGCCACAAAACCAGGTAAACCTGCTGCGCTGGGATGGGAAGGAAGGCCCCATGAAACAATGGCGCGTGGTATACAAAGATGGGGACGGGGAAGAGCAGGATATCGAGATCAAGCAGTGTATGCACCAGACCCAGATCACCCGGGACTACTTGCTGCTTTCGGATAGCAACTTCAAGACCTCGCTGTCCATTATGGTGAACAACCCCTTTCCGCAAAATGAGACCATTGATAAATGGCTGCGTCAGTTATTGGCCGAACCCATGTTGCCTTATCTACAGCTATATATCATAAAGCGGACTGATTTGGACTTGGATGCTGATACGGTTACTGCGGTAAAGATGCCCGAACCCATTCCTATGGAGTCGGTACACTATTCGGCCAATTATGATAACCCCAACAATGAACTCTCGCTCTTTATGAGTGTGAATGCTTCGGCTTGCATGGCAGAGTGGCTCCGCTCTTACGATACAGCTGCCTCCGTAAACGACGATCCGGTGATATCGAGTATGCTAGGTATGTTTGCCGTGGGTACAGTAGATATCAACGAAATTGGCAGGTGGGTAGTGAATGCTGAGACTGGCGAAATAGTGCAGGAAAAGTCGAAGACACTATATGCTGAGGGCGATACTAGTGACCCTGCCAATGTGGGAGCACACACCTGGCAACTAGGTCTGTATACCTACCGGGATATTATTTCGGCTACGGAGATCGTACCTGAAATCAAGAACCTGTACACGCTCTCGTTTGGCCTCGATCCTCGTACTTTAACCACCTATGTGTACGATATGTACAAGGATAAGGAAGGCAATACAGTGCCGGCTGAAACGGTAAAAACCTTGACCGAGCAACTGCAAACTCATGCCTTGGTGAATGTGGAAACGGACGGGATGACCATTGCTGATTTTTACCAGTTCGATCAGGATATGAACCCCCGGGCGGTGCAGTTTGTGCCTAAGAAAACCGCTACTCCCGGTGTAGACCCACAACGTGATGGCTATATCGTGTGTAGTATGAATGCCGTGATGAATCCCGAAGAACCCGATTTTGCGAAGCGCCTCTATAGGCCTGAGATCTGGATTTTCGATGCCAATAACCTGGGCAAGCAAGACCCCAGCGGTGGTCCTATTTGTAAGCTTACTAACCCTGAAATGACCTGGGGATATGGCTTGCACTCCGTTTGGATGGCAGAAGATGCCTACCCCGGTAGTACTGGGTACAATATCGATGTACGGGAAGATTACGACGCTTTGATTGATCACTTTTGGTTGCCCTGGAAGAAGAAGCATATCCAAGATTTCTTCGACACCTATGTGTATCCTAAGTGGTACGCCAACAAACCGGAATGATCTGGTGAATAGGGCTTCATTGTCTGGATTTGTTATTCAATAACTGAATTTCTCAAGCCCGGAAGAGTCTTCTTTCGGGCTTGCTACTTACCTAATCATACGCTTTCGCATGCCTGAATCTGCGCTGTTACCCGATACCCTGGGAGGATACAAACCTGAGCGTGAGCTGTACCACAGCTCCAAAACCATCGTCTACCAAGCCGTAACTACTGCTACCCAAGATCCGGTGGTGATCAAAGTGCCGGCCGACCAACATGACGATGCCGCTCGGGGCCGGATAAGGTACGAAACTGCGTTGCTGCGAGACCTGGTAGTGGAAGGCATTCCACAGCCGATTGATGTAGGGGAGGAGTCCATGCTAGTGCGCCCTTACGTACCGGGTACCACCTTGGGGCAATATCTTAAAGGGCTGGAAGAACCAATCCCCTTTGAGAATTTTGTGGAAATAGGCACCCAGCTTGCCCGGATTCTTTCTCAAGTACACCACCGAGGTATTGCCCACCGCGACCTCAATCCGCAGAATATTCTGATTGACCCGGATACCTTTACCGTGTATCTAATTGATTTTGGTATTGCTTCCCGGTTCGATTTGCAGTCACCGCCCAACGTACCGCCTGCCCAGCTGGAGGGTACCCTCAATTACATTTCGCCAGAACAAACGGGGCGGATGAATAGGGGAGTAGATTACCGCACGGACTTGTATTCACTGGGAATTACCTTGTATGAGGTACTCACCGGATCCGTTCCTTTCAATTCGCAAGATCCGCTGGAGCTAGTGCACGCCCATCTGGCACTCAGTCCCAAGCCCGTATCGCAATTCCGAACCGATGCCCCAGACATTATCTGGGATATCATGCTCCGATTACTGGCCAAAGACCCCGAAAACAGATACCAGAGTGCCGAAGGCCTGGAACATGATCTGGGTTTTGTACTGCCTGTAGCCAAGGGAGAGAAGTTGGCTGCCGAGGTGGTACTGGGCGAAAAAGATCATCCGCTGCGGTTTGAAATCTCTCAGCGATTGTACGGGCGGGATGCAGATCGAGAACAAATTCTACAAGCCTTCAGCCGCATTCAAGGGGCTGGCAAGCAGGCTTTGTTTCTAGCGGGCCCTTCCGGCATCGGAAAGTCCGCCTTGGTAGCCGAAGTACACCGCCCAATGACCGAAGCACGGGGCTTGTATTTGGCCGGAAAATTTGACCAATTACAGCGCAATATTACCCATTTTGCTTGGCGGCAGGCGCTGGAAAAGCTGGCGACTTTGCTACTCTCAGAATCGGAATCCATTCTGAAAGTGTGGCGTAAGCAGCTCAAAGAGGCCATCGGGGGCAACGGACGTATCATTACTGACCTTAGCCCGGGGATGGAACAAATTCTGGGGCCACAGCCACCGCTTACCGAATTGGATGGGGCCGGCACCCAGAACCGGTTTCATTTGGTTATGAAGCGCTTCTTTACGGTATTAGCGCGGCCCGAGCATCCTGTAGTGGTGTTTTTGGATGACTGGCAGTGGGCCGACCAGGCTTCCATTGCGCTGCTGAAAGAATTGTTCCTCGATCCGGATCTCCAGCACATCATGTTCTTGTGTGCCTATCGAGACAACGAGGTAGACGAAGGCCATCCCTTCGTCAAAATGCAATCCGAATTGGCCCTGGCCGTAGAGGAACGCACCCTCTTCGAATTGAAAACCCTCACCCTGGCACCCTTACAAGAGGTGCACATTCGGGAGTTGCTCAAGGATACCTTCCGGCAGGAGGGAGACTATCTGGATACCTTGGCTAACCGTTTGCACGCTAAGACCTTAGGGAATGCCTTCTTTGTTCATCAATTGCTCAAGTCGCTGTACCAGCAAAAGGTCATTCAGTTAGACCGTACGGCCACCGGTTTCCGTTGGCAGCTGGATCTGAGTACCCTAGATGACCTAAAGATCACCGAGAATGTGGTGGGCTTTATGGTGGAAAAGGTGGCAAATCTGCCGGACCAAAGCCAGTCCGTTCTGCAATGGGCAGCCATCATTGGTAATACCTTCTCGGTGGAGTTACTGCTGCGGGTAAACGAACTAGAACCTGATGCCTTGCAGGCACGCCTGCTGCCCGCCTTGCAGGAGGGCCTGCTGGTCCCCTTGGGAGGTGAGACCTCTGGGTATACCAGCTACCGATTTGTACACGATAGTGTGCAAAAAGCTTTCTACGAACTTATTCCTGATGCGGAGCGGGCCCGGCGACATCTGAAACTAGCCCAGCGGTGGGAAGAAGAGCTTACGGAGTCCAGCAGCACGAATCAGCTATTTGATGTGACCAATGCCTACAATGCTGGAGCCACCGAGATTTCAGAATCTGTATTGAAGGTTAGGGTAGCGGCCCTCAACCTGAAAGCCGCTCTGCGTGCGCAGTATGCCTCGGCTTATGAAACTGCTCTGGAGTATGCCCAAGCAGGCATGAATCTACTTTCAGATTCAAACTGGCAAACCGACTATGAGTTGATTCGTGATTTGCACCGGGCGGCCCTGGAGAACGCCTATTTTGTGGGAGGTAATGAATCTACCCAACGTTGGCTACAGATGCTGATGGACAAGGCGGATTCTACACTGGACAAAGTACAAGCCCTCGAAATCAAAGGGGAGTATCACAAGGCCCAGCAAGAGTACGTGGAAGCATTTGAGGTGGGCATGGAAGTAGTAGCCTTGCAGGGCATCAAGCTGAAGTCACCCAAATTGATCAACGTGATCATCGGTATTTTGGGGGCTAAATTCCGCCTGGATCGCGTAGGGCTCAATAACCTACTCAAGCTGAAGGTTACCGACAATCCTGAGCACGAAGCGATGGAGCGTACACTTCTCAATCTGGGCATTGTGGTCTATTTCTCCCGGCCCGAATACCTACCCATTCTGGCCCCGGCTCAAGTACAGGTGATGCTCAAAAATGGGCATACGGTCTATTCGCCCTATACCTACATGTCTTTTGCCCTCAACATGATTGCTGGCCTGGGCAACATTGACTACGGCTACAAGCTAGGTAAGCTAGGCGAGGAGCTGGCGCAGAAGCTGAAGCCTACCAAACTAGAAGGCCGGATTGGCTTTCTGCATCGCCACTTTGTAAGACACTGGCTGGAGCCGGTGCGTGATGTGGTGAAGGCCCAGGAGGAACTGTATTTCCGATGCCTCGAAATCGGCGATTTTGAATTCGCATCTTACGCGGCCGTGTCGGGTTCTAAGATGAGTTACGTGGCCGGTATCCCCCTGCGTGAGGTAAAGGAGCAGGCACGTATTTATCAAAAAGCACTGCGAGAAAAGCTTCGCATTCCCTCCAAGTACACCGAATATCTGGCTGTTCACCTGCTTTCGGCCTGGCTCACCGAAGATGATACCGAACTCATCACCTGGGACGGTAAGGAGTTGGACGAGGAAGCACTCATTGCGGAGTTCAAAGAAGCCAAAAATCAGACCGCTCTGGCAGCCATCCAATGGGGCCGTATGAATGGGCACCTGATACTCGATGAGCTAGACAAGGCATGGGAGGCAGTACTGGCCTTTGAAGAAAACCTGGGGGCCGTTACCGCCACCGTAGATTTGGTACAGTATTACTATGCCAAATCCTTAATCCAGGCCCGGCGTTACCCGCAGCTGAATAGTAAAGAAAAAGGGGAGGCCCGCAAATTCATCAAAAGCGGTAGCAAGAAGCTGAAAAAGTGGGCTAAGAAGACCCCTGTCAATTTCCTGCACAAGCATCTCTTTCTCCAAGCAGAGCTGGCTCGATTGAGTGGTAATACTACCAAAGCTCAAGACCTGTACCAGCGGGTGCAATCGCAGGCGCAAGAAGCCAAAATGCTGCAGGATGCCGCCATGGCTCACGAACGCAGCGCCTCCTTGTGCCGGGAACAAGGCAATAATTCCCTGGCGAAATACCATCTGCTGGAAGCCCACAGTCTGTACCGCCGTTGGCAAAATTCGCTGAAGGTTCGCCAATTGGAAACCGTGCATAGCGGCTGGTTGGGCCAGCAAACCCGTGCCGATACCATCAGTATTGAGGGCACCACTGCCACTACCAACAAATTTGATATTGACCTGATCAGTATCATCAAGAGTTCGCAAGTGATCTCGGGTGAGATTGTATTGGCGGTACTGTTGGAGAAGATGCTGGAAGTGGTGATGGAGAATGCCGGTGCCCAGCGGGCCGTACTGCTGTTCCAGAATCAGCAAAAGCTGGTAGTAGAGGCAGAGATTGACTATACTTCCGGGCACCGGGCCTTTGCTCAAGGGTTGGTGTTGGACGAGCACCGCCATTTGGCTCCAGGGGCCATTGTGTACTACGTGGCGCGCTCTCAAAAGACGCTGGTTCTCACTGACCCACACAAGGAAGGCCAATACCAGAACGATCCTTATTTGTCCGAAAAGCAACCCCGAAATGTACTGGGACTTCCCTTGCTCAAGCAGGGACAGTTATTGGGTGTGCTCTACCTGGAACACTATTCTGCGCCTGATATGTTCGTGCAAGAGCGGCTCTCTGTACTCAACTTACTGTCTTCTCAGATTGCCATTTCACTCGAAAATGCGCTTCTGTACGATGACCTGGAAGGTAAAGTACGAGAACGTACCCGTGAGGTACTACAGCAGAAAGAACTGATTGAAGAACAAAAATTTCAGATTGAGAAGACCAACGAGAAGGTGATGTCCAGTATCCGATACGCAAAGGACATCCAGTCGGCCATGCTGCTACCCCTGCCCGAGGTGCAGGCCCTTGTACCCGAGAGCTTTATCTTCTTCAAACCCCGCGACGTGGTATCTGGTGACTTCTACTGGGTGCATGAACAGAGCGGCAAGACCTTTATTGCGGCGGTAGACTGTACCGGACATGGGGTGCCCGGCGCCCTGATGTCCATGATTGGGAATAGCCTGCTGGACGAAATACTAACGAAGAAGCATATCGAGTCGCCGGAGGCGATTTTGGACGAGCTACAGCTCAGTGTGCGCAAAGCCCTACGACAGCAGGATTCGCAAAACCGTGACGGAATGGACCTGGCCTTGGCGGTTATTGATCCTAAAAATAAGCAGTTGCTGTTTTCAGGTGCCCGTAATCCACTTGTGTATATGCAGAAAGGGGAAACCCACCAGGTAAAGGCAGATCGCATGTCTATTGGCGGTAGTGCCAGCAGTACACGCAAGCTTGGTACCTTCTCCTTGCACACCGTGCCATTAGCAGAAGAAGACGGCACGCCGATCCCAACTACGTTCTACTTGTTTTCGGACGGCTTCCAAGACCAGTTTGGTGGTACAGAAAAAGCCAAGTACTCTACCAAGCGATTCCGTGGATTGCTCACAGAAATAGCGGAAAGCCCCATGGAGCAACAACAGAAAAAGCTAGACGAAGCCCTAATGTCTTGGATGCACACGGGGCATGAGGAACAAATAGATGATGTACTGGTGATGGGGGTAAAGGTATAAGCTTAGGATGGGTGGCCGGTGCCCAGTGCATCGGCCTTCCGTTTTAAAGCCGCAGCCTCTAATTGCAGTTCCTGTAGAATTTCCAGTGTCTCCCCGGGGGTAACTTATGGGGCGGGTTCATGGCTATGATGGTCGTGCTATTCTCCTGCTTTGGTTGGCATGCCATCCAAGTCACCAAGGCCAACTATCAACGACAACTCATTCCTTTACCAAGGAGGCATCTTTAAGAATGAAGAATAAGTGGGCGTAATCGTCTCGATTAAGCACCAATCGGCCGCGTACCGTAACTACCTCATCCAACGAGAGCTTCGGGGTACGTCCGCTAAAGTGCACTTCGGCTACCGTTTCTGGTCCGGCTCCGCCGCAAAAGAAGCACGAACTGTACGGCTGCATGGAAAGAAACATCTCACCTTTGTCCAATTCCGCAGGCAAATAGTAGCCGGATAGGGTATATTCAGACCCTTCTAAATTACGGAGTGCGAGGGGAAATTCGGGTACCGGTACTTCCATCTCATATTCATCGGACCACGCCCAGTGGTAGCGCACCAGCATCAGTCGGTCCCAACCGGTAGGATCATCCAGTAATGAGGGGGTAGGTTTTGCCGCCATTAGCAACACCAAGAGGATCGGAATACAACCTTTTAAAACAACTTTTCTATTCATACGTCTATAGTAGCCCTCCTTTTCAGGGCCTCCTTGTACTTCCACTAAGGTACCTATTTTCTACAAGAGGGACCCCAAGTTTACTCTGATAGGGGTACATAAGCGTAGGCATTTGCTTTACAAATGACGAATGGTATTCGCTTTTTTATGAACGTATCCTAACGGATTTTCTATGGCGATCATTCTTCAATAGGTACAAATCAATCACACGAACGTTGTTTTTGCAACACTGTTGCACTTAAGGATCTTTTATTTATATTTGCAACAGTGTTGCATGTTTGAGTGGTAGGAACGCTGCCTTCTTTCATCAGCACGAACGTTTCACAGATGGGCTTGCCCTTCTGCTTATTAGAATAGTTTTAGGTATACAGTAAAAAAGCCCTACTCGATGAGTCGGGCTTTTTTAATTTGTATTACCCGTCCTGAAATTGGTTCTTTCCCCAAATAACCTCTTTTTCTTAAAGCCTGCATCTCTTTCGCTTCAACCTTTTGTAAGATCAAATAGAGGACTATATTTGTCTTAGTTTATAATCGGTCTAAATAAGAATAAGGTTACTTGCCATTCTTTCTTATAAGAGAACACATCCCGAATGAGACTGATTCAATAGCAGAAGAGAATGCAGCGGTTGGCTAGGTTATCCATAAGGGAAGCCCCTGCTGCACTTAGAATATAAAAGCAAACAGAGTAGTTTAGTTAGAATTGATAAAAGCCTCGCTCGTTGAGTGGGGCTTTTATGTATTTTGGGTCGTTGAGGTTGTGATAGGCAAACTGAAGTCGTGCCTTGGCTTACGCTTCAAGGTTTCTCTGTTGGGGTTTATCCTCTGCATCCCGGCGTAAAATAGTTCACTCTCCTTGCTATCGAAGCCATTTCCAAGCAGATTACCTTCATGAAGATTCAGGTACTCAGTGATTTGCACCGTGAGTTTGGTTTTCAGGAGCTTTCCTTTGATCAGGCGGACCTTATTGTGCTGGCTGGCGACGTAGATCTAGGAGTGAAAGGGATACAATGGATGCTGGATGAATTACCCCAAATTCCCATTGTCTACGTGCTGGGCAACCATGAGTACTATAAGGGGGCGTACCCGAAAACTTTACACCGGGTAAAGGAAGCAGCGAAAGGAACCCACATACATGTGCTTGAGGACCAGTCAGTCGTCATAGAAGATATTACTTTTCACGGGGCCACGCTTTGGACCGATTTTTCACTTTTTGGTGACCCTAAGGTATACGGTCAGCTCTGCCAAAATATGATGAACGACTACAAGTACATTCGCCGCGACCCCTCTTACTCCAAGTTACGGAGCATTGATACCTACGTGATCCATCAGGCCTCTCGCCGGTGGTTGGAGGAAAGCCTGCGTAGCAGTGGTACGGAAAAGAATGTAGTAGTCACTCACCATGCCCCTAGCATTAAGTCGGTGCCGGATCGTTTTCTGAACGATAATGTATCGGCGGCTTATGCTTCCAATCTAGAGGATTTTATCCTGGACCTGCAGCCCACTTACTGGATACACGGGCATACTCACTATTGCTTTCGGTATGCCATTGGCGAAACCGAAGTGATCTGCAATCCACACGGTTACATCAGTGAGCCCTACAATGGCTTTGATAAAGAGCTATTCCTAGAGTTGTAATTCTCGCGTAATTATTCAGCTTTTCGTTGGGTCACCACTTCATAAGAGAGACAATTTCTTGGTAGGGAATGGCCCAACTTGTGGAGCAGTGTTCCTGCGTACCGTACCACATGAACCGGACCTTACATTTTGGAAAAACTGAAGGTAATAGCCAGGAATTAGCTTTTTGTTACCTGAAATGTTACCAACCTCTCTTAAGAGGGTGTTTAAGTTTCACGTTGTCAAATGGTTGAAATTCGATAACAACTGACAATTACTTTCCTCCGTGCCCTCTCAGCGAGACTCTGTGTCCGCAGTGATAAATCATGGGACTCCCCAATCCTTTGTACCTTGTTGCATACCAAGGAAGATTCCATGGGTCTTGCTTGTCCTTTTTCTGCCCCCACTATTGCTCCTGTATGGTTTGGTGGCTTTTACCCCAGCTCGCTCATCTTCCCTAATTCTTTTGACCCCAGCGCCTACCTCGCGGGTGTATTGTCGCTGGAAGAAAGCCTACACGATGCAGTAGCTCTCGCCTAGCAGGAGCATGGATATACCCTGGAATGCTGGCCAGACCGTGACAATAAGTTCAGCGCCGTAGGGGCAGTGTACAGGAGAATGGACGCCTCTGGGCAGGTTCCGACTCCCAGGAATCCAGCATGGCAAAAGGAAGGTAATGCTAAGGAAGTACACACGCCTGTAGTAGGAAATCACGTTCCATACCTTTTCCTTTCTTCTTGCCTAGGGTTCCTTGCGGGCTACGGTTTCTTCGGTGGGTGCTTCTTCCATGCGTTTGCGCAGTCGTACAAAAAGGAAGGCGCCTATCAGTAGTAACACGCCAATGCCGATGAGGACCAATACTTTCTGTACCGTGGCAAAGCTGCGGGTATCCCAGAATACGATTTTGAGTAGGGAGACACCAAAAAAGAATACGGCGGTTCGGTTGAGCAGGACGGATTTGCGCCGTAAGGCAAGGAATAGCAGTACGATGCCCTGGGCTACCATAAAGAAGGACCACAAAGCCCCGGTTATATTGCCGACTATGGAAAATGCGGTAAGGTATACGGGCACCCAAAGGAGTTGGTAACCCACCATGTGGCGGTTCCATCGTTGGGGTTTTTCGGGGGTATACCACGGGCCGCGGTTGACGAACAAGTACGTCCATACCCCCATGAAGAGCCCACTGAACCCTATCATTAACCGGACATAGGTATGATTGGGCATCTCAATGAAGGTGTCCACCAGTGACACGAGAGCCGAACTGTAGGCGAGGAGAATACCTATTACTAATACCGTGGGGAGTTGATGCCGGATGAAAGAGAGCCTTTGGCTAGCCATAATACTTATCCATAGAACACTAGCGGCTGTCCAACCCACCTGAGGGATTGCCGAAAGCATGGTATCGTTCAGAGGTTGCAAAAGTAGTAAGACCAACTCCCCAATACTAAAGGCTATGCAGTAGGGCAGCAAATGCAAGAGGGGTTGTAAGGTAGTGGTGTTCCAGTTAGATTCTCGCCAGGCCTTCTCAGCTACCATAATGAGTGCACTAATGCCCAGAACGGCGAGAGGCGTAGCGTAGGCCACCGGACTGGGTACAAATATGAAGGCGGTACCCACGAGGGCTAAAACCACGAGCAAGACCCGCAAACTGGCGTACGGTTTGGCACGGTAGAGGCCATAACCAACAAGTACGGCCAGCCAGAGGTGGGTGCCTATCCATTCTGAGGCAGTTTCGGGAAAAGCCAGCGGGATCAGGATGGGGATAGCCAGTGAGAATACCTGGCGAAAAAACTGGGCTAGGGGGTAGGTAGAGTGGCCCGTATGCTTATAGCGAGCGAACAATAACTGGAAGCCCCAGAGGGCTAGTAGCACACAAAATACTACGGCCTGGCCGTACCGGGGATACTCCGATACCCTGAAGGAGTCAGCCTCGTTGGCAGCCACCACCCAGCCGGTGGCTAAAATAAGCAGCGGTACAAAGCTCCAACCCACCGTATTTTGGGTGCGGAACCAACGGCCCCACCCGAGGAGCAGCACGATCAATGCGACGGCGGCAGGGTACGTCCATTCCTGAATCGTATGCCAGCTGATGATGAGCAGCAGGCCCGATAGCAATAGCGGGACTACCTCGCCTAGCCCTTTAAGCAGGGTTCCTTCCCAAGAGGGAAGGTTCTGGCCGGTGCGTCT
>DMST01000141.1:6987-7429 GCA_003454975.1 Cytophagales bacterium | reverse complement strand
GTTCGGGGCGGGGTAGTTGAGCCGCAGGAAGGGAATCAGCCAGCCCCCCGAAAAGCAGATGGCGGCTTTCGCCCGTCCGAAGGTATCGCCGTTCCAGCCCTGCCCTACATCCGTAGGGATGGTGGCCTTGCCGCTGGCGTACAGACCGTGGTAGAATTCCAACGCCTCGATAAAGGGTTCGTCGGTGATGCCCAAACTGCCGTCAGTATTTTGGAAGGCCCCACCGTTTTGGAAAACGAAGGGCATCAGCATTTCCGTAGAAGGCTCAATCACCAAACCGTAGGTATCGGTCTCGCCGTCGCCATCGGTGTCTTGCGTAAGCGCGGTGGCGTATTGCTCTAGCTCCTCCCAGGTGGTGGGGACGCTGTCGAGCCCCGCCTGAGCCAGCAGGTCTAAGTTGTAGAACATCACGTAGGGCGCAAAGTCCTTGGGGAGGCCGTAG
>DMST01000141.1:6603-6940 GCA_003454975.1 Cytophagales bacterium | reverse complement strand
GTACTGCACCCCATCGCGCTGAAATGCCGCTAGCAGGGTGGGGTAGAAGTCGTCCAGATTAATGTCTGGCTCGGCGGCCGTGTAGCTGTCCAGCGGTTCCAGAATGTCGAAGCTCATAAACGAGGGGGCGATGTAACCCTTCAGGTAGAAGAGGTCTGGGCCCGTGTTGGTACCCAGCATAAGTTGTAGCTTCTCCGAGTAGTTGCCCGGGATGGGCTCGAAGTCAAAAGCTACCTCCGGCTCCGCTGCCCGGAAGGCATCGAGCGTATGCTCAAACATTTCCGTTTCCGCCGGGCTACTCACCCACGAGGAGATGCGCATCTGCTCCGGCCCGCTG
>DMST01000141.1:5535-6543 GCA_003454975.1 Cytophagales bacterium | reverse complement strand
AGGCCCCCGCCAGCAGCGGTAGGGTCAGGAGCAAAAAGGGTTTCCAGTTCGTGTGCATAGGTTCCCGATTGGTGTGTTTGGCGGTGTCTCTTGCCGGTCAACGAGGTATTTGAACCCCTTCACCCTGCTGACACCTTGTCGTGCGCGATCCCGGCCCTAACTAAGGGAAGGATTCAAAAGCACATTACAAAGCTGGGGAATTGGTGCCGGTATCCCAGGGACATTTTTGACTACAACTGACACTATTTTTGCAATTCATAGCCCTTGATCAGCTTAATGAGTTAAATTAGTGTGTGAATTTAGCTAAGTTTAGCGGGTTGGCGGGTAGTGCGAACGCTGGCGCGTTCGGGGAGTCAGGAGACTCCCACAAGAGTAGTCACGAGACAACAGTCTCGCGACAGCAATACGTAGCGACAGTGAAAGGAATTCGAACTTCCAATCTCGAACATCCAACTTCGAGTCTCAAAATAATGCCCAGTTGAAACATTAGCACATAAACACATTTCCAAATTAGCACATTGGCATGAAGCCATCTTTTCAGCATTTAGGTTTTGACACAGTGGCGGGTAGCTTTCTGTGCTACTGGGTGCGGTCGGCCAAGTTTGGATTTCACTGGCATTACCACCCGGAGGTGGAGATCAGCTACGTGGTACGGGGGCGCGGTACGCGCTTGGTTGGAGACCATACAGAGCCCTTCGTCGAGGGCGATTTGCTGTTTCTGGGTTCGGATCTGCCGCATACGCTAATCTCGGATGAGACCTACCATCAGGATGGCCGGGAGATGGAGGTGGTGGTGATTCAGTTTCCGCAGGAGATCATTGCGCAGCGGTCGATGGAGATTGTGGAGCTGGGGAGCATTGGGCAGATGCTGAAGGCAGGAGATCGGGGCTTACACTTTTCGCCGGAAACGGCGCAGAGCATGGATGGTGCACTGCGGCAGCTGCCGGAGCTTTCGGGCTTCGCCCAGTACCATGCGCTGCTCGGCCTGCTGCATCAGCTGGCGGAGGC
>DMST01000141.1:5108-5495 GCA_003454975.1 Cytophagales bacterium | reverse complement strand
CGCTGGCGGAGGCACCCGCCCGACCTTTGGCTTCGGCCACCTACGCGCCTCACCGTAGCCGCAGCTCCGAGGGCCGGATCGGGGAGGTCTGCACCTACATCCACGACCACTACACCGAGGCGGTGACCATCGCCCACCTGGCGGACCTCGCGCACATGAGTGAGGCAGCCTTTTGTCGGTTCTTCAAGAAGATGACGGGCAAAACGGCTTTGCAATACATCAACGATCTGCGCATTGGGAAGGCTTGCCAACTGCTGCTGGCAGAAGGTATGCCTGTCAGCGAGGTGGCCTTTCAGTCCGGCTACCCGAGTCTGACGCACTTCAACCGCAGTTTTAAGGCTCGGAAGGGTGTAGCTCCGACGGAGTATAGGAAGAGGGGCTAAGGCT